>JBHIXO010000133.1:0-9575 GCA_041984725.1 Acidimicrobiales bacterium | reverse complement strand
CGCCCGTTTCGCCGACGCCTGGCCCACCGTCCCCGCCGCCGTCGGCCACGATGCGGCCGGCATCCTCGCCGCCGCCCGCGACGGCGAGATCGACGTGCTGGTCCTGCTCGGCTGCGACCCCATCAACGACTTCCCCGACGCCGAGCTGGCCGAGGCCGGGCTCGCCGGTGCCCGCACCGTCGTCGCCGTCGACCTGCTGCCCAACGACTCCACCGGCCGGTTCGCCGACGTGGTGCTGGCCGCGGCCGCGCCCACCGAGTCGAGCGGCACGTTCACCAACCTCGAGGGTCGGGTGAGCGTGATGGAGCAGAAGGTCACCCCGGTCGGCACGGCGCGGCCCGACTGGATGATCGCGGCCGAGATCGCGATGCGGCTCGGCCACGACCTCGGCGTCGACTCGCCGTCGGCGATCCGGGCCGAGCTCGCCGCCGTCTCCGCCGTCCACGGTGACCTCACCGACGAGGCGCTCGCCGCCGGCCGGGTCGAGGGCGTGCTCGTGGCCGGGTCCGGCGACATCGCCATGCCCGATCCGCCCGCCGCCGGGGGTCCCGCCAACGACGCCTACTCGCTGCGGCTGGTCACCACCCGCCGGATGTACGACGACGGCGTCGCCCTGCGCCACAGCCCCGCCAGCGCCGGCCTCGCCCGAGCCATCCAGGTGCGGCTCAACCCGGTCGACTTCGACAAGATCGGTGTCGAACGGGGCACGGTCGTCAAGATCGAATCCGGCCGGGGCCACCTGCTCGCGCCGGTCGAGTCCGACGCGGGCGTGCCCGCGGGAACCGCCGCCGTGCCGGTCTCGGTCGACGGCTGGGCGGTCAACTCCCTGATCGACGCCACCGCGCCGGTCACCGACGTGCGGGTGGAGCGGCCATGATCCTCGGTCTCGATCCGCTCTTCCTCGACGGTGTCGACGGCGGCGACGTCGCCTGGGTCGTCGTGAAGGTGCTCGTCACCTTCGTGTTCCTGCTCGTCGCGGTGATGCTCAACATCTGGTTCCTGCGCAAGGTCATCGCCGACTTCCAGAACCGCATCGGCCCGAGCGTGGCCGGCCCGTGGGGCATCCTCCAGAGCCTCGCCGACGGCATCAAACTGTTCATGAAGGAGGACCTGGTGCCCGCGTTCCTCGTGTTCGCGATCGTGCCCCTCGGGGGCGACTTCAACGAGACGCGCACCCTCGCCGACGGGACGATCGAGACCGGCTCGGTCGAGTGGGGGAGCGACATCACCTACCTCCAGCTCGCCGATCCGCCGGTGGGCATCCTCTTCTTCCTCGCGATGTCGTCGCTCGCGATCTACGGCATCATGCTCGCCGGCTGGGGCTCGGGGTCGAAGTACCCACTGCTCGGCTCGGTGCGGGCGTCGGCCCAGATGGTGTCCTACGAGGCGGCCCTCGGGCTGGCCATCGCCGTGGTCGTACTCGTCAGTGGCTCGCTGTCCACCCACGACATCGTCGTGCAGCAGGCGAGCGACGGCTGGTTCGGGTTCGTGCCGCGGTGGAACCTCATCGTCACCGCGTTCGTCCCGTTCGTCATCTTCCTCATCGCCGGCACCGCGGAGCTCAACCATCCGCCCTTCGACCTCGTCGAGGCCGAGCAGGAGCTGGTCGGCGGCTTCCACACCGAGTACTCGTCGATCCGCTTCGGCATGTTCTTCGTCGCCGAGTTCATGCACCCGGTCACGATGTCGGCCGTGATCGTCACGCTGTGGTTCGGCGGCCCCGCCGGCCCGCTGCTCCCCGGCTTCCTCGAACCGGTGTCGGGCATCTTCTGGCTGGTCGCCAAGATCTTCGTCTTCCTCTACATCTTCGTGCTGATCCGCGGCACGCTGCCCCGGTTCCGGTACGACCAGCTCATGGACCTGGGCTGGAAGGTGCTGATCCCGCTGCAGCTCGGGTGGCTCCTGCTGCTCGCCTCGCTGAACATCGGCCGTGACCTCGGTTGGAACTACGGCGTCGTCATCGGGATCGGGTTCTTCCTGATCGGTGGCACGTGCTTCGCCCTGCTGGCCCGGGCCTCCGAGGTGTCCCGCCAGCGCCGCGAGCTCGGGGAGGTCGAGGCCTGATGGGTTACCTCGACGGCTTCAAGATCACGTTCCGCAAGACCTTCGACAAGGCTTCGGTCACCGGACGCAACCTGACCCAGCCCTACGTCAAGGGCGAGGGACCCAAGCGCACCAAGCCCGTCCGCCTGCACGGCCGGCACGTCCTCAACCGGTACGAGGACGGCATGGAGAAGTGCATCGGGTGCGAGCTGTGCGCGGGCGTCTGCCCGGCCCGCTGCATCTACGTGCGCGGCAAGGACAACGACCCCGCCGACCCGGTCAGCCCGGGCGAGCGCTACGGCTTCGTCTACGAGATCAACTACCTGCGGTGCATCCACTGCGACCTGTGCGTCGAGGCGTGCCCGACCGAGGCGATCACCGAGACCAAGCTGTTCGAGTTCTCCTTCACGAACCGCCAGGACGCCATCTACACCAAGGCCGAGCTGGTGGTCGACGACGACGGCCGGGCCCAGAAGCTCCCGTGGGAGGACTGGTCCGACGCCGAGGAGGTCGAGCGCCACACCTCCGCCTGGATGCGGGCCACGGCCCCCTCCGGCGACGCCGACTTCGAGGGCATCGTCGCCTGGGCCGCCGAGCTCGGCTTCGGTGAGCGCCCCGCCGAGCGGGGCCAGCGCGAGGACGACGGCGACTACGCCCCGCACATGGAGGTCGAGCCGGCCACGCCCCACGGCGGGACCGCGCCCGGCCCCAACCCGGGCGAGCACGACACCGCCGACGGCGGCGAGGTGACCGAGGGCGGCGACGCCCGGAACGAGCCGGGAGGGCACTGATGGAGACGTTCGTGTTCCTCGTGGCCGCCGCCATCTGCCTCGTCGGCGCGCTCGGTGTCGTCGTGGCCAAGAACCCGGTCCACTCGGCACTCTCGCTCGTCGGGACGCTGTTCGGCATCGCCGTGCTGTTCGTCGCCCAGGAGGCCCACTTCCTGGCTGCGGTGCAGGTCATCGTCTACGCCGGCGCCATCGTGGTCCTGTTCCTGTTCGTGATCATGCTTCTCGGCGTCGACCGCGCCGAGAAGCTCGGGGTCGAACCGCTGGTCGGGCAACGCTCGGCCGCCATCGTCGTCGGCGCGGCCGTGTTCGCCCTGCCCGTCGCCGCGCTCGCCGCCACCGACTGGGAGGCCACCGGCCGGGTCGCCAACCTCGGCAGCCTCCGCGACGGTCGCCCCGACATCTCCGCCATCGGCGAGGTGCTCTTCACCCGCTACGTGTTCGCCCTCGAGATCACCTCGGCGCTCCTGGTGATCGCCGTGGTCGGCGCCGTGCTGCTCGCCAAGCGGGGCCCCCGTGCGGCCGACATGCTCGTCGACCTCCCCGACCCGCTGCCGAGCGAGCTGGTCGACGACGCGTTCGCCGACACCGACACCGACACGGACACGGACACGGGCGGGGACGCCGACGCCACGGAGGCCGATGACCCGGCCGGCGCGGCCGAGGACGAGGAGGTCGGATCGTGACCGCTGCGCTGCTCGCCGCCGTCGAGCCGTCCTGGTACCTGGTCCTGGCGTCCGCGCTGTTCGCCATCGGTGCCGTCGGCCTGCTGATCCGCCGGAACCCGCTCGTCATGTTCATGTGCGTCGAGCTGATGCTCAACGCCGTGACGCTCACCTTCGTGACGTTCTCCCGCATGCTCGACGACGTCGGCGGCCAGGCCGTCGTCGTCTTCGTGCTCGTCGTCGCGGCCGCCGAGGTCGTGGTCGGGCTCGGGATCATCGTCGCCATCCTCCGCCGTCGCCCCGCGGCCACGGCCGACGACCTGGCGCTCCTCAAGGGATAGCAACCGATGGACGAACTGCTGGAGCTCACCTGGTTGATCCCTGCCCTGCCGCTGGCGGGGTTCCTCACGCTCGTCGTCTTCGGCCGCCTGCTCGGCGAGCCGTGGTCGGGCTGGCTGGCGACGTCGGCCATCGGCGGCTCGTTCGTCGCCACGCTGCTCGTCTTCCTCGGTCTCGTCGACCGCGAGGAGGAGGCCCGGGTCTTCGGCCAGACGCTGTTCGAGTGGATCCCGGTCGGCGGATGGGAGGTCGACGTCGGCTTCTACGTCGACCCGCTGTCGATCGCCATGTGCCTGTTCATCACCGGGGTCGGCACGCTGATCCACCTGTACTCGATCGGGTACATGCACGGCGACGCCAACTTCTCGAAGTTCTTCGTCTACCTCAACCTGTTCGCCTTCTCGATGCTGATGCTCGTGCTCGGCGACAACCTGCTCCTCACCTTCCTCGGGTGGGAGGGCGTGGGCGCCTGCTCGTACTTCCTCATCAGCTTCTGGTTCACCGACCCCGAGAAGGCCTCGGCCGGCAAGAAGGCCTTCGTCACCAACCGCATCGGTGACTGGGGCTTCATGGTGGCGATCTTCGCCTGCTTCGCCGCCCTCGGCTCGATCAACTACAGCGAGATCCTCGGCGGGGCCGGCTCGCTGTCGGAGACGACCGCCACGCTCATCGCCGGCTGCCTGTTCGTCGGCGCCATCGGCAAGTCGGCCCAGTTCCCGCTCTACGTCTGGCTCCCCGACGCCATGGCCGGCCCGACGCCCGTCTCGGCGCTCATCCACGCCGCCACGATGGTCACCTCCGGCATCTACCTGCTGACCCGGGCCAACCCGATCATCGCCGAGGCCGACTCGTGGATCCAGCCCACGATCGCCTGGGTCGGCGTCGGCACCGCCCTGTTCGCGGCCACGATCGCCGTCAGCCAGAACGACATCAAGAAGGTGCTGGCGTACTCCACCGTCAGCCAGCTCGGCTACATGTTCCTCGCGGTCGGCGTCGGCGCCTACGTCCCCGCCGTGTTCCACATGATCACCCACGCCTTCTTCAAGGCGCTGCTGTTCCTCGGCTCGGGTTCGGTCATCCACGGCATGCACGACGAGCAGGACATGCAGCGCATGGGCAACCTGCGCAAGTACATGCCGATCACCGCCGCCACGTTCATCATCGGCTGGCTGGCCATCGCCGGCGTGCCGCCGTTCTCGGGCTTCTTCTCGAAGGACGAGATCCTGCTGTACGCCTACGACGAGAACGTCGCCCTGTGGGCGGTCGGCCTCGTCACCGCGCTGTTGACCGCCTACTACATGAGCCGCCAGGTCTTCCTCGTCTTCTTCGGCGAGGAGCGCTTCTCGGTCGAGGCCCACGGCGACCACGCCGAGGCGGCCCACGACGACGACGCCGCCACCGAGGAGGCCGAGGCCGACGCCGCCGTCGAAGCCGCGGGCGACGACACGCTCGTCCTGCACGACCCGCCGCACGAGTCGCCGTGGACCATGTGGTTCCCGCTCGTCGCGCTGGCCGGTCTCGCCGCGGTCGGTGGGGTGATCCAGTTGCCCTTCACCAAGGACCTGCACTTCCTCGAGGAGTGGCTGCATCCCGTGCTCGGCGACAACGAGCGCCACATCGCCGTCGCCACCGGCACGAAGTGGGCGCTCGCCGGCGCGGCCGTGGCCTGCGGCATCGTCGGGATCGGCATCGCCTACGCCATCTACATCCGCAAGCAGCGCGACCCGGTCGAGCCCGAGGTGCTCGCCCAGGGCTGGTACTACGACTCGTCGATCGCGAAGTTCATGGGCGGTCCGGGCCGGGCCGGCTTCGACGGCGTCGCCACGTTCGACGCCAAGGTCGTCGACGGCGCGGTCAACGGCGTCGGTGCGCTCGTGCGGCGCGTCGGTGACGGCCTGCGCGGCGCCCAGTCCGGCTACGTCCGCAGCTACGCCCTCGGCATCGCCGGCGGTGCCGTGCTCCTGCTCGCCTACTTCCTCGCGCAGGTGACGCTGTGATGGGCAACGTCCTCACCCCCGTGCTCGCGGCGAACGTGCCGTTCCCGCTGCTGACCGCGTCGATCCTCGTGCCCCTCGCCGGCGCGCTGCTCGTCGCCCTCACCCCCGCCCGCCGCCCCGAACTGCTCCGCCTGCTCGCTCTGCTGTTCTCGGCGACGACCGGCGCCTTCACGCTGTGGATGCTCGGCGCGTTCGACCGCAGCGTCGACGGCTTCCAGTTCGAGTCGCTCCACGTCTGGGTCGAGGAGTTCGGGATCCAGTGGCACCTCGGTGTCGACGGGATCTCGCTGTTCCTGATCGTGCTCACCGGGGTGCTGTTCCCGCTCACCTTCGTGGCGGTGACCCCCAAGAAGGACCCGAAGCCGTACTACGCGTGGCTCCTGTTGCTGCAGGCCGGGTGCATCGGCGCCTTCTCGGCGCTCGACCTGTTCCTGTTCTTCATCTTCTTCGAGGTCGTCCTCGTCCCGATGTACTTCCTCATCGGCGGCTGGGGCTACGGCAAGCGGATCTACGCCGCGCTCAAGTTCTTCCTCTACACGATGTTCGGTTCGGCGCTGATGCTCGTCGGCATCGTGTCGTTGGCGTTCCTCGACCGGGACGCCCGGGTCGACACGCTCGAACAGGAGCGGGCCGTCCTCCAGCAGGACCTCGCCGCCGGTCTCGCCGACCAGGCCACCATCGACCGCTTCGGCGACATCGAGGAGCAACTGGCCGAGGGGCTCCCGCTCAGCTTCGACCTCGTCGACATCGCCGAGCACCGCGCCGAGGGCCTCGCCGCCGACCGCGACGCCGGCATCGAGGCCGACGACTCGTGGAACCCGGCCGACTGGGAAGCGGCCAAGTGGATCTTCCTGGCGCTCGCGCTCGCGTTCGCCGTCAAGGTGCCGCTGTTCCCGCTCCACACCTGGTTGCCCGACGCCCACACCCAGGCGCCCACGGCCGGCTCCGTGATCCTCGCCGGCGTGATGCTCAAGCTCGGCACGTACGGCTTCGTGCGCTTCGGGCTCTACCTGTTTCCCGACGCATCGCACTTCTTCGCACCGGTGTTCCTCACGCTCGGCGTGATCGGCATCCTCTACGGCGCCGTCGTCGCCACGATGCAGAAGGACATCAAGCGCCTGATCGCCTACTCGTCGGTCGCCCACCTCGGCTTCATCGCCCTCGGCACGTTCGCCCTCACCACGCAGGCGATCGAGGGCGGCATCCTGCAGATGGTCAACCACGGCATCTCGACCGGAGCGCTGTTCCTCCTGCTCGGGATGATCTACGAGCGGCGCCACACCTACGAGATCGCCGCCATGTCCGGCATGCAGAAGGCTGCCCCGGTCCTGGCCGGCGTGTTCACGCTCGTGATGCTGTCGTCGATCGGCCTGCCCGGACTCAACGGCTTCGTCGGCGAGTTCATGATCCTCGCCGGCTCGTACCTGACCGCCAAGTGGTGGGCCGTCGTCGCCGCCGCCGGCGTGATCCTCGCCGCCCTCTACCTGCTCTGGGCCTACCAGCGGGTCTTCCACGGCGAGCCGACCGACGAGGACCTCGAGACCCCCGACATGCGCTGGGGCGAACTCGCCGTCATGGCCCCGCTGCTCGGGCTCATCGTGTTCCTCGGCGTCTACCCGAAGCCCGTGCTCGAGCGCATCGAGCCGTCGGTCGCCGCCCTGGTCTCCCACATCGAGGCGACCACCGACTTCGTCGAGCCCGACGCCGCGACCTCCGGGTTCTCCGGCGTGATCGTCGAGGCCCACGGTGACGACCACGCCGAGGACGACCACGGCGAGGACGACCACGGCGACGAGGACGACGACCACGGCGAGGACGACGACCACGCGGAGGAGGGCGAGTGATGCTGTTCGCACGCCAGAGCGCGGACGAGCTCTTCGAGCCGATCGTCACGCCCGAGATCGAGTGGTTCACGCTCGCCCCGATCCTCGTGCTCATCGGCGCGGCGCTCGGGATCATGACCCTCACCGCCGTGTACCGGGGTCGCCTCTTCGCCGGCTTCTACCCGCTGGTGACCTCGGTGGCCGCCATCGCTGCGGCCGTGTGCACCTGGCCGCTCTGGGACCGCGTCCAGGACCCCGAACAGGGCCCCTTCACCGCCGTCGGCGGCGCCATCGGCGTCGACGGGTTCTCGGTGTTCATGGCCGTCGTGATCTGCGCATCGGTCGTCGTCGCGTCGCTGCTCGCCGACGGCTACCTGCAGCGCGAGGACCTCGACGGCCCCGAGCTGTACGTGCTCCTGCTGCTGTCGGCGTCCGGCGGCGTGATCATGGCGGCCGCCAACGACCTGATCGTGCTGTTCCTCGGCCTCGAGATCCTGTCGCTGGCCGTGTACGTCCTGGCCGCCATGCACCTGAAGCGGGTGACGTCGCAGGAGGCCGGCATGAAGTACTTCGTGCTCGGGTCCTTCGCGTCGGCGTTCCTGCTCTACGGCATCGCGCTCACCTACGGCGCCACCGGCTCGACCAACCTCGTCGAGATCCTCGACTACCTCTCCGACGTCGTGCTGTTCGACAACGGCCTGCTGCTGGCCGGCATGGCGCTCATGCTCGTCGGCCTCGCCTTCAAGGTCGCCGCCGCCCCGTTCCACGCCTGGACCCCCGACGTGTACGAGGGCGCCCCGACGCCCGTCGTGGCCTACATGGCCGGCGGGGTCAAGGCCGCCGGGTTCGCCGGCCTCGTCCGGGTCTTCTACCTCGGCCTCGAGAACTACCGGGTCGACTGGCAGCCGGTCGTCTACGCCCTCGCCGTGCTGACCCTGATCGTCGGCTCCACGATGGCCATCGTCCAGACCGACGTGAAGCGCATGCTCGCCTACTCGTCGATCAACCACGCCGGCTTCATCCTCGTCGCCGTGCAGGCCGCCAACGAGCGCGGCATCGAGGCGACGATGTTCTACCTGGCCAGCTACACGTTCCTCGTCGGGGGCAGCTTCGCCATCGTCGCCGTCGTGGGCCGCACCGGCGACGGCCGCCACAGCCTCGACGACTACAAGGGCCTGGCCAAGGCCCGGCCCGGGCTCGCGCTGGCGTTCTCGGTGCTGCTTTTCAGCCAGGCGGGCGTGCCGTTCACCAGCGGCTTCTTCGCGAAGTTCTACGCCATCTCCGCCGCCGTCGACGCCCGCTCGTTCCCCCTCGCCGCCGTGGCGATGTTCTCGGCCGTGGTCGCTGCGTTCCTCTACCTGCGCATCACGGTCTCGATGTGGATGGACGACGTCGACGCCGTGCCCGACCGCCGCTCCCTGCCCGTGCCCGCCGGCGTGGGCCTGGCGCTCGTCCTGTGTATCGGCGTGACCCTGGCCGTGGGCATCTTCCCCCACGTCCTCACCGGCCCCGCCGGCGACGCCACTGCGGTCCTGGTCTCCTTCGCCGGGTGACCCCCCGGGGCTCGGGCAGGTCGGCGAGGCACGTCGCCTCCGATCGGAGCTGAAGCGCGCTCAGGGCGCGCTTCGGATCCTCGTGAGCGCGCACCCGAGCACGCGCGCCGACTCCGCCGGCAGCGTGGAAGGCGCCGGTCGTTCCTCAAACCGAAATGCACCAGGTTTCTGTCAAACAATTGTTTTCATGATCAGGATGGGGAGGTTCTCACATCGCGTCGACGTCAGCACCAACATCCGGCGGCTCGCAGAACCAGGAAAGTGCCTCATCAAGGGTGAGTCCTGCCGGCAGTTCATCGCTCTTGGGATGTGTTCGTTGGAAGTGTTCCAGCATCGTTTGCTGCAGTTCCTTAAGCTTTTCTTCAGA
>JBHIXO010000132.1:0-9596 GCA_041984725.1 Acidimicrobiales bacterium | reverse complement strand
CGACGTCGCCGAGCACCACGGCGCCGATCGACTCCTCGTCGAGGTTGAGCGCCAGGCCCTTGGTGCCGTCCTCGAACTCGAGGAGCTCGTTCACGGCGGCGCCGGGCAAACCGGTGACGCGGGCGATGCCGTCGCCGACCTCGGCGACGCGGCCCACGGTGGCGACGCTGACCGAGGGGTCGAAGCCCTCGAGGTTCTTCTTGATGGCGGCGGCGATGTCGCCGGCGTTGATGTTCAGGTCGGTCATGGGGAGTGCTCCACTCCGGCGGTCAGCCGGTCAGATCGCTTGCTTCAGGAGGTCGAGGCGGCGCCGGACGGAGCCGTCGATGACCTGGTCGCCGATGGTGGCGACGAGGCCGCCGAGCACCGACTCGTCGATGACGATGCGGACGTCGACCGGACGGCCGACCTGGCGCTCGAGCGCCTGGGCGAGCCGGGTCTTCTGGTCGTCGGTGAGCTCGACCGCGGATCGCACGATGGCGACCTCGCGGCCGGCGTCGGCCGCACCGATGGCGACGAGCGCCCGGGCGATGCCGTCGATCTCACGGGCACGGCCCGCGGCGACGATCATCGACACCACGGCGGTCGTGGTCTTGGACACCTTGCCGGCGAGGAGGTCCTCGACGATCTGCTGACGCCGGGCCACGGGGACCGTGGCGTCGGTCAGCGTCGACAACAGCTCCTCGGAGCCACCGAGGCTGCGGGCGAGGCCGAACAGTTCGTCCTGGACGGTCGCCAGTTCACCTTCGGCGGCCGCCACGGAGGCGACGGCGGCGGCGTAGGCCTTCTCTCGCTCGGCGCTCATGCTCAGTTCTGCCCGTTCGAGCCGGCGCTCACGCGGTTGATGTAGTCCTCGATGAGACGGTTCTGGGCATCCCGGTCGAGGTTGGCACCGACGACGCTCTCGGCCGCGCCGATCGCGATCGTGGCGACCTCACCACGGAGCTCGGCCATGGCCTGACTCTTGGCGGCGTCGATGTCGGCCTGAGCGGTCGCGCGGGCCGAGGCCAGCTCGTCGTTCAGGCGGGCCTGCTGATCGGCCTTGAGCTGATCGGCGGACTGACGGGCCTCTTCGATGATCCGGGCGGCCTCCGACTTGGCGTCGGCCACCTTCGCCTCGAAGTCGGC
The DNA here is from genome assembly GCA_041984725.1 of Acidimicrobiales bacterium. GTDB lineage: Bacteria > Actinomycetota > Acidimicrobiia > Acidimicrobiales > Salinilacustritrichaceae > Salinilacustrithrix. The sequence goes on along the minus strand of JBHIXO010000132.1, from coordinate 8,468 downwards.
CTTGACGGCCTCGGCATCGGCGCGGGCCTGTTCGGCCGCGTCGAGATCGCCCTGGATCTTCTCGGTCCGGTCGTTCATCGCCTTCTTCATGGCGGGGAAGCCGAACTTGGCGATCATGCCGAAGACGACGATGAAGCCGATCGAGCCCCAGATGATCTCGTTGGTCTCGGGGAGCAGCGGGTTGGGCGCGTCGAGGCAGTCCTCGTAGCGGTCCTCCGCCTCCTCCTCGATGGTCTCGACGTCACCGTCGGCGGCCTCGGCGATCTCCTCGGCCTCGGTGAGGTACTCGGGATGCTTCTCGATCACCTCTTCGAGGTTCGCCGGGATCGTCTCGCCCTCGGCGAGCGCGACGGCGATCTCGGTGATCTCGAGGTTCTCGAGCAGGCAGCCGCCGATCGTCTCCTCGGACGCACCAGCCGGCGAACCGGCGGTGAGGACGAGGCCGACGCCGAGGGCTGCTGTGGTCAGCAGTCTCGTGGTCGTGCGCATGTGGTGCTCCTCTCTCAGCCCTGGGCCAGGAAGAACACCACGAAGCCGATGAGGGCGAGCGCCTCGACGAAGGCGATGCCGAGGAACATCGTGGTGCGGACCATGCCGGCAGCCTCGGGCTGGCGGGCCATGGCCTGGACGGACTGGCCGACGAGGTAGCCGATGCCGATGCCCGGGCCGATGGCGCCGAGGCCGTAACAGAGGGCGGCGAGGCCGGTATCCGTGATCATTGCTGTTGGTGCCTTTCTTGGGTTCTCCCCGAGGGGAGAGGTGCGGGGACTTTCGGAGACGGGTTGGTGATCAGTGCTCGGCGTGGAGCGACGTACCGATGTACACGCCGGCGAGCAGGGCGAACACGTAGGCCTGGAGGAAGCTGACGAGCACCTCGAAGGCGGTGAAGAAGATGACGGCGAAGACCGGCAGCGGCAGGAACACCGCGTACCACTTCGAGATCCACAGGCCCGACGACAGCACGGCGAAGGTCACGAGCAGGATGTGACCGGCGAGCAGGTTGGCGAAGAGCCGGACCATGAGCGAGAACGGCCGGACCAGGAAGGTCGACACGAACTCGATCGGGGTCACGAGGATGTAGAGCGCCGGCGGGACGCCCGGCGGGAAGAGGCTGTTCTTGAAGTAGCCGATCGGGCCCTGCTTGATGATGCCGACGACGAGGAACACCACCCAGACGAGCAGGGCGAGGAACATCGGCAGGGCGATCCGGGCGCTGGCCGGCATCTGGATGACCGGCACGACCTCGAAGATGTTCGTGAAGAACACGAAGAAGAAGATCGACATGAGCAGCGGGACGTAGGCCCGACCGTCGGGGCCCATCGTCGGCAGCGCGATCTCGTCCTCGACGAAGGTCACGGAGGTCTCGGCGACGTTCTGCATGCCGGTGGGCACGAGCTTCTTCTTGTTGCCGAGCACGAAGATCAGGAAGGTGAACAGCACGGCGAAGCCGTAGACCATGACGACCTTGTTGATGGCGAAGGGAGTGTCCTCGAAGAGGAACGCCGGCCACTGCACGATGTGGGTCAGCGGCGGGAACTCGAGCGCCAGGATCGACGGAAGCACCGAATCGGCTCCTTCTACTTCAGGTCGGGCTTGAGAGCGGGGTGAGCGAGGCTCATCGACACGTACTTGAGCTCCCAGGCGAGGAGGCCGAGGTGCGTGACGACGAGGGTGATCCCGAAGCTGGGCAGGTGCATCCAGTCGAGATCCTTGAGGAGGAACACGGCCAGGAACAGCAGCGTGATCCGGATCAGGTAGCCGAAGAGCGCGACGCCCATCAGCACACCGAGGTTGATGCGGCCGGCCCACACGAGGCTGCCGGCGGCGAGGGCGAAGTTGGCCAGGACCAGGGCGATGCCGAGGCCGGCGGAGAGGGCGCCGTCGGTGCCGGCGACGATCGCGGCGATGACGACGGGCACGGGGAGCACCGGCAGCGACCGCCGGAGGAGGTCGCGCACGACCTCGCCCTCGGGGGCGCCGCCCGGGGCGGACCCGGTGGCGGTGGCTTCGGCGAGGCCGCTCATGCGTCCGGACCGCCGGCGGGTCGGGGCTCGGCGGTGCGACGGCGGGCCCACAGGTCGGCGGCGGCGTCCTCGACGGTGTCGGCGGCGTCGGCCACCGTGCGCCGCACGATGCGCTGCTCCTGCTCCCGCATCTCGGCGTCGTAGCCGTACCAGAGGCGGATGAACATGCCGACGACGGCGAACGTGGCGAGCACGATCGTGAAGACGGGGCGGGTGTCGAGCAGCGTGTCGACCCCGTAGCCGAGGGCGCCGAAGACGAGGGGCGTGGCGGCGAACTCGAAGGCCCGCGACATGCCGTCGCCGAAACCCCGGTTCAGTTCACGCTTCTCGTTCAGGTCGCTCACCGTCGAGTCGCCCATCCATGAAGTTGGCCGGAGCGCCAGCCGGATTTCCGCGGCGCTTGTGAATCGTTTCGCAATCTAGGAAACGTCGTTGCGGAGCGCAAAATCCTCTCCCCTGCGCACACGAATCCGGCAACGTAGCAGCGTGCGTCAGCGTCGTTCCGGGGAAGCGTTTCCCGCGGGCTCGGTGGCGCCCGGGTCGCGCTCGCGCCGGCGGGCCCGTTCGTCCCGCGCCGTGGGGTGGAAGATCGTGTACAGGGCGAGGGCGAGCGCGGCGATCCCGATCGGCAGGATGCCGTCGTCGGACTCGGTGTAGACGGGGTAGAGGACGAGGCCCGAGAGCAGCGCGGTCCAGCCCCAGAGGATGGCGACGCTGCGGCGCTGACCGTGGCCGAGGTCCATGAGGCGGTGGTGCAGGTGCCCCTTGTCGGCCTCGGCGAAGCTCGACCCCTTGCGCACCCGCCGGACGATGGCGAAGGCCATGTCGAACAGCGGCACTCCGAGGATGATCAGCGGGATGAACAGCGGGGCGAAGAAGAAGAACGTCTGGCTCGCCGAGTCGGCGATGGAGTTGCCGCCGACCGCGATCGACGACGCCGCCATGAGCAGGCCGAGCAGCAGCGCGCCCCCGTCGCCCATGAACACCGAGGCGGGGTTGACGTTGTGGGGCAGGAAGCCGAGGCAGGCGCCGGCGGTGGCGAGCGCGACGAGCGGCGCGACGTTGTCGGGCGCGAGCTCGCCGGTGGAGGACAACTCGTCGGCGAAGAGGAAGATGGAGAACGCGGCGATGGCCACGATGCCGGCGGCGAGCCCGTCGAGGCCGTCGATCAGGTTGATCGCCTGGCACATTCCGACCACGAACAGCACGGTCACGAGCGCGGCCCAGTCGGGCGAGAGCGAGATGAGGCCGGCGGGCGGGAAGCGGAACAGCAGGACCGACACGCCCGCGACGTTGAGGATCGAGCCGCCGAGCACGGTGCCGGCGGTCTTGGCCGGCGCCGAGATCTCGCGGATGTCGTCGACCATGCCGACGCCGTAGACGACGACGGCGGCGATGGCCACGCCCACCGGCACGGTGGGGGCGTCGAAGATGGCGTCGAAGCCGTCGAGGCGCCACCCGACGGCGAGGCCGGCGAGGACGCCGAGCAGGATGCCGAGCCCGCCGAGCTGGGGCGTCGGTCGTTCGTGGACCTTGCGGTCGACGGGGACGGCGACGGCGCCGACCCGGCCGGCGAGGCGGGCGGTCAGCGGGACGGTGGCGAAGCTGACGAGGGCGGCGGTCAGGGCGACGAGGGCGCTGTCCACGGTTCCTGCTCGTCGGGGCGGACGCTCGGACTCACCCCGCCGGGTACGGGGTGAACTTGGCGCACAGGGTGCGGACCTCGTCGCGGATGGCGGCGATCTCGTCCTCGGCGCCGTCCGGCGCGCCCGAGCCGGTGTCGATGGTGCGCAACGTCCGCACGATCAGCTCGGCGACGACGTCCATCTCCGGCTCGCCCATGCCCTGGGTGGTGACGGCGGGCGTGCCGATGCGCAGGCCCGAGGTGATGTAGGGCGGGCGCGGGTCGTCGGGGACGGTGTTCTCGTTGAGCGAGATGCCGGCGCGGTCGAGGGCCAGGCGGGCCTTCTTGCCCGACACGTCGTCGTGGAAGCTGCGCATGTCGACGAGGCACAGGTGGTTGTCGGTGCCGCCCGACACTAGCCGCAGGCCCCGGCTGGCCAGGCCCTCGGCGAGCGCGGCCGAGTTGCGCACGACCTGGGCGGCGTAGTCGGCGAAGGCCGGGGTGGCCGCCTCGGCGAACGCCACGGCCTTGGCCGCCATGACGTGGTCGAGCGGGCCGCCCTGCAGCCCGGGGAACATCGCCTTGTCGATGACGTCGGCGAGCTCGCTCGTGCAGAGGATGGCGCCACCGCGGGGGCCACGCAGCGTCTTGTGCGTGGTGAAGGTGACGATGTCGGCGACGCCGACGGGCGACGGGTGCGCGCCACCGGCGACGAGGCCGGCGATGTGGGCCATGTCGAACATGAAGTACGCGCCGACCTCGTCGGCGATCTCGCGGAACGGTGCCGGATCGATCAGGCGGGGGTAGGCGGTGGCCCCGGCGACGATGATCTTCGGGCGGTGCTCGAGGGCGGCGTCGCGCACCTGGTCGAGGTCGATCCGCTCGTCGGACGGGGTGACGCCGTAGCTGACGAAGCGGTACAGCTTGCCGCTGGCGTTGACCGGGGAGCCGTGGGTGAGGTGGCCGCCCTGGTCGAGGCGCAGGCCGAGCACGGTGTCGCCCGGTTCGAGCAGCGCGAGGTAGACGCCCATGTTGGCGTTGGCGCCGGCGTGGGGCTGGACGTTGGCGTGCTCGGCGCCGAACAGCGACTTGGCCCGTTCGACCGCGAGCGACTCGACCTGGTCGATGACCTCGTTGCCGCCGTAGTAGCGCTTGCCGGGGTAGCCCTCGGAGTACTTGTTGGTGAGCACCGAGCCCGTCGCCCGCAGCACCGCCGGCGACGTGAAGTTCTCGGAGGCGATGAGCTGGACCGTGGTGTTCTGGCGCTCGACCTCGCGGTCGATCAGCCCGAAGACCTCGTCGTCGTCGATCGTGGGCCAACCCATGTGCTCCTCCTCGGGTCCGGGCGCCGCCCGCCGGAGTGGCGCGGGCCGGGCCATCTTCTCACCCGGGGCGCTCGATCTCCGCGATCTGATCGACCCGGCGCTGGTGACGCCCGCCCTCGAAGTCGGTCGAGAGCCACAACTCGAGGATCTCGTCGGCGAGGCCCTCCCCCACGACCCGGCCGCCGATCGACAGCACGTTGGCGTCGTTGTGCTCGCGGCTCATGCGGGCGGTGTAGAGGTCGTTGCACAGGGCGGCGCGCACGCCGGCGACCTTGTTGGCGGCGATCTGCTCGCCCTGGCCGGAACCGCCGAGCACGATGCCCCGGTCGACGGGACGCCCGTCGAGGCCGTCGACGACGGCGCGGCCCACGGCGGCGCAGATCGGCGGGTAGTCGACCGACTCGGTCGAGTCGGTGCCCAGGTCCTCGATCTCGTGGCCGAGGCGCTCGAGCGTCGCGACGAGGTGGGTCTTGAGGGGGTAACCGGCGTGGTCGGCTCCGATGGCGATCCGCATGGCGGCGGATTGTAGGAGTGCCGATTGTCCGGGGATCACCGACCGGCCCTACCCTCCGCCTTGACCGTCCGGTCAAGAGCGGCCGGGCGGGCATCGCGCCCCGGTCGAGCCACGAGGAGCCCAGCCATGACCATCGATTCCCGCACGCCCGTCGTCATCGGCGTGGGCCAGCGCAGCCAGCGGGTCGACCGCGGCGCCGAGGAACTCGAGCCGGTCGACCTCATGGCCGTGGCGGCGCGCGAGGCGATGGCCGACGCCGGTGGCTCGGTCGACGGTTCGGCGATCGACTCGATCCGCACCGTGGCGCTGCTGTCGTGGCGCTACACCAACCCGGCCCGCCTGCTCGGCGACCGGCTGGGCGCCGGGTCCGACATCGACTGCGGCGTGTCGGCCATGGGTGGCAACTCGCCCCAGACGCTGCTCAACCGGACGGCGCTCGACATCCAGGCGGGCGACGTGTCGTGCGTGCTGCTCGCCGGCGCCGAGTCGTGGCGCACCCGCAACGCCTACCGCCGCGCCGGCGACAAGCCACCGTGGACGACCGAGACCGACGACGCCCCGCCCGCCCGCCTCGTGGGCAAGGACACGCCCATGAACCACGAGGCCGAGCTGGCGCTCGGGCTGGCGATGCCGGTGCAGCTCTACCCGATGTTCGAGCAGGCCCACCGCCACCACCTCGGCCGCTCGCTCGCCGATCACCTCCCCGTGGTCGGCGACCTCTGGAGCCGCTTCTCGCAGGTGGCGGCGACCAACCCGCACGCCTGGCGCCAGGAGGCCCTCACCGCCGACGAGATCCTGACGCCCACCGCCGACAACCGCTACGTCGGGTTCCCGTACACCAAGGTCATGAACTCCTACGAGGCCGTCGACCAGGGCGCCGCCGTGCTGGTGTGCTCGGTCGAGGTCGCCGAGCGCCTCGGGGTCCCCCGCGACCGCTGGGTGTTCCCGCTCGCCGGGTCCGACGCCCACGAGCACCCCTACGTGTCCCACCGCGACACGCTGCACACCGCCCCGGCCGTCGGCGTCGCCGGGCGGGCCGCGCTCGCCGGGGCCGGCTGCGGGGTCGACGACCTCGCCCACATCGACCTCTACTCGTGCTTCCCCGTCGCCGTGCAGGTCGGCGCGGCCGAACTCGGCCTCTCGCTCGACCGCCAGCTCACGCTCACCGGCGGGCTGGCGTTCGCCGGCGGCCCGTGGAACGACTACGTCATGCACTCGATCGCCGCGATGGTGCAGACGCTGCGCGCCGACCCCGGGACCAAGGGACTCGTGTGGGCCAACGGCGGCTACCTCACGAAGCACGCGTTCGGCGTCTACTCCACCGAGCCGCTGGCGACCGGCTTCGCCCACGCCGACCCCCAGGACGAGGTCGACGCCCTGCCGTCACGCGAGGTCGCCCCCGACCACGACGGTGACGCCACCATCGAGACGTGGACGGTCATGCACGGCCGCGACGGCGCGCCCGAGCGGGCGTTCGCCGCCCTGCTGCTCGCCGACGGCCGCCGGGCCTGGGGCAGCACCGACGACGCCGCCGTGCTGGCCACGATGGCGTCGCCGGCCGAGGCCGACGGGATGATCGGGCGCGCGGTCCGGCGGCGGGCCGACGGCACCTTCGAGCTCTGACCCCACTCGTTCCGGGCCCATGATCTGAGCACCCGTTCTCCGATCCAGGGCCCAGAACCGACAGGTCGTTCGTTCTGGGCCCATGATCTGAGCACCCGTTCTCAGGATCCGGGCCCAGAACCTCGAGGGGTGGGCGGTCGTTCGGCCGGTCGGGTCAGCCGCCGATGCGGCGGGAGCGGCCCGCGCCGGTGACGTCGGCGTTGGCCTCGCGGAACCGGGCGTTGGCCTCGGCGAGGCGGCTGCGGGCCGCCGCGGGCAGCTCGTCGACGATCGCCTGGAACTGCTTGGCGTCGTAGCTGATGACCACGCTGTCGGTGAGGGCGGTGACGCTGGCCGAGCGCGGTCGTCGGTCGATCAGCGCCATCTCGCCGACGATGGAGCCCGGGCCGGCGGTGGCGACGGCCTGGCCGCTGACCGAGACCTGCAGCTCACCCGATCGCACGACGAACGCCTCGAGGCCCACGTCGCCCTGCTCGATGACCGTTGCGCCGGCCTCGACGTCGACCGGCTCCCCGAGCGCGGCGATGCGCTCGAGCGCAGCCTGATCGAACCCCTCGAAGAAGGACAGCTTCGACAGTTCTGTTGCATCCATGTCCTCTTCCCCCTTCCGGTCTCCCGGTGTCGTTCCCGGGATTCTGCCCGATCGCCGGTGGTGCCCGTGGACGATTGCTGGACGGCCGGGGCGGTCAGGTCCCGGCGTCGGGCAGCGGGAGGTCGAACGCGCCGCGGCGGAGCACCACGAGGTCGTCTCGCGTCGCGTCGACGACGGTGGACGCCACGCCCTCCAGCCGGCCACCGTCGACCACGAGGTCGACCGGACCGAGCAGCTGCGCAGCGGCCTCGGCCGCGGTGGGCGGCGTGGGCGACCCGCTCCGGTTGGCGCTCGTGGTGGCCAGCGGCCCGATGCGGGCGGCGACGGCCCGGACGAGGTCGTGGTCGGGGCAGCGGACCCCGATCGTGGCGGCCGGCTCGCCCAGGTTCCAGCCGAGGTCGACGCGCCGGGGCAGCACGAGCGTGAGCGGACCCGGCCAGTGGGCGGCGCCCAGCTCGGCGGCCGGTGCGGGGACGTCGGCGCTCAGGTCCATCGCCTGGCCGACGTCGGCGCAGAGCACGGCGACCGGCACGTCGGCCGCCCGACCCTTGCGGGCGAAGATGGCGGCGGTGCCCACCGGGTCGGCGGCGCGCGCCGCGAGGCCGTACACGGTGTCGGTCGGCAGCACGACGAGGCCCCCACCGGCGAGGGCCTCGGCGAGTGGATGCTGCCGCGCTTCGAGGACACCCCGCTCACCGTCGTCGCGACGCCCGCGGTGCGCCCGAGCAGCGACCACTGGGTCTTCTACCAGGCCGAGGTGCCGGTG
>JBHIXO010000131.1:0-9662 GCA_041984725.1 Acidimicrobiales bacterium | reverse complement strand
CGGCCCGGGTGGCCACGGCAGGGATGTCGAGCCGGCGCATCTCGCCGAGGACGGCGCGCGCCGCGGCCGCGGCGAGGGGCTGGCCGCCGTAGGTGGTGGCGTGGTCGCCGGGCTCGAAGGCGGCGGCGACGTCGTGGGTGGCGGCGCACGCACCGATGGGGACGCCGTTGCCGAGCGCCTTGGCCATCGTGACGACGTCGGGCTGGACGCCGAAGTGCTGGAAGCCGTACCAGGCGCCGGTGCGGCCGAGCCCGGTCTGGACCTCGTCGACCATGAAGAGGATGCCCCGCTCGCGACACAGGCGCTCGACGCCCTGGAAGTACTCCGCGGTGGCCGGGTTCACGCCGCCCTCGCCCTGCACGGGTTCGAGGAGCACGGCCGCCACGCTGGCGTCGAGGGCGGACTCGAGCTCGGCGAGGTCGTTCCAGGGCACGTGCCGGAAGCCCTCGGGGAGCGGCTGGAAGGCCTCCCACTTCTGCGGCTGCCCGGTGGCGTGCAGCGTGGTGAGGGTGCGGCCGTGGAAGGACGAGTACGCGGACACGACGGTGTGCCGGCCGCGCCCGCCGAACTTGCGGGCGAGCTTGATCGCCGCCTCGTTCGCCTCGGCGCCCGAGTTGCAGAAGAAGGTCTGGTACGGCCGGGCGGCGTCGTTGCCCGACCGGAGCAGCTCGTCGAGCACGACCGCCACCTGCCAGCCGGGCTCGGTGCCGAACAGGTTCGACACGTGCAGCAGCGTCCGCGCCTGCTCGGCGACCGCCTCGGCCACGACCGGGTCGGCGTGGCCGAGCGAGCAGACGGCCAGACCGGAGAGGAAGTCGAGGTAGCGGGCGCCGTCGGCGTCCCAGAGCTCGGTGCCGCGGCCCCGGACGAACTGCACGGCCGGCGGCCCGTACGTGGGCATGAGCGGGCAGTGGTCGAGGTCGGCGGGCGCGTGCATCGCGCCCGGGTGGCCGGTCTGCCGGTCGGTGGTGGTGCCGGTGGTGGTGCTGGTCATGAGCCGTCCCATCTCGTGATCATCGTGCCGACGCCCTGGTCGGAGAACAGTTCGAGCAGCACGACGTGCTCGATGCGCCCGTCGACGAGGTGGGCGGCGGGCACGCCCTGCTCGACGGCGCCGACCGCCGCCTCGATCTTGGGGATCATCCCGCCGGTGAGCTGCCCGTCGGCGATGCGACCGCGCAGGTCGGCGGCGGTGGCGGTGCGGACGAGGCTGGAGGGGTCGTCGACGTCGTCGAGGAGGCCCGGGACGTCGGTCAGGTAGATCACCTTCTCGGCCTCGAGCGCGACCGCGACCGCGCCCGCGACCGTGTCGGCGTTGATGTTGTACGCCTGACCGTCGGCGCTCCCGCCGATCGTCGAGACCACCGGCACCAGGTCCTCGGCGAGTAGCCGGTGCAGGATCGTCGGGTTCACCGACTCGACGTCGCCGACGAATCCGAGGTCGGGGTCGCGGGCCACCGAGGTGATGAGCCCGGCGTCCTCGCCGGACAGGCCGACGGCGAGCGGGCCGTGGGTGTTGATCGCGCCGACGATGTCGCGGTTCACCTTGCCGACCAGGACCATGCGGGCGACGTCGAGCGTGTCGGCGTCGGTGACCCGCAGCCCCTCCTTGAACTGCGACTCGATCCCGAGCCGGCCGAGGAGGTCGCCGATCTGGGGGCCGCCGCCGTGCACGACGACGGGTCGCATGCCCACGGCCCGCAGCAGCACGATGTCCTCGGCGAACGACGCGGCGAGCGCGTCGTCGACCATGGCGTTGCCGCCGAACTTCACCACGACGATGCTCTTGCGGAACCGCTGGATGTAGGGCAGCGCCTCGAGCAGCACCTGGGCGCGGGCCGCGCCGTCGCCCGATGGGCCGGTGCCGGACGGGTCGGCGGTCACGGCAGGAGCCCGACGGTCGACAGGCCCGTGGTCTCGGGCAGCCCGGCGAGGAGGTTGGCGCACTGCACGGCCTGACCGGAGGTGCCCTTCACGAGGTTGTCGATCGCCGAGATCACGATGACCCGGCCGGAGCGCTCGTCGACCCGCGCCGTGAGGTGGCAGGTGTTCGCACCCTGGACCGCCTTGGTGCCCGGGATGCGGTCGTCCACGACCACGAAGGGCTCGGCCGCGTAGGTGTCGTCAAGGCAGGCCCGGACGTCGCCGGCGTGGGCGTCGGCCGCGAGGCGCGCGTAGGCGGTGGTGAGGATGCCCCGGTTCATCGGCGCGAGGTGCGGCGTGAAGAGGACCTGAGCGCCGGTCGCCTGCTCGATCTCGGGCGTGTGGCGGTGGTCGACGAGGCCGTAGGCGGTGAAGTTCTCGTCGACGGCGGTGAACGCCGTGTGCGCCTTCAACTGCCGCCCCGCGCCGGTGACGCCCGATGCGGCGTCGACGATGACGTCGGTCGTCTCGACCAGGCCGGCCCGGACGAGCGGGGTCAGCGCCAGGGCGGCCCCGGTCGGGTAGCAGCCCGCGACCGCGACGAGCTCGCCGCCGACGATCTCGTCGCGGAACAGTTCGGGGATGCCGTACGCGGCCTCGGCCAGCAGCTCGGGCGCGGGGTGGGCCTGGTCGTACCAGCGCACGTAGAGGTCGGGGTCCTTGAGCCGGAAGTCGGCGGCGGCGTCGACCATCCACTTCACCCGGCCCCGCAGGTCGGGGACGATCCCCTGGCTCAGCCCGTGGGGCAGGCCGAGGAAGACGAGGTCGAGGCCCGCGCAGTCGTCGGCTCCGGCCGCGGTGAACGCGAGGTCGGGGTAGGCCGCCGCCAGGCTCGGGTAGAGATCGGCCACCGGCGTCCCCGCCATGCTGTCGGCACCGGCGAGCCGCACGTCGAACTCGGGATGGCCGGCGAGGATGCGCAACAGCTCCGACCCGGCGAAGCCGGACGCGCCGAGGATGCCCACGGAGATCATGCCCGGCACCCTATCGACAGCCATGCATGACTATGCAAGCGAGTTCGGTCGTCGACGTCCCGGTCAGGCGGGGAGCCAGTTCCCGTGGAAGCCGAAGGGCACGCGGCGGGGCATCTCGATGCTGGCGACGAACGCGAGGTCGCGGGCGTCGAGGATCTCGAGCGTCGACGTCCGTGTCGTCAGGTCCTCGACGTGGTTCAGGAGCCAGCCGGCGTCCTCGTCGGTGCCGTCGGGATCCGGCGCGAAGACCGGCTCGCCCGACGACACGTGCGGGCCGTAGGCGTGGGCCTGCGACGTGCCGCCGTCGAGGTCGAACTTCACCACGGCGTCGAAGCGGGCGATCTCGCCGTCCCAGGTCGAGCTGTGGGCCGTGTAGCCGTAGCGGTTCGGTCGGGTCTCGGCGGCCGGCGCGACGCGTGGGAAGTCGACCGCCCGGTCGTCGAGCCGCTCCTCGGCGACCGTGCCCGCCACGGGGTCGATCCGCCAGCGGGTGAGGGACGGACGCACCACCTCGTCGAGCACGTCCTCGCCGAACGCGATCGGCAACCGGTCGGCCCGGCAGCCGTCGACGACGATCGTGCCGTTGTCGGCGTCGAACGCGTTGAGGAGGTGGAAGACGTAGAACGGCGGGACGTCGATCCAGCGCACGTCGTCGTTGCCGCCGTCGCGGGGCATGACCCCGATCCGGGCGCCGAGCTCGGGGCGCCAGCGCACGGAGGTGCCGCCGGCCAGGAAGGCGTCGAGGTCGAAGACGGCGGGCAGGTCGAACCAGACGACGTGGCGGGCGCTCACGGCGACGTCGTGCATCATCACCGGCGCCGGCAGGTCGATCGCCTCGCTGCGGACGAGGCGACCGGACGCGTCGGCGACGTGGTAGCGCAGGTACGGCGGCGTCGGGCTGTACGCGAAGAAGACGAGCTCACCGGTCTCCGGGTCGGGCTTCGGGTGGGCCGTCATCGGCCCGACGAGGGCGCCGTCGAAGTCGTGCTCGCCCACGGTCGCCAGGTCCGCGTCGAGTTCGGTCGGGCGGGCGCCCTCCATGAGCGCGAGGATCCGGCCGGCGTGGCGGATCACGTTCGTGTTGGCGGTGTTCTTCATCACCCCGACCTCGGCCACGGTGCCGGCATCGGGCATCACGAACTCGCTCAGGCCGCCGAAGAGTGCGCGGCCGGCGCGCCGCTCGGCGAGCAGTCCGGCCGACTCGACGAACCGGTTGCGGTACCGGGCCCGACCCTCGTCGAGGTCGACGGCGTGGAGCATCCCGTCGCCGTCGAAGATGTGGAAGCGGCCGAGCGGCGGGAACGCCGGGTTGCCGCCGTTGCGGAGGTACGTCCCCCGGAGCGCGGCCGGGATCCGGCCCCGGACGGCGAGGTCGTCGACCACGATCTCGTCGTGCACGGGTTCGTAGGGGCCCTGCAGGAACGGGTCGTCCGGCCAGGCGGGGGCGTCGGAGGTCACGGTCACGGCCTCGGTGTAGTCCGCACCCGGCCGAGCCCGCTCGTGTTCAACCACCTGGTTGATCGGGCGAGGGTCCCGGCGTACGTTCGTCCTCGACCCTTTGTCGAGCGAGGAGCAGGACGGTGGGCCCGAGGAGCAGCGCAGCGGAGGCCCTCCCACCGGATCGCCTCGACGCCTGCTTCGGTGCGCTCGCCGACCGCACGCGGCGCGACATCGTCTCCCGCCTGGCGGACGGCGACGCCACCCTCACCGAGCTGTCGGAGCACTACGACGTCTCGGTGCAGGCGGTCTCCAAGCACCTCAAGGTGCTCGAGGACGCCGGGCTCGTCAGCCGCACCCGCGACGCCCAGCGCCGTCCCGCCCACCTGGAGGCCGAGGTGTTCGACCTCGTGACGGTCTGGATCGAGCGCCACCGCCGGCGGGCCGAGACCCGCCATCGCAGCCTCGACGACGGCAGCGCCGGCTGACTCCGCCCGAGGTCTGGTGCGTTTCGTGTCGCTCGCGACACGAAACGCACCACAGAACGGGTTGGGGGGCTGGTCAGGCGCGCAGGGTGGCGGGGTACGTCGACTGGACGGCGTCGATGATCGCCTGGCGTCGCTCCCCCACCTCGGTGTCGGTCAGCGTCCGGTCCGCGGCCTGCAGCCGCACCCGGTACGCGAGCGAGCGGGCACCCGCGGCGACGCCCTCGCCCCGGTAGGCGTCGATGAGGCGGACCCAGCCGAGCAGGTCGCCGGCCGAGGCCTCGACGGTGGTCTGGACGTCGGTGGCAGACACGCCCTCGGCGACCTCGAACGCCAGGTCGATGTCGGAGGACGGGTACCGGCTCACCGGCTCGTACGTCGCCGCGCCGTGGGGGTGTGAGAGCAGGCGGTCGAGGTCGACCTCGATCCAGGCGACCCGGCCCGGGATCTCGAACGCGGCGAGGACCTCGGGGTCGACCTCGCCGACGGTGCCGACCGGCTGGCCGTCGACCCGGCACACACCCGAGCGCGTCGGGTGCATGGCGGGCATCTCGGCGTTGGCGACGTCGGCGGTCGCGAAGCCGAGTCCGTCGCAGACGGTGCGCCAGATCGCCACCGCCTCGGTGGCGTCGGCACCGGCGACGATGGCGGCGAAGGACTCGCGCTCGTCGGGGAGGTCGGCGGCGGGGTCGCCCGGGCGGCGGAACACGTGCCCGACCTCGAAGAGCGCGATGTCGGCGTTGCGGTGGCGCACGTTGTGGCGCACCGCCTTGAGCAGACCGGGCAGCAGCGACGTGCGCAGCACCGACTCCTCGGCGACGAGGGGGTTGGTGATGGTGATGCCGTCGCCGGGCAGGCCGGCCTGCTCGAGGTCGCCGGGCGCGAGGAACGGCATGGGCGTCGCCTCGCACAGGCCGAGCCCGGCGAGCAGCCCCCGCAGGCGCCGTCGTTCGAGCTGGCGGGTCGTGAGGTGGCCCGACAGCGTCGACACGGGCATCGTCTTGCCGAGGCGCTCGTAGCCGTACATGCGGCCGATCTCCTCGACGACGTCGATCTCGACCTCGGAGTCGAGGCGGTACGACGGCAACGCCACCGTCATGGCGTCGTCGCCCGTGCCCAGCTCGGTCGTGAAACCGATCGGGTCGAGGAGGTCCTTCATCTCGGCGGGCGTGAGCTCGGAACCGAGGATGGCGTTGACCCGCGCCGGGCGCACCCGGATCGGCGTGCGGTCCGGGAGGCGGCCGCGCTCGTCGACGATGCCGGCGGCGACGGTCCCGGCGGCGAAACCGAGCAGCTCGACGAAGCGGTCGTGGGCCAGTTCGCAGTCGAACGGGTCGCAGCCGCGCTCGAAGCGGGCCGAGGCCTCGGAACGCAGTCCGAGCCGCCGGCTGGACTTGGCGGTCGGCATGCGGTCGAACCACGCCATCTCGACGACGACGTCGCTCGTGGACTCGCCGATCTCGGTGCTGGCACCGCCCATGATGCCGGCGATGCCGATCGGCTGGTCGGCGCCGTCGCAGATCAACAGCTCCTCGGCCGTCATCGTGCGCTCGACGTCGTCGAGGGTCCGGAGGGTCTCCCCCTCGGTCGCCCGTCGGACCCGGAACCCGGCCCGGCCACCCGAGCGCTCGGCCAGGAGGTCGAGGTCGTAGGGGTGCGAGGGCCGGCCCAGTTCGAGCATGACGTAGTTCGAGACGTCAACGATGTTGTTGATGGGCCGCATGCCGAGCAACGTCAGGCGGTTGGCGATCAGCGGTTCGGAGGGTCCGACCTCCACGCCCTGGAGCACCCGCGCGGTGAACCGGCCGCAGCGTTCGGTGTCGACGATCTCGACCGAGACCAGGTCGGCCGCCTTCGTGGTCCCGGTGGCCACCTGCGGTGCCGGCAGCGCGAACGGCAGCCCCATCCGGGCCGCCACGTCACGGGCGACGCCGGCCACCGACATGGCGTCGGGTCGGTTGGGGTTGATCTCGAGGTCGTAGAGGACGTCGGACGAGATGCCGAGCGCCTCCTTGAGCGGCGTGCCCGGGACCAGCCCCTCGCCCAGGAGCAGGATGCCGCTCGGGTCGCCGGGCAGGTTGATCTCGGTCGGGCTGCACAGCATCCCGTTCGAGTACTCGCCCCGGAGCTTGCGCTTGGCGATCGCCATGCCGTTGGGCATGACGGTGCCGATGGTCGCGAGCGGGACGAGGTCGCCGACGGACATGTTGAACGCGCCGCAGCAGATCTGGAGCGCTTCGCCGTCGCCGGCGTCGACGTCGACCAGTTGGATCTTGTCGGCGTCGGGGTGCGGCCGCAGGTCGAGCACGCGGGCCACGACGATGCCATCGAGCCCCTCGCCGAGCACGTCCATCTCCTCGACGGCCATGCCGAGGTCGCCCATGACGAGCCCGAGCCGCTCGGCACCCCCGGGGCCGGCGAAGACGTCGTCGATCGGCGCGAAGTCGCGCAGCCAGGAGTAGAGGACCTTCATGTCGTGTCTCCTCTCGGCTCGCCTAGAACTGCCGCAGGAAGCGGACGTCGTTGGTGATGAGCTCGCGCATGTCGTCGACGCCGGCCTTGGTGTTGGCCAGGCGCTCGATGCCGAACCCGAACGCGAAGCCGGAGTACTCCTCGGGGTCGATCCCGCAGTTGCGGAGCACGTTGGGGTGCACCATGCCGCACCCGCCCAGCTCGAGGAACGAACCGTCGGGGAGGATGATGTCGAACTCGGCCGACGGCTCGGTGAAGGGGAAGTACGAGGGCCGCAGCCGGGACGTGAAGTCGCCGCCGAAGTACGCCTTGGTGAAGCGGTCGATCGTGCCGGCGAGGTCGGTGAGCGTGATCCCGCGGTCGACGACGAGGCCCTCGATCTGGTGGAAGACCGGCAGGTGCGTGGCGTCGGCGGTGTCCTGGCGGAAGGTGCGGCCGGGCATGACCGAGTAGATGGGCGGGCGCTGCTCCTGCATGACCCGGACCTGGACCGGCGACGTGTGGGTGCGCAGCAGCGTGGAGCCCGGCGCGCCGAAGTCGACGTAGAGCGTGTCGTACATGTCGCGGGCCGGGTGGCCCTCGGGGAAGTTCAGCGCCTCGAAGTTGTGGAAGTCGGTCTCGACCTCGGGGCCCTCGGCCACCGTGAAGCCGAGCCCGACGAAGACGTCCTCGAGCTCCATGATCGCCTGGGTGATCAGGTGCAGGTGACCGGCGCGCGAGCCGGCCATCGCCTCGGTGAGGTCGAGCCGGTCGGCCTCGAGCTGCGCCGTGCGCGCCGCCCGGCCCAGTTCGTGGCGGCGGTCGTCCACCAGCGCCTGCACGGCGTCGATCGCCTCGTTCACGGCCTGGCCGACGGTCTTGCGCTCGTCCGGGTCGAGCCGGCCCAGTTGCTTCTTGAACGACTTGAGCGAGCCCTTCTTGCCCAGGGTGCTGCGCTCGACCTCGGCGAGGTCGTCGAGCGTCGCGGCGCCGCCCACGGCGGATCGGGCCTCGGCGGCGATGCGGTCCAGCTCGTCGATCATGGCGAGTCTCCGTTCATGACGTCCAAACCCTGCCGCGCCCGGGCCCGTGCCTCCAAGCGCGATGCGACCCGTCGGCTTCCCGGGCAGGGCGGCGTCAGGGCGTCTCGTGCAACTGGTCGAACGCGTCGGTCGGCACGGTGAAGGTGAAGGTGGACCCCTCGCCCACCGTCGACGTCGCGGTCAACTCGCCGCCGTGGGCCTCGACCAGCCCGCGGCTGATCCAGAGCCCGAGGCCCGTGCCCGAGGGCCGGCCGTGGTCGCCGCGGAAGAACTTGGTGAAGACCTTGGGGAGGTCGTCGGCGGGGATGCCGCCGCCGGTGTCGTGCACCGCGATCTCGGCGAAGCCGTCGAGGAGGCGGCCGACGACGGTCATGCCCACGGGGCTCCCGTACTTCGCCGCGTTCTCGACCAGGTTGGTGAGGACCTGCTCGAGCTTGTCGGGGTCGGCGTAGACCTCGGGGACGTCGCCGGCGACCTCGACCGTGCAGTCGAGCGACGGGTAGGCCATGCCGACCTTGTCGACGACGGTGCGGGCGAGATGCCCGAGGTCGACGAGTTGGCGCCGCAGGACGAGGCGCCCGGTCTCGAGCCGGCTGATGTCGAGCAGTTCGGTGACGAGGCGGGTCACGCGGTCGGCGTCGTTGTGGACCTGCTCGAGCATCTCGCGCTTCTTGGCGTCGTCGATGCGGTCCCAGCGGTTGAGCATCAGGCTCACGTAGCCCTTGACCGACGTCAGCGGCGACCGGAGCTCGTGGGAAACGGTCGACACGATGGCGATGCCGGACTTGTCGCTGACCGGGCGGGCGCACAGGACCGCGCCGCCGTCGTCGCCGGCCCGGCACGTGACCGTGGCCGCGACGTCGTCGCCGGCCGCCGACGCGAACGTGAGTTCGACCTCGTCGCCCGGGGCCGGGTAGCCGTCCGCGAAGGCGGCCGCACCCAGCGCGTCGCGCAGGTCGAGCGCCTCGACGGCCGGGCGGCCGATGCGTCCGTCGAGCGGGCCGACGAGGACCTCCGCCGCCGCGTTGCCGGCGAGCAGCGTGCCGGCGCCGTCGAGCACGAAGACGGCGTCGGGCAGCAGGTCGGGGTCGAGGTTCACCGGGCGGCTCCCCCGGCGGCACGACGGCGCCGGGCCGACTCGAAGGCGAGGACGGTGCCGCACATCGCGACGTTGAGCGACTCGACCTGGCCGGCCATCGGGATCGACACCGCGGCGTCCGCGGCGTCGACCACGGCGGCGGGCAGCCCGTGGGCCTCGCTGCCGAGGAGGACGGCCACGTCGGCGTCGAGGGCGACGGCGTCGGGGTCGACCCCGCCGCGCACGACCGTGGCCACCGTGGTCATGCCCG
>JBHIXO010000130.1:0-9677 GCA_041984725.1 Acidimicrobiales bacterium | reverse complement strand
AGTCGGTCCTCGAGCTCGGCGGCAGCGACGCCTACGTCGTCCTCGACGACGCGGATGTCGACGCGGCGGCCGAGACGTGCGCGACCAGCCGCCTCATCAACTCGGGGCAGTCGTGCATCGCCGCCAAGCGGTTCGTCGTCGTGGACGCGGTGCACGACGCGTTCGTCGAGGCCTTCGTCGCCCGGATGGCCGCAGCGCAGGTCGGCGACCCGCTCGACGACGCCACCGACGTCGGCCCGCAGGCCCAGACCGGTCTGCGTGACGAGCTGCACGATCAGGTGGGCAAGACGATCGCTGACGGTGCCACCTGCGTGCTCGGCGGTCGCGTGCCCGACGGCGCCGGCGCCTTCTACCCGCCCACCGTCCTCACCGGCGTCGAGCCCGGCATGGTCGCCGCCCGCGAGGAGCTCTTCGGGCCCGTGGCCGCCGTGCTGCGCGTGCGCGACGAGGACGAGGCCGTCCGCGTCGCCAACGACAGCCGCTTCGGACTCGGCGCCGCGGTCTTCACCCAGGACCTCGAACGGGGCGAGCGGATCGCCGCCACGCGCCTCGAGGCGGGCGCGTGCTTCGTGAACGACCTGGTCGCCTCCGACCCCCGCCTGCCCTTCGGCGGCATCAAGGAGTCGGGGTACGGCCGCGAGCTCAGCGACCTCGGCATCCGCGAGTTCGTCAACCAGAAGACCGTGGTCGTCGGCCCGAAGCACTGACCCCGGGCCCGCCCGACCCGAAGATGCCAGCATGAGCGCGTGGAACCCTGCGCGCTCGGGATCGACGTCGGCACCACCAACGTCAAGGCGACGGTCGTCTCGGCCGACGGCGGGGTGCACGCCCTCGCCTCGCGCGGACTGACGGCCGACGTCGACGGCGACCGCGCCGAGCTCGACGCCGAGGCCCAGTGGCTCGCCATCGTGGACGCGGTCCGCGAGTGCGTCGCCGCCGCCCCCGAGGCCGCGTCGGCGGTGGTCGCGATCGGCGTCGACAGCCAGTACTCGTCGATCGTGCCGGTCGGCGCCGACGGCGTCCCCGTGGCCCCGATGCGGCTGTGGCAGGACAAGCGCGGCACCGAGCCGAGCTTCGCGATCCTCGCCGAGCACGAGGACGCGTTCCTCGGGTTCATCGACCGGCACGGCATCCCGCCGGTCGGGGGCGGGCTCAGCCTCGGCCACATCCTCCACCTGCAGCACGAGCACCCCGACGTCCACGAGCGCACGGCCTCCTACCTCGAGCCGATGGACCACGTGAACGCCCGCCTCACCGGCCGGATCGCCGCCAACCAGGCGACGATGTTCATGTCGCAGCTCGTCGACAACCGCACGCTCGGCAGCACCGCGTACGACGACGTGCTCGTCGGGTGGGCCGGCGTCGACCCGTCCCGGCTCCCACCCCTGCTCGCCCTCGACGACGCGGTGGGTACCGTCCGCGCCGACGTCGCCCAAGCCCTCGGGGTGCCGATCCACACCACGGTGTGGGCCGGCATCAACGACACGCACGCCGGGTCGGTCGCCACCGACGCCTACCGGGCCGGGCGCGGCGGACTGTCGATCGGCACCACCAGCGTCCTGATCGACGCCATCGACACCAAGGAGGTCGACCTCGAGCACGAGGTGCTGTCGTGCCCGAGCCCGTTCGCCGACCGCTACCTGGTGTTCGCCGAGAACGGCTACGGCGGCCGTTCGGTGCAGCACGTCCTCGAGGAGGTGCTCGACACCGGGGGCTTCGAACGGCTCGACGAGGTGCTCCGGCGCGTCCCGCCGGGCGCCGGCGGCGTCCTCTTCCTGCCGTGGCTGCGCGGGTCGATGGGCCCCGCCAACGACGGCAACATGCGGGGCGGCTGGATCAACATGGGTCTCGACACCGGCCGCGAGCAGCTCACCCGGGCGACCTGTGAGGGCGTCGCCCACAACCTGGCCTGGCTCCTGCCCCACGTCGAGGCGCTGGGCGGGACGAGCATCGACGACATCGTCTTCGTCGGCGGGGCCGCCCGGTCGCCGGCGTGGGCCCAGATCGTCGCCGACGTCCTCGGCCGCCCCGTCCAGGTGCCGGACCGCCCCGAGGTCGCCATCGCCCGGGCCACCGCGCTGCTCGCCCTCCACCGCCACGGTGTCCTCACCCGAGACGAGCTCGCCGCCCGGGCGTCGACGGGGGTCCGCCACGACCCCGACGCCGACGCCCACGCGGTCCACCGCCGCCACCAGGAGCAGTTCGAGGCCGCCTTCGAGGCCCTCCGACCGATCAGCGCCGCGCTGAACGGCTGAGTCGCGGGGCGAGCGGTCAGGCGACGGGCTCGGGCGGTGGCCCGAGGACCTGGATGTCGAACTGCGCGCACACCGCGGCGACGTGCTCGGGGTCGATGTCCACGGGCTCCGGGAGGACGGGCTCGTCGGTCGGGGTCCCGAGGGCGGCGACGAAGCGCTCGAACTGGGCCGGCGTCGACACCTGGAGGACCCGCGCCGTCTCCGACCGCACCTGGAACGTGTGCGGACGTCCTCGGGGCAGCCACACGACCGCGCCGGTCGAGTGCACCGCCTCGACGTCGCCGCTGCTGAACCACACGTCACCGTCGATGACGTAGAACAGCTCGTCCTCGATGTCGTGGCGGTGGAGCGGCGGCGCGAAGTTCTTCTCGGCGAGGAACTCCATGACGGTCATCGCGCCGTTGGTCTCCTCGCTCGTCACCTTCGCGGTGAAGAGGTGGTTCAGGAAGTGGAAGTGCTGGCCCTCGCCGCGGGCCACGAGGGTCGGTGTCTGGGTGGTCATGGTCGGACCGTACGAACCGGCCCTCGACAGGGGAATCCCGCGTCCGGGGGAGGCCGCATCCCGACCCGTGGGGTGCCGACCCCCCAGGTGGGGGATGGAGCGATCCGCCCGCGCGACCTACGGTCGGACCCATGGGCATCGCGGCGTTCACCTCGGCGAGAGACCGTCTCCTCGAGGCCGAACGCGCCGAGCTCACCAGCGAGCAGGTCTGCGGTGAGATCCTGCGAGCCATCGGCCGGGTCGCCCCGTTCCAGGCCGCGGCGGTGATGACGACCGACCCCGAGACCCACCTCCCCTCCGGCGGAGTGGTGCGGGGGTTCGAGCCGAGCGCGTGCGTGCCGTTCTGGGACAACGAGCTGCTCGACCCCGACTTCAACAAGTTCAACGACCTGGCCCGCAGCCTCGAACCCGTGGCCACGCTGTTCGACGCGACCGACGGGGAGCTCGACCGCAGCCCGCGGTACCAGCGGCTGTACGCCGCGGCGGGTGCCGTCGACGAGCTCCGGGTCGCGTTCACCTCCGGGCCGCTCTGCCTCGGGATCGGCGTCTTCGTCCGCTCTGACGGTGAGGCGTTCACGCCCACCGAGGCCCGCGACGTCGCCAACCTGCGTACCCCCGCCGCCAACGCCCTGCGCCGGGCGTTCGGCCGGCTCACGGCGGCGATGCCCGGCGGCGGGCCCGCGGTCCTGCTGCTCGACGGCGACGGAGACATCGTCACCCGGTCCGCCGGCGCCGACGAGGTCCTCGCCGACCTGCGCCTCGAGGTCGACGACGACGTGCCCGGCACGATCCGCGTCGCCGCAGCGCGAGCGCGATCGCGCCGCGAGCCGGCGCAGGTCACGACCCGGATGCGCGGGAGCAGCGGTCGATGGGTGCGCGTCCACGTGTCGCCCATGTCGACGGCCGGGTCCGGCGACGGCGACGGACCCGGTGCCACCGACCTCGTCTCGGTCACGATCGCCACCGCCGGGCCCGGCGAGCTCGTGCCGATCCTGCTCGACTCCTACGGGCTCACCGAGCGCGAGACCGACATCGTCCTCGCGCTGTGCCGGGGGGTCGGCACCAAGGACATCGCCGCCGAGCTGTCGATCTCGGTGCACACCGTCCGCGACCACCTCAAGGTGGTGTTCGACAAGGCGGGGGTCAACAGCCGGGGCGAGCTCGTCGCCCGTCTGTTCGCCGACCACGTCCTCGGGCCCTTCGAGGCCAACGTCGAGCACGCCTGATCCCGGCGCCGGCGGCGTCGCCCGGGCGCCCGCCGACCGCTCAGCCCGGTCCGAGGTGGCGGGGCAGATGGATCCCGGCCGGCGGACGCAGCAGCTCGGCGAGTTCGCGTGTGGGTCGCAGGCGGGGCGCCGGCACCAGCTTGGTCGCCGTGCCCCGGAACGGGCCGGTGACCTCGTAGGTGCGGCCCGGGTTCCGTTGGCTCGAGACGTAGAAGCGTCGCCCGTCCGGGCTGAACGCCGGGCCCGTGAGCTCTGACCCGGACACCCCGTCCAGTCGCAGGAACGGCGCGGCGCCGCCGGCGACGAGGATGCAGACCTCGAGGTTGCCGCCGTCCTCCGCGACGAGGACGTCGCCCACGCCGTCGGCGACCGTGACGTTGTCGACACCGGTGAGGTCGCGGGGCGACGCCGTGTTGTCGTCGTACGCGATCAGCAGGGAGGCGTCGCGGTCGTCGTAGGTCCACACCCGGCCGTCGCCCTTGGTGGTGAACCACACGACCTCGCGGCGGGCGTCCCACCACGCCCCCTCGCCGCCGCGGAAGCGCACGGCGCCGGGCACCTGGTGGCGACAGGCCGTCGACGCGGCCGACGGGTCGGGCACCGGCCGCCAGTCGTGGTGGCCGTCGTCGGCCGTCCCGACCCGGACCAGGACCTGGAGCTGGCCCGCCGACAGGTCGCCCGGACGCGTCGGCACGAACCGGTAGAAGCAGCCGTCCGGTTGGTCCTCGGTGAGGTACACGATCGACCGTGCGGGTTCGACGGCCGCGGCCTCGTGCCACAGCCGCCCCATCGCGGGGCGGACCTCGGCCGGGCGGCGGGCCAGCGGGTCGCACTCCCAGACCCGCCCGGTCGGGGTCTCCTCGCACGAGAGCCACGTCCCCCACGGGGTGGGCCCGCCGGCGCAGTTCGTGCTCGTGCCGGAGAGGATGGATCCCGCCCCGACGATCGTCCCGTCCGGGCCGAAGACGATCGTTCCGGCCCCGCCCCGGCCGCCGCCGAGCTCGCTGTTGGACACGTAGGCCCACCCGCCGCCGTCGACCGGGAACGTGGCCCCGCCGTCGGGCGCGCCGTGCCACACGTGCTGGGTGCCGGGCACGGGCTCGCCCGTGGTGGCGACCACCCGTGAGGTGAAGCCCGCGGGCAGGGCGAGGCCGTTGGCGTCGGCCGGCTGGAGCGACCCGTACGGGCTGGCGGCTCGACCCCGACCGGCGCTCCCCGCCACCGACCGCTCGCCGAGCATCGACCAACTCGCCCCGAGGGCGACGGCGCCGGCCGCCGAGCGCAGGAAGAGCCGCCGGTCCACGGGTCGAGCGTACGGCGGCTGATCGACTGCACCCCGCGCGGCCGGCGACCCGTCGCGCCGGCGCGTGGACGACCGGCGCAGGGATCGCCGTGCCTCGTCCACACGTCGGGGGCTCGGGCGGTCGTGTGGGCGGCCGGTGCAGCGATCACGGCCCAGCGTCCACGCGTCCAGGAGGTCCGGGACCGGTGATCGGGGTGCGGCGGGTCAGGCCCCGTCGACGTCGTCGACCCAGGTGTCGTCGACCTCGACGATGCGGTCCATGAACCGGGAGAACAGGTCGGCGAACCGGGCCTGCTAGTCGGCGTCGACGACGTCGAGCACGACCTCGAACCAGCGGCGCCGGGCGGCGACGATCGCGGCCCGGGCCTCGCGGCCGGCGTCGGTGAGCGAGTGGGCCGTGGCCCGGCCGTCGTCGGGGTCGGGGCGACGTTGGACGTAGCCGTCCTCGACCAGCCGGGCCACCTGCCGGCTGGCGGTCGACACGTCGACGCCGGCGGCGCACGCGAGGTCGGACAGGCGGGCGGGCTCGAGCTCGTCGACCCGGGCCAGCATCACGGCGGCGGCCCGCTCGATGTCGGTGCCCGCCGCCCGGTTGAGCGCCCGGTTGCCGCGGGGGTCGTTGGCCCGGCGGACGAGCGCGATGAGGGCGTCCTCGAGCTGCGCGATCGGGTCGGCCACGAAACGATCGTACCCGCGGGGTTGTTTGCTTGCACGAAGCAACTAACATGGCGCCGATGTCGAGGCGGTCCTCCACGTCCGCAGATGCGGTCGCACCCACACCGAGCGGCGCGGCCGACGGCTCGATCGCCGGCGTCCCCTACCGCTGGGTCGCGATGGGCGTCATCCTGGTCGGCACGTTCATGGTGGTCCTGGACACCACCGTCGTGAACCTCGCCCTGCCCTCGATGCAGCGCGAGTTCGGGACCATCGAGGGGGTCGAGTGGGTCGTGACGGCGTACCTCGCCTCCGTCGGGGTCGCCCAGACGATCACGGGGTGGGCGGCCGACCGCTTCGGCCGCAAGGCCATGTTCGTCGCCGCGCTCGGGGTGTTCACCGTCGCGTCGGTGCTGTGCGCGATCGCGCCGAACCTCGCCTTCCTGGTGGCGGCTCGGGTCGTCAAGGGCATCGGCGGCGGTCTGATGATGCCGGTCGCCATGGCGATGATCTACGAACTGTTCGCGCCCGCCGAGCGAGGACGGGCGCTCGGCTGGTTCGGCATCGCGATCATGGCCGCACCGGCGATCGGCCCCGTCCTCGGCGGTGGGGTGGTGACAGCGTTCGGTTGGCGCTGGCTCTTCCTGCTCAACGTGCCGATCGGCCTCGTCGGGATCCCCCTCGCGCTGCGCCTGCTCCGCGAGACCGGCGTCCGGGAGGTCCGGCGCCTCGACGGCCGGGGCCTGGTGCTCGCCGGGTCCGGACTCGCCCTGCTCCTCGTCGGCTTCTCGCGAGGTGGCGCCGAGGGCTGGGCCCAACCCACGGTCGTCGGGCTCATCGGGGTCGGCGGTGCGCTCGTCGTGGCCTTCGTCCGGGCCGCGCTCGCGACCGACCATCCACTCATCGAGGTGCGGATCTTCCAGCGGCCGGTGTTCGCGATCGGGATGGTGCTGGTCGCGCTGATGACGACCGCGCAGTACACGCGGCTCGTGTACATCCCGCTCGAACTCGGCACCGTCCGCGAGATCGACGAGTTCCACATCGGGCTCGTGATGTTGCCCTCCGCGCTCGGCATGGCCATCACGATGCCCATCGGGGGCCGCCTGGCCGACCGCATCGGCGCCCGCATCCCGGTGTCCGTCGGCATGGGTGTGCTCGGCCTGTCGTTCCTCGGGCTCGCCGCGCTGGAGACGACGACGCCGCTCCCGGTCATCGCGGCCATCCTCTTCGCCGGTGGTCTCGGGAGCGGGCTGGCGATGATGGTCCCGAACATCGTGGCGATGAACGCCGTCGAGGCCCGTCTCGTGTCGCAGGCCACGGCCCTGAGCCAGGTGTCGCGCCAGGTCGCGGCAGCGATCGGCACCGCGGTCGTGGCATCGATCTTCGCGACGACCCGCTCCGCGACGACCGCCGTCGGCGCCGGCGGCGACGTCCTCCAGCCGTACCGCACGGTCTTCCTCGTCGCCGCGGCACTGCTCGGTGTCGTCGTCATCGTCGCCCAGTTCGCCCCCGGGCGCGAGGGAGCGCTCGCCCTCCAGGAGGAACGTCAGCGCGAACTCGACGAACTCGAGGCCCTCGACGACGCGACCGACCCGGGCACCGGGACCGAGGGCCGGGTGGCCGCCGAGGTCTGACCGTCGCCGGCGGGACCGCCCGCCGGCGACGTCGGGATCAGTGGACGTCGGGGCCGGTGGGGCGCCCGTCGACGACCTGGTCGAGGTACTCGCTCATGCCGATGCCCTTGTGGCCGTTGCACTCGTAGCGGGTCATGGCCTCGGTGATGCGGGTGAGCAGCTCGTTGCCGTCGGGGTCCTGGCGCCGGTTGCGCAGCGGGATCAGCGAGATGACCTCGCCGGTCACGTCGTAGGAGTCGTGGTCGGTCTCGACGTGGCAGCGCATGGTGGTCTGGTAGGCGTCCTCGTCCCAGTCCGACTCGATCGTGCAGTCGCGGATGAGGTGGTACTCGTCGCCCTCGAGGACCATGCCGCCGGGCCGGCCGCCCACGACCGAGATCATCATCGCCTTGGGGCTGGCGTCCTTCGCGAACGTCATCGGCAGCCAGCGGTACCAGTCGATGGCCTGCCAGTAGCGCGGGCCCCACGACTTGTCGCGCAGGCCGAGGCCATCCATCTGGATCGTCTCGTCACCGACCCGGATGATGCCGGTCACGGTGCAGTGCTGCTCGTAGTGGGCCTTGGCGAAGGACTTCTCGGCGTCGACCTCGACCTCGGTGCCGTCCTCGTACTGGGGCTTGCCGCCGTACATGGGAGAGAAGCCGCGGTAGTCGAGATCGACCTCGCACTCGACCCACGGGTTCTCCTTGAACGCCGTGCGGGGGTCGGCCATCTGGCCGGGCTCGTCGAGCAGGCAGACCTTGCCCTCGTAGCGCACCTTCAGGTGCTCGAAGGGCGTGACGACCTCGATCGAGAGCCCACCGGCCTCCATCTTGTCGTTCGTCTCGATCTGGGGCCGGGCGTAGACGAAGCCGACCTTGCCGCCGGGCAGGTAGACGCAGACCGTCATCTCGGCGTAGCCCTCGTTGACCCGGTTCCCGAGACGGAACCAGCCGCCGACCTCCTGGTCGACGTCGAAGGCGTTCAGGTACATCGACTCGTTGTAGTTCGAGGCCGCATCGGGCTCGTGCGTGTACTCGTCCTCGGGCTCGAGGACGGTGACGATCTTCTTGCCGTTCTTCGTCGTGGACTGCGCTGCCATCGGTACCCCCGGGAGATCGATCTGGCTACGGCTGTTGCCAAATCCAGAACCTAACCGGGCGACCCCGTCCGGTGCACGTGCGTCGCCGCCGCCGATCCGGGCGTTGTGGCGTGAACGGTGACGAAATAGCCCCTTCGGGGCGCACGAATGGCCCGATCGGGTGTTTTGACGTCATGTGCCGCACCGCTGCAATGGCGGAGGCCCCGCTCGCCAGGGGGCCGAGGACCACCATGCGATCTGCTTCGAGCCAACCCCGAGACGACGCCGCCGACCTGCGCGATGCAGCGCCCGACCGCCGCTTCGACCGCCTGGCCCGGCTGGCCGGCGCGCTCCTCGATGCCCCCGCCGCGGGCATCAGCGTCGTGGCGTCGGGTCGGGTCGTCCACCTCGGGCTCCACGCCCCGGACGGCGCGCCCGAGGTCGAGGCCTCCTTCCTCGGACGGTGCGCGGCGGACGGGTTGCACGACGACGTCGATGCCCGCGGCGACGCCGACCTCGCCTGGCGGCTCGGGGTCCCGCTCCCCGGTGCCGGTCGCGCACTCGGCGTCGTCTGGATCGCCGCGCCGTCGCCCCGGCCCCTCGGCGCGCTCGACCACCGTCATCTCGCCGACGTGGCCGCCGCCGCGGCCGACCTGGTCGCGCTGCTCGGCCGGGCCGAGCCCGACCGCCTCACCCGCCTCGACTCGCGCACCGCGCTGCTCGACGCCCTCGGGGAGCACTGGCGCGAGGCCGCCCACGACCACCGGTCGCTGTCGGTGCTCATGGTCGAGCTCGACGATCTCGACCGGTTCGTGGCGCAGTTCGGGGAGCTGATCGGCGACCACCTGACCACCGAGGTCGCCGAGCTCATCGTCGGCGCGGTGGCCGACCCCGACGCCCGGGTCGCCCACTGGGACCGGGCGCGCTTCGCCGTGCTGCTGCCCGACGCCGACGCCGCGACCGCCGGGTCGATCGCCGCTCGCGTGGTGTCGTCGGTGACCGCGGCCGCCATCCCGTTCCCCGCCGGGCGCGACGGGTTGGCC
>JBHIXO010000129.1:0-9706 GCA_041984725.1 Acidimicrobiales bacterium | reverse complement strand
GGCCGGCTCCAGCATCCACCAGCACGCCCACGTCGCGGTCGGCGCCACGCTCGGCCGTGGGGTCGTGGTGAACACGGCGGCGGTCGTCGAGCACCACGTGGTCGTCGGCGACGCCGTCCACGTCGCGCCCCGCGCGGTCGTCGCCGGCGCGGCGAGCGTGGGGGAGGGGGCGCTGGTCGGGGCCGGGGCCGTCGTGCTCCCGGGGGTCTCGGTCGGGGCCGGCGCCGTCGTCGGCGCCGGCGCGGTCGTGACCGAACCGGTGCCCGACGGTGCGACCGTGGTCGGCGTGCCCGCCGTGGCGGTGGCGTCGTGACCCGCACCGTGGTGGTGATCGCACCGCACCCCGACGACGAGCTGCTCGGCTGTGGCGGCACCCTGCTGCGCCACGTCGACGACGGCGACGCCGTGCACTGGGTCGTGGTGACGGCCATGACCGCCGACGCCGGCTTCGCCGCCGAACGGATCGCGGCCCGCCGGTCGGAGCTCGACGAGGTCGAGCGGGCGGTCGGCTTCGCGGGCCGCCACGAGCTCGGCTTCCCGACGACGAGACTCGACACCGTGCCGGCCGGCGAACTCGTGGGCGCCCTGGCGGACGTGGTCGGCACCGTCGAGCCGGCGGTCGTCTACGTGCCGTCGCGCAGCGACGTGCACACCGATCACCGGATCGTCCACGACGCTGCGATCGCCTGCACCAAGTGGTTCCGTCATCCGTCCGTGCTCGAGGTGTACGCCTACGAGACGCTGTCCGAGACCGATGCGGCGCCGATCACCGTCCCGCAGTTCCAGCCGACGCACTTCGTCGACATCACGGCCCAGATCGGCCGGAAGCTCGACGTGTTGAGCACGTACCGGAGCGAACTGGGCGACTTCCCCTTTCCGCGCAGCGTCGAGGCGGTGGAGGCGCTCGCCCGCGTCCGCGGCGCGGCCTCGGGCTTCGAGGCCGCCGAGGCATTCCAGGTCGTCCGCCAACGCCGCTGAACCCACCGTTCCGGGCCCCGATCCTGAGCACCCGCGCTCGGATCGTGGGCCCGGAACGGTGGGGTTTCGGGGTCAGAGGAGGTCGTCGGCGGCCAGGTCGTGGTCGGCGGGGGTGCCGAGCACGTCCCAGTAGTCCATCGGTGACCGCCCGGTGCCCGGGCGCTTCACGGCGAGATCGTCCGGGGCGAGCACGGTGCCGGCCGCGACGTCGCGAGCGGCGACGAGGCTCTTGCGGGCCACGGCCATGTTGCCGAGCTCCGAGGGCATCGGCCGCTTGTCGCCGTCGCCGAGGGCCGCCGACACCGACCGGACGCCTGCCACGAGCGCGGCGAGCTCGTCGGGTTCGAGCGAGGCGGCGTGGTCGGGCCCGGGGCGGGTGCGGTCGGTCGTGACGTGCTTCTCGATCACGGTCGCACCGAGCGCCACGCCGGCCAGTGCGACCGCGATGCCCGGCGTGTGGTCGCTGAGGCCGACGGGCAACCCGAACGTCTCCGCCATCGCCGGCATGGCCCGCAGGTTCACCTCGGCCGGGTCGGTCGGGTACTCGGTCGTGCAGTGCAGCAACGTGACCCGATCGGCGAGTGCGCCGAACCCCCGCTCGGCCGCCAGGGCCACGAGCTCGGCTCGCCCCGTCGGCACGCCGCCGACCTCGTAGCCGTGGAGCAGGACGGCGAGGGCGTCGGCGACCTCGGCCATGGTCGCCATGCCCGTCGACAGGACGAGCCGCCGGCCCGACCGGGCGATCTGGTGGAGCAGCGGCCCGTGCGTCAGCTCGCCGGACCCCCGCATGATCGTGTCGAGTCCGAGGTCGTCGACGAGGAAGGCCGCGCTCGCCGGGTCGAACGGGCTCGACAGGAACTCGATGCCGCGCTCGGCGCACCGGGCGAGCAGCGGGCGGTGGTCCTCGGGGGCCAGTTCGAGCGCCTGCAACATGGCGAGCTGCGACCCGGCATCGCCGTCGTTGCGGATCTGGTAGTCGGCCTGCCGGGCGGCGCCGGTGACCAGGGCCGTCGAGCGGAACGTCTGGAACTTGACGGCGTCGGCTCCGGCGTCGGCGGCGACGTCGACCAACTCGAGGGCGCGGTCGAGGTGACCGTCGTGGTTCACCCCGGCCTCGGCGATGACGTGGACGTGATCGGTCACGGGTCCTCCCGGAGACGGCGGCGCAGGAGGCAGTCGGCGATGTCGAAGTCGACGGCGTCGTCGACGTCGACCGACCGCTCCCGGGGCACGATGCAGGCTTGGGTCCGATCGTCCATCACGAGCGATCGTTGACGGACGAGGCGATCGATCCGGAAGATCTGCACCGCGCCGGTGATCCGGTAGGTGGTCGGGAGGTCCTGGGAACGGGCGGCGCGGTCGTCGCGCGGGAAGAAGTCGCGCATCGACCCGTCGGGCGGGAGCGTGTTGCACCAGGACGGGGGATGGTCGGTGAGGCAGACCGTGTACACGCAGTCGGCACCGGTCGTCGTGAGCACGTCGATGCAGGCGTCGATGTCGTCGGTCGTGCGCAGCGGCGAGGTCGGCTGCAGCTCGACCAGGAACTCGTGGGCGTCGGCGCCACCCGCCATCTCGACCGCGTCGAGCAGCACGTCGATGCTCGACGCCTCGTCGGTCGCCAGCGCCGGGTCACGCAGACGGGGCACGTCGAGTCCGCAGTCGCGACCGACGTCGGCGATGGCCTCGTCGTCGGTCGTGAGCAGCACGCGGTCGAGGCGTTCGCACGCGAGCGCGGCCTCGGCGGTCCAGGCGAGCATGGGTCGCCCGGCGAGCGGTCGGATGTTCTTCCCGGGGAGGCGGCGGCTGCCGCCCCGCGCCGGCACGACCCCGAGGAACGTCACCCGCACACGTTGGCACGCGGGTCCTTGAATCGGGCGAGCCGGCGCCGATCAGCAGCCGTGATGGGTACGAGTTCCTCGGCCGAGGCGCGCACGGTCGTCGTCGGTGGCGGCATCGCCGGCATCGTCGCCGCGCTCGGCGCCGCGGAGCAGGGCCACGCCGTCACCCTCGTCGAGCACGCGCCCGTCCTCGGCGGCCTGCTGCGCACGGCGCACGAGTTCGAGGGCCTCTCGTTCGACCACGGCACGCACGTGCTCGCCACGACGGGCGTGGACGAGATCGACGACCTCGTCTTCGGGGACGACGTGCTCGGCGCCGGCTGGAACCGGCTCGACGGGCTGCGGGCGGGCAACGTGTTCGCCGGCCCGATCGACGGGCGGTCCGCCTTCCCCGACACCCGTCGCCTGGCGCCGGCCATCGAGGCCGCCGGCATCAGCGATCTGCTCGCCACCTCCCGTCGGATCGATCCGGTGGACCTCGTGGACGACCTGCTCGGCCGGTTCGGTCGCACGTTCGTGGATGCGATCGTGGGGCCGGCACTCCGACGTCACCTCGGCGTCGACGACCTCCACGGCATCGCCGCGGGCACCGAACGCATCTTCGAGCTGAGCCGACTCATCGCCCTGGATGCGTCGACGACGGCCGCGCTCAAGGCCTCCGACCGAGAGCTCGACGCCGCGCTCGCCTTCCACGACCGGTCGCACGGCCGGAACGACGCGGTCGTGCGGTACCCGAGTCGGGGCGGCATCGGCCGCTGGATCGACGCGCTCACGGCCCGCTTGCGGGCCCGGGCCGTGGACATCCGGGTCGGCACGTCGGTGTCGTCGGTCAGCGCCGACGGGGCCGAGCTCACCCTGGCCGACGGCACCCGTCTCGCCGGCGACCGGCTGGTCTGGACCGTGCCGCCCGTGGCGCTGGCCCGGATGCTCGACCTGCCCCCGGTCGGCCCGCCGCCCACGATGCGGCACACGACGCTCGTGCACCTCGTCGTCGACATCCCGTTCACGACCGACGTGCACTACGCGTACGTCCACGACCCCGGCTTCGACGCGTTCCGGGTGACCCTCTACCCCAACCTGGGCGTCGACCGCCGCCCCGACCAGCACCACTGCACCGTCGAGGTGCTCGCCGACGGGCCGGTCGAGCCCGACCCCCTCCGGATCCGGGACGACCTCGTCGCGATGGGCATCTGCTCGCACCGGGCGCTCGTCCGCCATGCCCACGTGCAGCACGCCGGGCCGGGCTTTCCGGTCCCCACGGTGGCGTCCCGGCAGGCGCTGGCCGAGGTCACGGACGCGTTGCGCCACCGCCTCCCGCGCCTCGTCCTGTGCGGCAAGGCCACCGGCACGTCGTTCTTCATGCGCGACGTCCTCCTCGACACGGCCGGCGCGATCGACCTGCTCGCCGCCGACCCGGTCGCGGTCGGCGCGGGAGCGACGGGCTGATGCGCCTCGCCATCCACCAGAGCCAGTACCTGCCCTGGCCGCCCTACGTCCGCAAGCTCGCCGCCGCCGACCACTTCGTGGTCATGGACTCCGTGCAGTTCCAGCGACGGGGCGTCCAGAACCGGAACCGCATCGCCGATCCCGAGCGCGACTTCTGGTTGACGGTGCCGGTGTCGACGGGCAGCCGCAGCGACACGATCGCCGACAAGTCGCTGGCCGACGAGACCTGGGCCGCGACGCACTGGCGGTCGATCGAGACCGCGTACCGACGCAGCGCCAACTGGGACGCGCTCGCCCCCTCGCTCGCCGCGGTCTACGCCGCTCCGTACGTCGACCTGCTCGGCGTGAACGGCGCGCTGCTCGACTGGCTGCTCGACGTCAGCGACGTGTCGGTGCCGATCACCCCGCTGTCGTCCCTCGGCCTCTCGTCGGCGAAGTCGGACCTGATCCTCGACACCTGTCTCGCGCTCGGCGCCACCACCTACGTGTCCGGGACCGGCGCGGCCGGCTACCTCGACGTGGACGCGTTCGAGCGGGCCGGCGTCGCGGTCGAGTTCCTCGCCTCCGAGCCGCCCGTCTACGAGCGGGGCGCCGGACGGCCGATCCCCGAACTCTCGCTGCTCGACATGCTGTTCCACGTCCCCGTCGACCGCGTCGTCGACCACCTGCACGGGAGGCAACCGTGTCCGTCGCCGTGACCGCCGAGCTCACACACGCCAAGCAGACATGGGAGGACCTGTACGCGGGCGGGCACCGGCTCAGCTACCCGAACGACGTGTTCGTCCGGGTCGCCCACCGCCTGCTGGACCCGGCCGTCCACCACGAGGGCCTCGAGATCGGGTTCGGTTCGGGGGAGTCGCTGGTGCACCTCGCCCGCCGCGGCCACCGCAGGCCCGGCCCCGACCTGTCCGGCACGGCGGTCGCCGTGACGAGCGCACGCCTCGCCGCCGCCGGCGCGGCCGCCGACCTCCACGAGGTGTCGTCGATCGACCTCCCCTTCGACGACGCCGCGTTCGACTTCGTCGTGTGCTGGCAGGTCCTCACGTACAACACGTGGGCGTCGCTGGCCCACGCCGTGGACGAGATCGACCGTGTCCTGCGGCCCGGCGGCGTCTTCCTCGGCACGCTCACGGCGCCGGGCGACTTCATGCACACCGACGGCGAGCCCGTGGGCGACGACCTGTACCGCCTGCGCAGCACGCAGGAGGACACCGTCGTGATGGTCGTGCCCGAGCCCCGCATCGCCGAGTGCTTCCCCGGTCACGACCTCGAGATCGGCTCGTTCGGGTTCACTTTCGGCGGTCGCGCCGCCCAGCACTGGCTCGTGAGCTATGTCCGGTGACCCCGGCCTCGTCGCCGAGTGCGACGGGGTCGTGAAGGTCGGCGTCGTCACCGGCATCCGTTCGGAGTTCGACCTCCTCCAGCCCCTGCTCCGGGCACTCGACGACGCGCCCGACTTCGACGTCTCGGTGATCGCGTGCGGCGCGCACCCGACCCCCGTGCACGACCACTCCGTCGACCTCGTGCGCGCCGAGGGCGTGCGCGTCGCCGAGGTGATCGAGAACCTGCTCGTCGCCGACAGCCCGACGGCCAAGGCGCGCACCGCGGGCATCCTCCTGACGTCGCTGGCCCAGACGGTGGCCAGGGAGGCCTACGACCTGCTCGTCGTGCTCGGCGACCGCGAGGAGTCGGTCGTCACCGCCCTGTGCGGGACCTATGCCGGCGTCCCCGTCGTCCACCTCGCCGGCGGCGACCACACCCACCCCGTCGGCGGCAACGTCGACGAGGAGGTCCGCCACGCCGCGACGAAGCTGGCCCACGTCCACCTCACCATGGCCGCCGACCACACCGAACGGGTACTGCGGCTGGGGGAGGAGCCGTGGCGGGTCCACACCGTCGGGTCGGGCGGCATCGACCGTCTGCGGGTCGAACCCGGCGTCGACGACGCGACCCTGGCCGCGACGCTCGGCGACGACGCCACCGGCGACCTGCTCGTCGTCATCCACCACCCGCTCAGCTCGTCGCCCGGGACGGGCGCCCACGAGGTCGGCCTCGTCCTCGACGCCGCGCTCGGATCCGGCCTCCCCGTCTTCGTCGGCATGCCCAACAGCGACCCGGGCAGCAGCGCCATCGTCGCCGAGATCGACCGGCGCGTCCGCGACGAGCCCCGCCTCCACCCGTACCGCAACCTGCCCCGACCCGAGTTCACGACGCTCCTGCGCAAGGCCCGGTGCCTGCTCGGCAACTCGTCGCTCGGCCTCCACGAGGCGCCCTACCTCGGACTCCCGGTCGTCAACGTCGGGCAGCGCCAGCGGGGCCGGATGGCCGGCGCCAACGTCCAGTGGGTCGACCCCGAGCCGTGCGCGATCGCCACCGCCCTGCACCGGGCACTCCACGACGACGCCTACCGCGCCGAGATCGCCGATGGCCCGTCGCCCTACGGCGACGGGCACATGGCGACCCGATCGGTGGAGGTCCTGCGGGCGTTGCCCGGCCGGCAGGCGCTGCTGGCCAAGGACCTCACGTTCTGAGCGACGCGTCCGGCGTCAGGGCGTGACCCGGTTGGCGGCGACGATGTCCCCGTCCGGCCCGGCCGACAGCACGAGGTACG
Organism: Acidimicrobiales bacterium; assembly: GCA_041984725.1. Lineage (GTDB taxonomy): Bacteria > Actinomycetota > Acidimicrobiia > Acidimicrobiales > Salinilacustritrichaceae > Salinilacustrithrix. The sequence continues at coordinate 2,833 of JBHIXO010000129.1, read as the reverse complement.
ACCCGTCGGGGCCAGCGAGCACGGTGCGTCCGTAGACGTCCTCGTCGTCGTCGAGGTCGACCGCGCGGAAGGTCACGCCGTCGTCGCTGATCCACACGCGGGTGGTGGTGGGGGTCGCCTCGACGGTGGCGCCCTCGGCCACGCTGACCTCGGTGCCCACCTGGGAGAACGACTCGCTGCTGGTCGAGCTCCGACCGGCCCGGATCTGGTCGACGGCGTCGGCCAGGTGGGGGTGCTGCTCGGCGATGGCGGCGAAGACCTCGTCCACGTCGAGCGAGAAGAGCTCGACGCCGCTCGTCGGGTCCGAGAACACGACGCGGTCGGGGTCGTCGGGATCCATGGCGACCACGTCGGAGCCCTCGCCGCCGAGGTCGTCGGGCGAGATGCTGATCGCCTGGCCGTCGGCGGTCTCGAGCAGGCCGCCGCCCAGGAGGCTGGTGGTGAGCCGGTGCCCGTTGCGCTCGATCACGATCGTGGCCGAGAAGACCTGCTCGAGTTCGGGGTCGGGGGCGACGACGGTGGTGGCGGTCGTGTCGCCGCCGTCGATCACGTCGAGATCCGATTCGGGGAACGCGGTCTGCACGAGGGCCACCGACTCCTCGCCGGGCACGACCTCGGTGTAGCCGCCGAACCCGTCCAGGTCGGACGGCAGTTGGACCCGCTGCCACGGACCGGCGATCGTGTCGGCCCGCCACGTGGCGCCGTCGGCCTCGGCGAAGACCCCGACGTCGGTCTGGACGAGGTGGCCCAGGCCGCCGTGGTACCAGGGCACGTCGAGCGACTCCCAGGTGCGGCCATCGGTCGACACGAGCGTCTGCGCCTCCGTGCCGAGGACGAGACCGGCGTTGGAGCGGATGCTGCGCACGAAGCCGCCACCGTCCTCGAGCGGCGGGGGCGTCACGTCGACGAATGCGGCGCCGTCGAGCACCAGTTGGCGGTAGAGGAACTGCGGCTGGTCGCCGGCCGGGCCGACCTCGGGGAGCTCGAGCCCGAGCTCCTCCGGGGGGCCCCGGAACAGCAGATCGCCGTCGCCGCCCGGACCGAAGACCTCGATCTCGGTGATGCGGCTGTCGTCGTCGGAGCTCCAGCCGTAGCCGTTGTGGTCGGGGTACGCCTCGGCGATGGCTTCGCCGATGAGCTCGTCCCGCTGGTACAGGGCGAGCGTGTCGGCATCGGGGGTCTCCATCGCGACGAACACGTCGGTGGCCGACCCGGCGGCGAAGGCGTACGCCTGCTCGCCGCCGCCGTCGATGGCGTCGTGGACTTCGAACGTCTCGCCGTCGGTCGAGGTGACCGGGACGAAGCCGCCCGCACCGTCGTTCACGAGGACGAGGAGGTGGTCCTCGGAGGCGGCGACGGTGACGTCGCTGCCGTCGAGGTCGAGGTCGACCGGGGTCCAGGTGGCGCCGTCGGTCGACCGGACGAGCACGGGCTCCATGCCGGCGGTGTCGGCGTAGGTGATGCTCCAGGCTTCGTCGCGCCAGAGCACGGTGGGGGTGACGTAGCCGGTCGAGGCGTCGTACTCGGCGGCCGGGGCGGGGATGCCCTCGCCCTCGACCACGCCGGGCTGTTCGACCGTGTCGACGCTGGTGTCGTCGTCGGCGGCGTTGCTCAGGGCGACGATGCCGCCGGCGGCGACGAGGACGGCCGCCGCGCTGGCCGTGACGCGGCGGGCGACGTCGGTACGGCGTTGCCGCCGGGCCCGCATCGGCACCACGGTGGCGTCGCCGTCGGCCACGTCGAGGTGGCGGGCGTGGGCGGCGAGGTGGCGCTCGAGGGCGCCCTCGAGGTCGGTGTGGTCGGTCTCGGGGTGCAGGTCGATCTCGTTCATCGGTCCGTCTCCAGTGCGGTGCGGAGCTGGTCGAGGGCGCGCGACAGGCGGCTCTTCACGGTTCCCTCGGCGATGTCGAGTGCGTCGGCGACCTCGAGGGTGGAGAAGCCGAGCAGGTGGCGCAGGACGACGACGGCGCGGTGCGCCTCGTCGAGGCCGGCGAGGGCCCGGTCGAGGTCGACCGAGACGTCGGGGTCGAGACGGGCGAGGTCCTCGACGCCGCCGAGGTCCTCGCGGTGGCGCCGCCGGAGCAGCGACCGCGTCCAGTTGAGGCCGACCCGGTAGACCCAGCCGGCGGGGTTGTCGTAGTCGCCCACGGTGTCCCAGCGGGCGAAGGCCCGGGCCATCGCCTCGTCGGCGGCCTCGGCGCCCAGCGTGGCGCTCCGGCAGGTGAATGCGAGCGCGGCCGCGATCTCGTCGCGGCGAGTTCGGTAGAAGGTGTCGAAGTCGGTCCGCACCATCGTGGCGACAGTCGTGTCGTCGGTTCGGTCCACCGCTCGTCCTTCGGGGATCGTCCCCAGGAAGATGGTCATCGTGGCACAGACGCCGTACCGGCCCGATCCGTTCCACGGTCGGACCAGAAATCTCCGCGTGGACGAGGGGTGCTCCCGTCGGAGGCCGGGGCGCGAACCCCTCGGGCATCCGTAGCCTGGACCCATGGCCACGGATCTCATCGTGCAGACGTTCCGGCTCGGGGCCCCGCCGTGGCCCACGCTGGATCCGTTCCTCTTCTGCGTCCACCACCGCGACGCCTACCCCGCCGGCAACCTCCACCTCGGCCCCGACGCCGACCTGTCCGGCCGGTCGATCGGCCAGGACTTCGCGAACAAGGACGGCTGGAACATGTACCACGGGTCGGTCGTGCCCGGGTTCCCCCAGCACCCCCACCGCGGCTTCGAGACGGTCACGTGGGTGCGCCAGGGCCTGATCGACCACTCCGACTCGCTCGGCGCCGTCGCCCGGTACGGCCGGGGCGACGTCCAGTGGATGACGGCCGGCGCC
>JBHIXO010000128.1:0-9717 GCA_041984725.1 Acidimicrobiales bacterium | reverse complement strand
CCCTGGTCATCGGCGGACCTCCTTCGGATACCGATGATATCCAGATACTCCTGGAATTGCCAGCGACCGTCTGTCACGATGCGGCCATGACGCCGCCGTTCGATCCGACCGACCTCACCCGCGTGCAGCCGACCGTCGACTGCCGGGCGATCACCTTCGAGAACCCCACCGGGGCCCGGGGTGCGGGCGGGACCGCGTTCGGCGGACGAAAGGGCGCACCGTTCCGGATGATCGCGCAGGGCGAGCGGGTCGTGCTCGCCGACATCGAGGGACCGGGGACGGTGCGCCACCTCTGGCTGACGATCCCGCCCTCGCCGCCCGAGATCATGCGCGCCCGGTTCCTCGAGGTCTTCTACGGCGACGCGACCGAGCCCAGCATCTCGGTCCCCGTCGTCGACTTCTTCGGGATCCCCTGGGGCCGGCCCGTGCCGACGAGCAACGCCCTCACCGCCATCCAGGAGGGCCGGGGCTTCAACTCGTTCGTGCCCATGCCGTTTCGCGACCGCATCCGCATCGAGTTCGTCAACGAGTCGACCCGCGACCACCACCTCTACTTCCAGGTCGACTACACGCTCGAGCCCGAGCTGCCGGCCGACGCCGGCTACCTCCACGCCACCTATCGCCGGCAGAACCCCACCGTCCTCGGCGACGACTTCGTCATCGTCGACGGGCTGCGCGGGCCCGGCCGGTTCCTCGGGTGCAACGTCGGCGTGCGCATCCTCGACGGCGGGGTCTGGTACGGCGAGGGAGAGGTCAAGGTGTTCCTCGACGGCGACACCGACCTCCCGACGATCTGCGGCACCGGGCTCGAGGACTACGTCGGGACCGCATGGGGGATGGGCCCGCACGAGGCGCTGTACATGGGCGCACCCCTCGACGTCCGGCCGCCGGGCACGGCGCCCAACGCCAACCCGGAGTTCGTCGGGTTCTTCCGTTGGCACGTGCTCGACCCGATCCTGTTCGCGTCGGACCTCCGCGTCACGATCCAGCAGATCGGCTTCGAGGTCTTCCTCACCGGCCAGGACGAGCAGCTGGCGGCGAAGCAGGCGGCCGGGTCGGGGTGGCAGCGTCCCGAGAACCCGAACCTGCTGGCCCTCGGCATCGCCGAACGGGTGGACGACTACTGCGCGACCGCGTTCGTCGTCTGCGCCGAACCCCAGGCCGTGTCCCGGGTGCGCCTGGGCGACGCCATCGACGACATCGGTCGCCGTGACCACGAGCAGCCGTCGCTGATGGAGCAGACCCTGCTCGCCGACATCCAGTAGGCGCCGGCGGCGCCGGACTCAGCGATCGTCGACCAGCGTGCCGAGCGCGGCGAAGGCCCGCTCGAAGAGGTCGGCGTCGAACCGCTCGGGCTCGAACGCGCGGTGCAACAGCAGGCCCACGTACAGGGACTGGGCGATGGCCGCCAGGTCCTCGCCGTCGACGCCGAGGACGTCGGACATGCGCGCCGCGAGGTCACGGAAGTAGTCGGCGTTGTGCTCGGCCACCCACGAGCGCGAGCGGGCGTTGCGGAGCGCGAACACGTTGTACTCGAGGAAGAGGGCGACCTCACGCACCGACGGTTCGGCCCCGGCCATGGCCCGGCCCAGCGCGCCGAAGCCACGGTCGGGCGCGTCGGGGTCGAGCGCCTCGTCCGCGCCGTCGACGCTGAGACCGGCGTGGGTCGTCGTCGAGCCGTCGCCCCGGACGATCGTGAGGAACAGGTCCTCCTTCGACTCGAAGTTGGAGTACACGGCGCCCTTGGTGACGCCCGCCTCGTCGGCGATGGCCGACAGCGACGTCGCGACGAACCCGTCCCGCATGAACAGACGGCCGGCCGCACGGAGCACGTCGCGCCGGGTCTGTTCCTTGCTCTCCTGCCGCGTCAAGCGCTTCTTCCCGGCCATCGGCGTGAGCGTAGAGCCCGGTCCGCGAGACGGGTTGCACCATCGACCGGTTTCAGATACCGTAGGTATCCGAATACCGATGGCCCGAGCAGCGGAGGGAACGTGGCCTATCCCGAGGCGACCCAGGAACAGATCACGTTCTTCAAGGAGCACGGTTGGATCGTCGTCGAGGACGCGATCGACCCGGCCCACGTCGAGGAGCTCTCGCGGCGGTGCGACGAACTGATCGACCGACGCGACGAACTCGCCTTCGACTGGGCCTGGGACGAGCGCGAGTCCAAGGCCGAGCGGTCCTTCCGGATCGTCCAGTCGACGCCCGCCTTCGTGTGGCCCGAGATCGCCGAGACGCGGTGGCGGTCGTGGACCGTCGAGTTCGCCTCGGCGCTGATGGGGGAGGAGGTCGAGTTCTGGTACGACCAGTTCCTCGGCAAGCCGCCCGCCCGTTCCGTGCCCACGTACTGGCACCAGGACGAGGGCTACTGGGGCCGGAACCTCGACGACAAGGGCATCACGTGCTGGACGCCGCTCCACGACGTCGACGAGGTGAACGGCTGCATGTTCTTCGTCGACGGCGGGCACCAGGACGGCGTGCTCCCGCACGACCGCTTGCCCGGCGTGAAGAGCGACCTCCTCAGCTGCACCGACGCGGTGGACGAGACGCGTGCGGTGTCGTGCCCGATCCGGGCGGGCAGCGTCACCTTCCACCACTCGAAGACGCCGCACATGACCACGGCGAACGACTCCGACCGCTGGCGCAAGGCGGTGACCCAGCACTGCAAGACCGTCGGCGCCGAGGGCGAGGGCGGCCACTACCCCTGGAAGGTGTACGTCGACCAGCGCAACGACGTCGAGATCATCCCCGAGCGGGCGTGACGCCGTGTCGGTCGGGGAGCGCACGGGTCTCGGCGTCGATGCCGGCGTGCTCGCGGGCCTGGCCGCGCTCCGCACGACGGCGGCGGCCGTCCTCCGGGCCGAGACGCAGGCCGGCCCCGGACTGCGGGCCGCCACCGACCTGATCCTGGCCCGCAGCGCCGGCGGGGGTCACCTGGTCGTGACCGGCCTCGGCAAGTCGGGTCTGGTCGGGGCCAAGATCGCCGCCACGTTCGCCTCCACCGGCACCGTCGCCCACTTCGTCCACGGCGCCGACGCGCTGCACGGCGACGCCGGGATGGTGGCCGACGGCGACGTGGTGATCGCCATCTCCAACTCGGGGACCACGTCGGAGGTGGTGGCCTTCGCCGAGCTCGTCGTGGCCCGCGGCGTCCCCGTCGTGTCGCTCACCGGGTGCGGGGGCGGGTCGCCGCTGGCCCGACTCGCCGCGGTCGCGCTCGACGCCGCGGTCGACCACGAGTGCGACCCGGACGACCTCGCGCCGACGGCGTCGACGAGCGTGTGCCTCGCACTGGGCGACGCCCTGGCGGTCGCCCTCATGGTCGCCCGTGGCTTCGGACCCGACGACTTCGCCCGCTTCCACCCGGGCGGCGCACTCGGCCGCCGGCTCGGGGACGGTGCGTCGTGACCGCCGCCTCGGGCCGGGTGTGCGTGGTCGGGAGCTTCATGATGGACATCGTCGCCCGCACCAGCCGTCGGCCGGCGCCCGGCGAGACGGTGATCGGTGAGGCGGTCGACTTCTACCTGGGCGGCAAGGGCTTCAACCAGGCGCTGGCCGCCGCCCGGCAGGGGGCGACGACGTCGATGGTGGGCCGGCTCGGCGTCGACGACTTCGGCGACCGCTTCCTCGCCGCCCTCGCGGCCGAACGCATCGGCGCCGACGGCGTCGGTCGGGACGGCCTGGTCGGGACCGGGACCGGGTTGCCCGTCGTCGACGCCGCCGGCGAGGACGCCCCCGACGTCGTCCCCCGGGCCAACGCGGCCTGCACGCCCTCCGATGTCGAGGCGTCGGACGACCTCCGGCGCGCCGCCGTGGTCCTCGCCCAGCTCGAGCTCCCCCTCGCCACCGTGCGGCGGGCGCTGGAGCTGGCGCGCGAGTCCGGCGCGACCACGATCCTCAACCCCGCGCCGTTCCACCCCGAGATCGGCACGCTGCGCGGGCTCGTCGACGTCGTCACCCCGAACGAGACCGAGGCCGCGATGATCGCGGGGCGGGACGTGGCCGGCGACGCCGCCGGGGTCGCGGCCGACGTCGCCGCCGCCCTCGACGCCCCGACGGTGGTGCTCACCCTGGGTGCCGACGGTGCGCTCGTCTGGGACCGTGGGCGCGTCACGCTCGTCCCGGCTCACGCCGTCGACGTGGTCGACACGGTCGGCGCCGGCGACGCGACGTGCGGGACCTTGGCCGCCGCCCTCGCCGCTGGCGCGTCGTTGCTCGACGCGGTCCGCCGGGGCACGGCGGCGGGGTCGCTGGCCGTCACCGTTGCTGGGGCCGAACCGTCGATGCCGACCGCCGCGGCCGTCGACGCCCTGCTGTCTGCCGTCCCTGCGACCGCCGAAGACCCGTCGTGAGCCGAACCGGCACGTCCACCGCCGACCGGATCGCGGCGCTCGGGCCCCCGCCGCCCTCCGACCTGGTCGTCGAGCCCGGCGAGGACGAGGTCGAGCGCTTCCGGCGTGACGGCTACCTCGTGGTCGACGAGATCACGACCGTCGACGAGCTCGAGTGGCTGCGCGCCGTCCTCGAGGTGATCTTCGCCGACGAGGACGACCCGCTGGCGCCCGTCGACCGGTCGGGCAGCGACGGCGACGGTGCCGCACCGACGTTGCGCCAGGCGTTCTTCCCGGAGTTGCGCGTCCCCGCCATCCTCGACACGACGTACCGCCGCAACGCCCACCGGTACGCCGCCGCCCTGCTCGGACGCGACGCTGGCGAGCTGACGACCTGGGGGCACGCGATCCTCAAGCCCGCCCGGGTCGGGCGGGAGGCGCCGTGGCACCAGGACGCCGGCTACTGGGAGCCCGAGCTCGACTACGAGGCACTGGCCTGCTGGCTGCCGCTCCACGACGTGACGGTCGACCAGGGCGCCATGCAGTTCGTCCCCGGCTCCCACCATCGGGGGCTGGTCGAGCACGAACACGCCGACGCCCCGGAGCACAACCTGCTGCGCGCCGTCGGCGTCGCGGACGGCGACGGCGTCGCCTGCCCGCTCCCGGCGGGCGGCGCGACGTTCCACCACTTCCAGACCCTCCACCGCACGGCGCCGAACACGACCGACCGCGACCGCTGGGCGTTCCCGATGGAGTACCAGCGCACGCCGCGACCCCGCCCGGTCCCGCGGTCGATGCCGTGGGTGGACGAGCGCCGCGCGATCACCGGCACGCCCGACCCCATCATCCACGTGGCCGACGGACGCGTGGTCCCCATCCCGCTGCCCCGTCCGGTCGAACCCCGGAGGAGACCCCATGACGTCGACGCCCGCACCGGCCACGCAGGTCGGCCATCGGTTCACGGCCGACGAACACGAGTCGTTCGCCCGTGACGGTTACCTCGTCCGCCGTGGGGTCTTCGCGGCCGCCGAGGTCGCCGACATGGCGGACCACTGCGAGCGCCTGGTCGACGACCTGGTCCGCGACCGGCAGGGACGCCGGTTTCGCGCGGGCAGCTACGTCTTCGACCCCGACCTGGTCCACGCCACGATCATCAAGTGGGAGGGCGACAGCGACGTCGTGCACGGCGTCGAACCGTTCGTGCACCTGAGCGAGCCGCTCGCCGACTGGGCCGGCGACGACCGCTTCGTCGACCCGATGCGGTCGGCGCTCGGCGTCGACGACGTCGCGCTGTTCACCGAGAAGCTCAACCTGAAGCGGCCGCGCCACGGCGGCGCGAACCCGCTGCACCAGGACTACCCGTACTGGGTCGGACCGGCGGAGGACGCGAGCGAGGTCGCCACGATCATCGTCTTCCTCGACGACTCGACGCTGGACAACGGCTGCCTCTGGGTCGTCCCGGGGAGCCACCACGACGGCCCGGTCGAGCCCCGCCCCGACGCCCCCGACCCGTTCGCCGGCAACGAGCTCGACCTCGCCGACGCCGAGGCGCGGGCCGTGCCCGGCGAGCTCGCCGCCGGCGACGTCGTTCTCTTCGGCTCGTACCTGCTGCACCGGTCGGCGCCGAACACGTCGGACCACGGCCGGCGCGCCCTGCTCTACAGCTACCAGCCGGCGGGACGGCGGACGCAGCTCGAGGTCATGCGGCGCACCTTCGGCACCGCCTGAGGGGGGCGCCCGGAGCGAGCCTGCGCTTCACGGCTCGCCGAACAACAACCGGCACACGGCGGCGGCGTGCGCCTCGACGACGTCGTCGTCGGCCGGGTCGAGCCCGGTGAGTCGGCGGCACTCGGGACCGAGGACGAACATCGTCGGACCCGCGCCGGTGAGGATGTAGTACAGGTGCTCGGGCGGGATCGGCGGCACGATGCCCTGCTCGGTCAGCGCCCGGAAGAGGGCCGTGGTGCGCTCGTAGATCGCCCGGACGTGGTGCTCGACGAGGTGGTCCATGCGCGGACCGTCGGCCTTCGACTCCTGGGTGATGATCCGGTGCAGTTGCGGGTTGCGGGCGGAGAAGACGATGAACTCGTGGACGAGCAGCTTCGCGGTCGTGGTCTCGTCGACCCCACGCAGCCCGGCGATCCGGTCGTCGATCGTGCGGGTGAGGCGGGCGAACAGCGCGTCGACGCACGCCTGCCACAGCTCCAGCTTCGACCCGAAGTGGTAGCTGACGAGCGGCTGGGTGACCCCGGCCCGTGCCGCGATGTCGCGCATGGTCGCACCGTCGTAGGACCGCTCGGCGAACAGGTCGGTGGCGGCGGCGAGGATCCGGTCGGAGGCCACGTCGGACATCGCCCTCAGGCTAGCCGCTGCTGGATCGAGCGATAAGCATCTTGACAGATTCCTGATCAGATGATCAGGTCAACGGGTGACCGACTTCCGGAACCGCTTCGGGCCCCACGCGCCGGCCGAGACCTACGTCGCCCACGGGTTCGAGGAGCGACTGGCCGACCTCGGCGAGGTCGAGATGAACCACGTCCGGGTGGGCGACCCGTCGGCTCCGGCCCTGTTGCTGATCCCGGGACAGACCGAGTCGTGGTGGGGCTACGAGCGGGCGCTGCCCCGCCTCGGCGAGCACTTCGAGGCCTTCGCCGTCGACCTCCGCGGCCAGGGTCGGAGCACCCGGACCCCGGGCCGGTACACGCTCGACCTCATGGGCAACGACCTCGTGCGCTTCATCGACGAGGTGATCGGGCGGCCCACCTACGTGAGCGGCCTGTCGTCGGGCGGCGTGCTGGCGGCGTGGCTGTCGGCCTACGCCAAGCCCGGCCAGGTCCGCGCCGCCGTCTACGAGGATCCGCCCCTGTTCTCGTCGCAGGTGCGCCCCGCCGTCGCCCCCGGCATCCGCCAGGGCGTCGGCGCCATGTTCGACCTGTGGAGCACCTTCCTCGGCGACCAGTGGTCGATCGGGGCGTGGGACGCCATGCGGGCGGCGGCACCCGACCGGCTCCCGGCGTGGCTCGCCGGCGTGCCGTTCCCCGACGAACCGCCCCAGAACCTGCGCGAGTACGACCCCGAGTGGGGCCGGGCGTTCTGGTCGGGGTCGGTCGCGGCGACGTGCGACCACGAGCGGATGCTGCGCGCGGTCCGCGTGCCCGTGCTGCTCACCCACCACTTCCGTTTCGTCGACGAGACGACCGGCGACCTCATGGGCGCGATGACCGACCGCCAGGCCCAGCGCGTCCAGGACCTGCTCGCCGAGGCCGACGTCGCCGTGACGTACCGCTCGTTCCCGTCGACCGGCCACGCGATGCACGACGAGGATCCCGACACCTACGTCGACACGGTGGTCGAGTGGATCGGGTCGCTGGACGCGTGACCGACAACCGGCCCGCGGGCCCCGTCGACGTCCACGCCCACTTCGTGCCCGACGCGTACCGCACCGCCCTGCTCGCCGCCGGACACGACCGGCCCGACGGCATGCCCGAGGTGCCGGCCTGGTCGGCGGACGAGCACGTGGCGATGATGGACCGCCTCGGGATCGCGACGGCGCTGCTCTCGATCTCCTCGCCCGGGGTGCACCTCGGCGACGGCGCGACGGCGATCGACCTCGCCCGCGAGGTCAACGACGCCGGCGCGGCGACGGTGGCGGCGCATCCCGGTCGCTTCGGACTCCTGGCGTCGCTGCCCGTCCCCGACGTCGACGCGGCGATCGCCGAGGTCGGTCGCTGCGTCGACGAACTGCACGTCGACGGCTTCGTGCTGCTCACCAACGCCGACGGCACCTACCTGGGCGATCCGGCATACGCACCCCTGTGGGCCGAACTCGACCGGCGGCACGCACGGGTGTTCCTGCACCCCACGTCGCCGCCCTGCTGGGAGGCGACGTCGCTCGGCCGGCCGCGGCCCATGGTCGAGTTCCTGTTCGACACGACCCGCGCCGTCGTCGACCTGATCCTCGCCGGCGTCGTCGCCGCCCACCGCGACGTCGCCTTCGTCGTGCCGCACTGCGGTGCGACCCTGGCCACGGTCGCCGACCGGGTCAGCGTCTTCTCCCTCCTCCTCGACGTCGACCCCGACGTCGACGTGTACGCCGACCTGCGCCGACTCCACTACGACCTCGCCGGCTTCCCCCTCCCACGGCAGCTCGACGCGCTGCGCTCCCTCGTCGACGCCGACCACCTGCACTACGGCAGCGACTACCCGTTCACGCCGGAGTTCGCCGCCGCAGGCGCGCTCGACCGCCTGGCCGAGCACGGCGTGCTCGCGACGCTGCGCGCCAACACCGAACGACTCTTCCCGACCCTCCTCTGACGACCGCCACCCCGACCCGGAGAACCCGATGCGCCACCGACTCGAACTCGCCCACCTCGTCCTCGAGATCCCCGACCCGGCCACGCTGGACGAGACGTTCGGGTCCGTCGTCGGGCTGGTGCCCGGCGAGCCGAGCCCGTCGGGCGCCCGGACGTGGCGCAACGACGATCGCGCCAACCGCGTGATCGTGCGGGCGGGGGATGCCGGCGACGCGGTCGCGGTCGGGTTCGCCGCGACCGATGCCGCCGCGTTCGACGAGACGGTCGAGGGTCTCCGCGCGACCGGAGCCGACGTGGTCGACGACCCCGACCTCGCCGCCGAACGGCGGGTCGGGCGGCTCGCCCGGACGGTCGCACCGTGGGGCACCACCGTCGAGATCGTGCTCGATCCCGCGCCCGCACCGGCCGGCTTCGCGAGCCCGCTCGTGCCCCGCGGCTTCCTGACCGAGGCGGTCGGCTTCGGCCACGCCGTGTTCGCGACGACCGCGTTCGACGCCTCGATCGCGTTCCTGACCGCCGGGCTCGGGCTCGTCCAGTCCGACTGGCTCGAGATGGAGCTGGCGCCGGGCATCGAGCTCGAGGTGCGGTTCTTCCACTGCAACGCCCGGCACCACACCATCGCCCTCGCCCGGGCGCCGTTCGACCTGCCGCAGTCGCTGCACCACGTCATGTTCGAGATGAACGACCGCGACGACGTGGGGGCGGCCTTCGACCGGCTGTGGGCGACCGACCTCGGCATCCCCAACGGGCTGGGCCGCCACGACAACGACGGCATGTTCAGCTTCTACCTGCAGACCCCGGCGGGCTTCCAGGTCGAGGTCGGCCATGGGGCGCGGGTCGTCGGCGACGACTGGGACGACGACCGGAAGTACGACGCGATCAGCGCCTGGGGCCACCAGCCGCTGCGGTCGGCATGAGCGTCGAGCCCGACGTCGACGTCGCGATCGTGGGGGCCGGGCCGGTCGGCCTCGTGCTCGGCATCATCGCCGGCTATGCGACTTACGGGATCACAGTCACGCAGATTGACGCGGCGGCAACCTGGGCGCCGTTCCGCAAGGCCATCGTGCGCTTCA
>JBHIXO010000127.1:0-9875 GCA_041984725.1 Acidimicrobiales bacterium | reverse complement strand
GGGCCTGCGCGGCGTCGACGTCGCCGCCGACGGGTCCCTCGCCCTCACTGGCCGCCTCGACCCCGTCGACCCGTTCGCGACCGGTCCCGGCATCGACGGCGCCCCCTTCGCCGCGCTGCGGGCGTTCCTGCTCGCCAACCGCCACCGCACCGGGGCCGTGAAGCTGCAGTTCACCGGCCCGGTGACCCTCGGGCTCGGGCTGGTCGCGGCCGGCGCCGCTCCCGACGTCGCGTTCGCCACCGCCGGTGCGGCCGTGCGACTCCGGCTCGCCGCCGCGCTCGAGGCGGCCCGCCGGACGGCGCCCCTCGCGCCCCAGATCGTGTTCGTCGACGAACCCGGCCTCGTCGCCCTGTCCCGGCCCGGCTTCCCGATCCCCACCGACCACGCGGTCGACCTGGTCTCGAGCGCGCTCGCCACCATCGAGCCCCACGCCGCCACCGGTCTGCACTGCTGCGGCGCGACCGACTGGCGCCTCGCCCTCGCCGCCGGTCCCCAGGTCGTGTCGATGCCGACCGACGACTCGGTGCTCGACCACGCCGGCGCCCTCGGCGCCCACCTCGACCAGGGCGGCTGGATCGCCTGGGGCGCAGTGCCCACGAGCCGTCCGGTGGGCGACACCTCGGACCGGCTGTGGCGGATGCTGTCCGACACGTGGTGCGGCCTGGTGCAGCGGGGCTGCGACGCCCTGCGCCTGCGGGAGCAGGCGCTGGTCACGCCCGAGTGCGGCCTCGCCAACCACGACCCGGTCCAGGCCGAGCACGTGCTCGCCCTCACCGTCGACCTGGCCGAGCGCGTGCGCCGCCAGTCGTTCGGCGTCCGCCTCTCCGTCGGCGCCTGAGCGAGAGACCCCGGGCGCGTCACGGCGGGGGCGTACTTTCGGGGTGGTGAGCGACGTCGACCCGGACATCTTGCGCCGCGCCGAGGCCCTGCGGGCCGAGATCCTCGAGCACAACGAGCGGTACTACGTCGACGACGAACCGATCGTGTCCGACGCCGACTACGACGAGCTCGTGGCCGAGCTGCGCCGGCTCGAGGAGGAGCACCCGGCGCTGGCGTCGGAGGACTCGCCGACGCAGCGGGTCAGCGGCCGGGCGTCGGCGCTGTTCTCGCCGGTGGTGCACTCGACGCCGCTGCTGTCGCTCGACAACGCGTTCGACGCCGACGAGCTGCGGGCGTGGGACGAGCGGCTCCAGCGCCGGCTCGGCGCCGAGCCCGAGGAGCCCATCGCCTACGGCTACGTGTGCGAGCTGAAGATCGACGGCGTGGCGATCTCGCTGCGCTACGAGGCCGGTGAGCTGGTGCAGGCGGCGACCCGGGGTGACGGCCGCGTGGGCGAGGACGTCACGGCCAACGTCCGCACGATCTCGGCGGTCCCGGAGCGCATCGACACGCCCGAGGGGCTCGAGGTGCTGGAGGTCCGCGGCGAGGTCTTCATGACGAGCGCCGCGTTCGAGGCCCTGAACGCGTGGGCGGTCGAGCACGGCCACGCCCCGTTCATCAACCCCCGCAACTCGGCGGCGGGCTCGCTGCGCCAGAAGGAGGCCACGGTCACGGCCCGGCGCGAGCTGTCGATGTGGTGCTACCAGCTGGGCGAGGTCGTCGGCGGCCCGGCGTTCGCCCGGCACGAGGAGACCTTCGCGCTGCTCGCCGATCTCGGCTTCCCGGTCAACCCCGAGGTGCGCCGGGTCGACTCGATCGACGACGTGATCGCGTTCTGCGAGCGATGGCAGGACCACCGCCACGACCTCCCGTACGAGATCGACGGCGTGGTGGAGAAGGTCTCCGACCTCGGCCGACGCGACGAGCTCGGCTTCACGTCGCGGGCGCCCCGCTGGGCGATCGCCTACAAGTTCCCGCCCGAGGAACGCACGACCGAGCTCCGCGAGATCCTCGTGTCGGTGGGGCGGACCGGCCGGACCACGCCGTACGCCGTGCTGGAGCCGGTCTTCGTCGGCGGCGCCAACGTCGAGCGGGCGACGCTGCACAACGAGGACCAGGTGCGGGCCAAGGACGTGCGGCCGGGCGACACGGTCGTGGTCCGCCGGGCGGGCGACGTGATCCCCGAGGTCGTCGGCCCCGTCCTGGCCGCCCGCCCCGACGGGCTCGAACCCTGGACTTTCCCCACGACGTGCCCGTGCCCGCTCGGCTCGACGCTGGTCCGGCCCGAGGGCGAGGCCGACACGCGGTGCGTCCACCCGGAGTGCCCGTTCCAGGTCCAGGGCTCGATCGAGCACTTCGCCAGCCGGGGCGCCATGGACATCGACGGTCTCGGCGAGCGGTCGATCGCGCTGTTCCTCGACCTCGGCATCCTGACCGACATCGCCAGCATCTACGAGATCGACTTCGACCGGGTGCTGGAGCTCGAGGGCTACGGGCAGACCTCGGTCGACAACCTGCGGGCCGCCATCGACGCCACCCGCGACCGCCCGCTCCGGAGCCTCCTCGTCGGCCTCAACATCCGCCACGTCGGACCGTCGGCGGCCGAAGCGCTGGCCCGGGCGTTCCCCGACCTCGACGCCATCATCGCGGCCGCCGCCCCGCGTCCCGTCCCGGAGACGGACGCGAGCGACGCGGATGCCGACGCCCCGGCACCGGAGGCACCGCCCGATCCGCTCGCCGCCATCGACGGGGTCGGACCCACGATCGCCGCGGCCGTGCGTTCGTGGTTCGCAGACGAGGCCCACCTCGCGCTCGTCGAGCGGCTCCGGGCCGCGGGCCTCAACTTCGCGGGCGAGGCACCGGCCGACGACGTCGAGCAGACGCTCGAGGGCATGTCGGTCGTCGTCACCGGCACCCTCGACGGCTACAGCCGCGACGAGGTCGAGGAGGCGATCAAGTCGCGGGGCGGCAAGTCGCCCGGCAGCGTCTCGAAGAAGACGACCGCCGTCGTGGTGGGGGAGGGTCCCGGCGCGTCGAAGCTCACCAAGGCCGAGGAGCTGGGCGTGCCGATCCTCGACGAGGCCGCCTTCGAGCGGCTCCTGGCGACGGGCGAGCTGCCGTCGTGAGCCCGGGCATCCGCTCGTCCGGGCGGCGCGGGCTCACGCCACGCTGAAGCACCAGGTCTCGACGCGCTCGGTGGCGTCGCGGCCCCGGACCCGGTCCCAGATCGTGGCGGCGACGCAGTTGGTGCCGCCACCGAGCCGCTCGATCGACTTGCCGGGCATCGGTTGGTAGAAGATCTGGTTCAGCTCCTCGACGACCTCGAGCTCGTCCTCGGGCAGGGCGGTGGCCGGTCCGTTCGACGGCAGGAGCACCAGCTCGCCGGTCCAGCCGGGTTCGAGGTCGATGCCGAACCGCTGCTGGCCGAGCACCTCGTCGCCGTCGCCCGGGACGAGTGCCTCGACGCCGTTGCCCGACGTGACCTGTTCGCCCGCCGACCCGCTGACGGTGAAGGTGGGGTCGCCGCTGGTGTCGGCGCTGAGGCCGGCGAGCACGAAGCCCCCGACGGCGACGACGAGCACGACGACCACGATGATCTTCGTTCGGGCCGAGTAGGTCACGCTCCCCGACGGGGGCCTTCCCGGCGGGGATCCAGGGGTGGGTGCGGTCATGAGGGCAGCTCCGGGGAGGGGAAGGTCCGCAGCGACGAGAGCACGAGGACGAAGACGGCGACGACGGTGGCGACGAGCCCGACCCGCACCGCGGGCGACCAGTCGGCGCCGATGGCGACGAGGATGCCGACCAGTTCGAAGGTCAGCAACCCGAGGACACCGCCCGCGCTGCGCCGCCGCGCGAGGTGGGCGAACCCGGCCTTGGCCGCGAACGCGAGGACGAGCAGGACCCGGCCCCCCGGGCCGTAGGCGTCGCCGGTCAGGACGTACAGGGACTCGGCCGCGCTCTCGACGACGACGATCCAGAACGCCAGCGTCAGCGTCCAGGGGACCGGCTCCTCCCCGACGTCCGGCCCGGCCTCTGGCCCGACCTCTGGGCGCGCCGGGGCGACGGGTCGGTTCGGGTCGTCGGTCGTGGCGATGGCCCCAGTCTGACGGCTCCGGGGCTGTCCACTGCAGCGGGCATCCCGGGCGTAACGTGGATCCGTGGTCATGACGGACCGTTCCGACCAGATCGGCCGCGTCGTCGGCGGCCGCTACCGGCTCGTCGGGCACCTGGGAACCGGTGCCTCGGCCGACGTGTACCTCGCCGACGACGTGACGCTGCGGCGGCGCGTCGCGGTCAAGATCCTGCACCCGGCCCTGGCCGCCGAGCCCCGCTTCCTCGACCGGTTCCGGGCCGAGGCCACCACCGTCGCCTCGGTCAACCACCCCAACATCCTCCTCGTGTACGACAGCGGGGTCGACGGCCTGCCGTACCTCGTCACCGAGTACCTGGGTGGGGGGTCGATGCGCGGGATGCTCGCCGCCGGCCACCGGTTGACACCGTCGCAGGCGCTGCTGGTGGGCCTCGAGGCGTGCCGGGGACTCGCCCACGCCCACGAGCGGGGTCTCGTGCACCGGGACCTGAAGCCCGCCAACCTGCTCTTCGGGGAGGACGCCCGGCTGCGCATCGCCGACTTCGGGATCGCGCGCGCCCTCGCCGAGACCGGCATGACCGTCCACGATGGCCTCGTCGGCACGGTCCGCTACGCGTCGCCCGAGCAGGCGTCGGGCACCAGCGCGGGTCCCAAGGCCGACGTGTACGCCCTCGCGCTCTCCCTCGTCGAGGCGGTCACCGGCGACGTGCCCTTCGCCGCCGACGACCCGCTGGCCACGCTGCGCGCCCGCACCACGGGCGACCTCGTCGTGCCCGAGGCCCTCGGCCCGCTCCGTGGTCCGCTCGAGCAGGCCGGCCGTCTCGACCCCGACGAGCGCGCCGACGCCGAGGCGCTCGGGATCTCGCTCCTCGCCGCCTCCGAGCGGCTCGAGGCCCCGGGCGTGCTGCCCCTCGTCGGTGCCCTCGCCGAGGCCGGCGCCCCGGACCGTCCCGACGAGCGCACCCAGGTCGCCCCCGTCGTGGCCGGCACGGCGTCCGGCGGGTCGACGGGCGGGTCCCCGGCCACCGCCGAGGCCCCGGGCGGACGACGGCGCTGGCCGATCCTGCTCGCCGTCGCCGCGCTGCTGGCCGTCGTCGGCGCGGCCGCCGCCGTGTTCGTCGCCACCCGGACGACCGACCCCGAGGTGCCCGACCTCGTCGGCCGCCAGCTCGACGACATCGAGCTGATCGCCGAGCAGAACGAGTGGGTGGTCGACGACAAGGAGACGCGCCAGGACGGCACCGAGCCCGGCGAGATCGTGTCGACGGAGCCGGCCGCGGGGGAGAGCCTCGCCGAGGGCGGGACCCTCGTCGTCCTCGTGTCGCTGGGCAACGAGCTGACCGACCGCCCCACCGAGCTCGTCGGACGGCCCCTCAGCGACGTGATCGTCGACCTCGACCGGGCCGGACTCGACTACGACGTGACCGAGGTGTTCGACGAGGAGGTGCCCGACGACCACGTGATCGGCACCGACGGCGAGGTCGACGAGCGGCTCCCCAAGGGTGAGGTCGTGCCGCTGCTGGTGTCGATGGGGCCCGAACCGCGCACGATCCCGTCGTTCGGTCCCGGGCTGTCCTACGAGGAGGTCGCCGGCGCCCTCGACGAACTCGGGCTCGTCCCGACCCGCGCCGACGTCTTCGACGAGGACACCGAGCCGGGGGTCGTCCTCGCCGTCGACCCCGCGCCCGGCCAGACCGTCGACCGGGGCAGCGAGGTCCGGGTGACCGTCAGCAAGGGCCCCGACGTCGTCACCGTGCCCGACGTCGAGGGCATGTCCCTCGACGAGGCCGAGGCCGCGCTCGAGGCCCGCGGGCTGTTCGTCGAGAACGCCTTCGGGTTCTCGCGGGGCGAGGTGATCGGGAGCGACCCCCCGGCCGGCACCACCGTCCGGCGCGGCGCCGGGGTCACCCTCTTCCTCGTGCGCTGACCGGGACGACTCGACCGACGACTTGACCGGCGCATCGCCGGGCCAGCAGGGTCCTCGCACCAACGGACCCGCGACGGAGAAGGATGCAGGTGGGAGCGCTCGACGGACGGATCACGGTCATCACGGGGGCCGGTCGTGGCCTCGGGCGGGCGCACGCCCTGCTCTTCGCCGCCGAGGGTGCGAAGGTCGTGGTCAACGACCTCGGCGCCGCCCAGGACGGCGGGGCCGGCGGCGACGCCGCAGCCGCCGAGCACCCGGCCCAGGACGTGGCCGACGAGATCGTGGCCGCGGGCGGCGAGGCCGTCGCCACCACGCACGACGTCGCCACGTGGGAGGGCGGCCAGGCCGTCGTGCAGACCGCCGTCGAGACGTTCGGCGGCCTCGACGTGCTCGTCAACAACGCCGGCATCCTGCGCGACCGCGCCGTGGTCCACATGAGCGAGGAGGAGTGGGACAGCGTCACGAACGTGCACCTCAAGGGCCACTTCGTCCCGACCCGCTTCGCCGCCGCCTACTGGCGTGAGCAGGCCAAGGCCGGGACGCCCCGCCAGGCCGCGGTCGTCCACACCTCGTCGACGTCGGGGCTGCTCGCCAACCCCGGGCAGACCAACTACGGCGCCGCCAAGGCCGGCATCGCCGCGTTCTCGGAGATCTGCGCCCAGGAGCTGTCCCGGTACGGCGTCCGCTCGAACTGCATCGTGCCCGCGGCCCGGACCCGCCTGACCGAGTCGCTGCCCGGCCTGTCGGAGATGGTCGCGCCGCCGGCCGACGACGTCGGCTTCGACGTCTGGGACCCGGCCAACGTGTCTCCGGTCGTCGGCTACCTGGCCACCGCCGACTGCCCCCACAACGGGCGCACGGTGTACGTGCAGGGCGGCACGATCCGGTTCATGTCCGGCTGGCAGTTCGCCCAGTCGTTCGAGCAGGACGCCCGGTGGAGCATCGACGAGCTCCGGGCCTCGCTCGCCAAGGTGCGCTGACCGGCGCTCGTCCCTGTCGGGCGCGGTCCGGGCCGGCCCTGGTGGGACGGCCAACCTCGTCACAGTGGCTGGGGAACACTGCGTCCGGCCGACCGCCCCACCGGGACCGGCCCGGTAGCCGACGAGTGTACCCGTCACCGACCACCCCAGGTGGTCGAAGATCGCACTTTCCGTATCGTCCCCTTCATCCGTTTCGGACGGGCGAGTGGATGGGGCAGGAGTGAGGACGTCCCGGTACCGTCCCGCACCGTGGGTCGACGAGCTCGGGAGCATCTCGACGAACTGAGCATCGACGCCCCGGGCGCCGACGAGGTCGCGGTGACGCCATGGTCGCTGCTGATCCGCGACAACATCCAACGGCGGGCCCAGCGCTCGACCCACTACCCGTGGGTGGTGCTCGCCACCGTGCTGTTCGGCCTGCTGAGCGTCGGCTTCACGATCACGATCCTGTCGGTCTCGATCCCGCGCATCTCCGACGACCTCGGCTCCGACGAGTCGACGCTGACGTGGCTGGTGACGGGTCCGATCCTGGCGTTCGCGCTGTTCGGCCCGTCGGCGGGCAAGCTCGGCGACCTGCGGGGGCACCGTCGCGTCTACGCGATGTCGATGGGCTGCGTCATCGTGTTCGCCGGGCTCACCGCCGTCGCCTGGGACGCGCCGTCGCTGCTCGCGTTCCGGATCATCGGTGCGGCCACCGGCGCCGCGGTGGGGCCGACGTCGCTCGCCCTGATCAACCGCATGTTCCCACCCGCCCGACGGTCGCAGGCGATGGGGTACTGGACGATGGTGGCCGCCGGCGGGCCCGTGGTCGGCGTGGTGGCCGGGGGGCCGGTGGTCGAGGCATTCGGCTGGCGCTGGATCTTCGCCGCCCAGGTGCCCCTCACCGCCGCCGGTCTGCTCCTCGCCCTCGCCATCCTCCCCGAGACGCCGCGGGTGCAGGCGACCCGCTTCGACCTCGCCGGCGCCGGCACGCTGGCCGTCGCTGCCACCTCGTTCCTCATGGCCGTCAACCGCGGACCGGTCCTCGGGTGGACGTCGCCGCTCGTCCTCGCCGGGTTCGTCCTCGCGCCGGTGTTCGCGCTGCTGTTCGTCCGGGTCGAGTCGCGGGCCGTCGCACCGTTGCTCCCGCTGAACTACCTGCGGCGCCGCAACTTCTCGATCCCGATCCTCACCCAGGTGTTCACCAACTTCGCCTACATGGGCGGCTTCATCATCACGCCCCTGCTGCTCGAGGGCGTGTTCGGCTACGGCGAGACCAAGGCCGGGTCGCTGCTCATCTCGCGGCCGCTGGCGTTCGCGGTGTCCGGGCCGATCATGGGCTACCTCGCGGCCCGCACCGGCGAGCGCTTCGCCGCGGTCGGGGGTGCACTCGCGGTCGTGGTGTCGATGTTCGGGCTCGCGTCGGTCGGCGCGGACTCGTCCGACCTGCTGATCGTCGGCGCGCTCGGGCTCTCGGGTGTGGGCCTCGGCATGTCGGGACCGGCGCTCGTCGCCTCGATCGCCAACGCGGTCGACGACGACGACCTGGGCGTGGTCGGCGCGATGCAGCAGATGATGACCCAGTTCGGCGTCGTGGTCGGCATCCAGGTGATGCAGTCGACCCAGGCGGCCCGTGTCGACCGGGTCGGTGAGGTCGCCGCCTTCCGCGACGCCTACCTCGTCGGGGCCGCCGCCGCCTTCATCGGGCTCGTGCTCGCGCTGTTCGTGCAGTCGTCCCGGACCACCCTGGGCCCGCCGGACGACGTGGGCGACCCGTCAGTCGGCGAGGGCCGCGCCGGCGAGGTCGGCGTCGGCGGCGAGCGTGCGCACGACCTGACGTGACACGAAGCGGGCCAGCTCCTCGATCGACACCCGGGAGCGCCCGCTGCGGTGGTAGTGGCTGTAGAAGCCGACCGAGCCGACCACGGCGAGGGCGAGCAGCTGCGGGTCCTCGTCGACGATCGTCCCCGCCCGTTGGCCCTGCTCGATGATGCGGCGCACGTCGCGGAGGTGCTGCTCGGTGCCCCGGCGCCGGGCCTCCTCGGTCACGGCACCCGTCTCGACCTCGAGCAGCGAGAAGAAGTGGGCGTGCTCGGCCATGAAGTGGATGCTGGCCTCGGTGCCGCGCCGGATCTGGCGCAGCTCGTCCTCGTCGGGGTCGACGGCGGCGCCCTGGTGCTTGCGCAGCCGGCGCCGGATGTCGGTGGCGACCTCGGCGAACAGCGCTTCCTTGTTCTCGAAGTACCAGTAGAAGAGGCCCTTGGCGACGCCGGCGGCGTCGACGATGTCCTTGATGCGAGTCTCGGCGAACCCGCGCTCGGCGAAGAGGCGGGCAGCGTGGTCGACCAGCTGCTGCTTGCGCTCGAGGCCCTGGCTCGTGAGCTGGCGATCGGCGTCCCCGGTGGGCTGGGCCACGGCTCCTTCCGGCATCCGGAGCAGTGAACCGTCCACTTGACCCGCGGGTCAAGTCCGGGGCTCGCCTGCTACCGTCCCGGCCGATGACGGAAGGGGCGATCTCCGCCGGCACGCGTGCCGACCGCATGGCCAACCGGGCGCGCAACCCGAAGTGGCAGAAGCCGGCCCTGTGGATCGACATGGACATCTGCATCAACTGCGACACGTGCATCCGGCACTGTCCGCCGCAGTTCGGAGCGATCTTCAACCACGGGATCGACGTCATCATCATCCCGGAGCTGTGCTCGGGGTGCCTCAAGTGCATCGACCCCTGCCCGGTCGACTGCATCCACCCGCTCGAGGGCGCGCCGGTCGCGCCCGACGACTGGTGGGAGGCGCCCGAGGAGGACGACCCCTACCGCTGACGGGTCAGGGTTCCGGCTCTGCCGGGACCGCTCGTCGGTTCCCCCGGAAATCTCTTCAGAATCGGAGTTCGCGGCCGATGAAGGCAGGAGCGAACCCGATGACCCCAGGGGAAGAACGGTGAACAAGAAGCGCGTCAGCCTGCTCGCGGCCATCATGCTCGTGGCGTTGGGCACCGTGGCACTCGTCAAGTACGTCAGTA
>JBHIXO010000126.1:0-9920 GCA_041984725.1 Acidimicrobiales bacterium | reverse complement strand
GGTCCGCTCGCCGCCCAGCTCTACGGCACGACGGCCGACGTGTTCCACGCCGGCGGTCCCACGGTCGCCGACCTCGCGCAGCAGTTCCGTGACGCCCTGTCGTGGGTGTCCGACGTCCCGATCGACGAGCGCGACGAGAAGTCGATCCCCGGCGACGAGGCCGTGCAACTCCTCCAGTCCCGGCTCGACGAGTCGATGGGCGGCCATCTCGTGGAGGTCGTGCTCGACGACGGCATCGTCGCCGACGCCGCCGCCGGGTCGAGCTACATCAAGCTGCGGGCCGACGCCCTGTTCTCGCACCGCCAGCTCGAGCAGCTCGAGTCGCACGAGGGGTGGGTCCACGTCGGCACGTCGGCGAACGGCATGGCCCAGCCGGTGTGCACGTTCCTCGGCAAGGCGCCCCCGCCGGTCAACGTGACCCAGGAGGGTCTCGCCACGCTCACCGAGCTGTTCTCGCTGACGTCGCACCCCGCCCGTCTGCTGCGCATCGCCGACCGCATCGACGCCATCGCGCTCGCCGCGGACGGCGCCACGTTCGTCGACGTCGTCGAGCACTTCCGGACCGAGGGCATGGACGAGGAGGAGTGCTGGCAGCTCGCCTCGCGGGTCTTCCGCGGGTCGACGCCCACCGGCGCCCCGTTCACCAAGGACCTCGCCTACGGCAAGGGCCTCGTGCTCACCTACGCCTACGTGCGGGTCGCCATCCGCAGCGGACGCCTCGACCGCATCCCCGTCCTGTTCTGCGGCAAGGTCGACATCAACAACATGGGCACGATCAACGCGCTCTACGACGAAGGCCTCATCGCCGAGCCGATGTTCCTGCCCGAGGTGTTCCGCGACGTCAACGCCCTCGCCGCGCAGGTCGCGTTCAGCCGGTTCCTGCGCGACCTCGACTTCGACCGTCTCGCCACCGACTACGCCCCACTGCTCGGTGGCCCGCCCGAGTACGAGACCTCGGCGGACGACGGCACCGCCTGAGTCGGCCCACCGCGACGGCCGCGGTCAGGCGTCGCGCCGCAACCGGGACTCGAACAGGCAGAAGATCCCCGAGGCGACGAACCCGACGGCGACGACGTACAGCGCCACCCGACCCGGCGCCGAGTCGGCGAGCGCCCGGAGCGACTCGCCGAGGCTCTTCGCCTGCGACGGGTCGTGCTGCACCGCGGCCCGGATGAGGAAGCCGCCGACGACGGCGTAGGCGAGCGAGCGACCGCCGTAGCCGACCCGGCCGAGGACGGACACGATCGACCGCCGGGACGCCCGGACCCGCTGCAGGAATCGCCGATCGATCGTGTGCACGGCGAAGACGTAGACCGCGATGCCGAGCACGGCGAGCCCGACGCCGAGCACCAACCAGCGCCCCGCCGGGAGATCGAAGACCGTGGAGGCGGCGTCGGACGCCCCACCACCACCACCGGACGAGCCGCCCGACGACGAACCCTGGTCGCCGCCCGAGGAACCTCCGAGGGCCCCGCGAGCGGCGAGGACGGCGAGCGCGCCGTAGAAGACGGCCTTGGCCGCGAACGTGGCCCGTTCCCTGACGCCGTCGCCCTCGACCGGGTCGCCGGTGACCGTGGCCGCCAGGCGCCAGAACGCGAGGCCGGCGAGGCTCACGGCCAGGACGAGCAGGGCCGGGGTTCCCCACGACCGTTCGCCGATCCACTCGATCGCGCCGGTCGACCCGGCCGCGCCGTCGTCCTGACGACCGCCCCGGGCCAGCAGCGCGGCCAGCAGGCCGACCACGGTGTAGAGCACGGCCTTGCCCACGAGGCCGATGCGGGCGATGCGCTCGAGCCACGGCGGGGACGACGCGTCGTCGCCGGAGGCGGGGTCGGTGGGGGCGGACCGTGGCGACGGGGACGGACGGGTGGCGACCATGGCCCGGCGGCTGTACCCGATGACGCGCCGACTCACGCACCCCGCCCGCGCGTTCTGCCGATCCGGCCGGTACCGTTTCCGCGTCCGCACCGGGCGGGCGCGGGAGGCAGACCCTCACATGGTCGAGTCGACGACCGTCGGCGACGCGGAGCCCACCGGGCTGCTGCGCACGCCGAGCCAGGTGTGGGGACGCCGAGCCGGGCTCGCCGTGCTCGCCATCGCCGGCATCCTCGTCGCGGCCGGCTGGGCGCTGCGCCCCGCCGACCGGTTCGGCCCCACCGGCGACCTCCACGAGATCCCGGTCGCGGTCGGCGAGGTGGCGGTGGTCGGGATCTACCACGACCGCGCCGTCGACATCACCGACACCCAACCCGTGGTGTCGGGCGACGCCATGGCCCAGGTCGAGGTCCTCCGGTGCGAACTCACCACCTCGTTCCTCGGATCGATCTGCGGCCAGGAGGACCTCGACGGTTCTTGCGCCGAGCTGGCCCCGGCCGAGGGGCGGCTCCCCCGCCTCGGGCAGTCGCCCGTCGGTGCCACCCAGCTCGTCGTCGTCGTGACGGCCCTCGAACCCGGCGAGGTGGTGGTCGAGGCCGTCGACATCACGCACGGCTCGGGCTGGTTCCACCGCACCGAGCGGACCGGGCCCCGGATCACCGTCACGGCCACGTAGCCGCCGCAGGCCATCCTGGTCCGGTGACGATCACTCGCCGGACGTTCCTGGGTGCCGCCGTCGCCGTCGGGCTGGGGGCGTGCCGCGACGGCGGAGCTGGCGAGGACGGCGGCGCGACCTCCACCACGACGACCGGCGCATCGCCCTCGTCGACGCTGCCGCCGGAGGACTTCGGGGAGCCGACCGGCCCGTACCCGTTCGGGCTGGGCGTCGCCTCCGGCGACCCGGACCACGAGTCGGTCGTGTTGTGGACCTGGGCCGACCGGGAGGGCGCCGTCACCCTCGAGATCGCCCTCGACGCGGCCTTCACCCAGATCATCGTCCGGGCACCGGCGATCGTCGGGCCGGAGGCCGGCAACACCGTCCGCGTGCTCGCCGGGTCGCTCGAGCCCGACACGCAGTACTGGTACCGGTTCGCGCTCGACGGCCACCTCACACCGCCGGCCCGGACCCGTACCGCGCCCGAGCCCGGCGCCGTCCCCGCCGAGCCGCTCCACCTCGCGCAACTGTCCTGCCAGCGCTACTCCGACGGCTACTGGACCGCGCTCGCCGACGTCGCCGCCCACGAACCCGACGTCGTCGTCCACTGCGGCGACTACGTGTACGAGGTCGACCGCGGCCCGGTCCGGCCGCTCCCCGACGAGGCCCCCACCGACCTCGACGGCTACCGGGCCCTGTGGCGCCGCTACAAGGCCGAGCCCGAACTGCAGGCCGCCCACGCCGTCGCTCCGTGGCTGGTGGTGTGGGACGACCACGAGGTCGAGAACAACTACCAGGGTGCCGACCCCGGCACCGCCGGCCGTGACCCCGCTGCCTTCCTCGACCAGCGGGCCGCCGCCTACCAGGCCTGGTGGGAGTTCACGCCGACCCGGGCGCCATCGCCGACGGGTCCCGACCTGCGCATGCACCGCACCGTCGACTGGGGCGGTCTCACGCGCTTCGTGCTGCTCGACACCCGCCAGTACCGCGACGACCAGCCCTGCCCCGGCGAGTTCGGCAGCGACCTCGGTCCGCAGTGCGACGCGACCCCCACCGTCACGATGCTCGGCGACGAGCAGGAGGCCTGGCTGACCGACGTCGTCGAGCGCACGTCGGGCGACGGCACGATCTGGACCACGCTCGTCCAGCAGGTCGTGGTCCACGAATGGAAGATCGCCCCGGGCAACACCGTCTGGAACCTCGACCAGTGGGACGGCTACACCGGCGCCCGCCGCCGCCTGCTCGCCACGCTCCACGGCGCGCCGACGCCGGTCGTGCTGACCGGCGACGTCCACTCGTCCTGGGTCGCCGACCTGCGCGACGACGGCGGCGACGTGGGCGTCGAGTTCGTCGCCCCGAGCGTCTCGTCGGCCATCCCCGACCTGCTCGAGGGCCGGGGCAGCCTCGTCGAACTGCAGTCGCCCCACGTGCAGTGGAGCGAGACCGAGCGGCGCGGCTGGGTGCGTCACGAGATCACCGCCGACCGCTGGACCGCCGAGTACCGGTTGGTCGACGACGCCACGGTTGAAGGTGGCGCGGTCACGACCGTCACCACGTGGGTTGTCGAGGCCGGTGACCGCACGGTGCGCAGCGCCTGATCGACGGTTCCGGTCTCGGCCGCGACGCAAACCGCCCCCGGGGTGGCAGGATCGGCGCCATGAAGGATCCCGTTCCCGCCCCGATCGACGACGTCGTCGCCCCGAAGCAGGGCGGCATCGTCCGCCGTGCCGGCCGGCTCGTCACGCTGCCGTTCCGGATCGCCGGCGTGGTGGTGCGCGCCCTGGTCGGCGTGGTCACGATCCTCGTGGTCGTCGTCGCCGTCCCCATCCGGGTCGC
The DNA here is from genome assembly GCA_041984725.1 of Acidimicrobiales bacterium. Taxonomy (GTDB): domain Bacteria; phylum Actinomycetota; class Acidimicrobiia; order Acidimicrobiales; family Salinilacustritrichaceae; genus Salinilacustrithrix. The sequence continues at coordinate 5,554 of JBHIXO010000126.1, read as the reverse complement.
GGCCGGCGTGATCCGCAAGGTGGTGGCCGTCGCCGCCGACCTCACGTACGCGCTGTGGCAGGGCGTGCTGAAGATCGTCGGGCTCGTGCTCGGCGTACTGAAGCTGGTCCTCCGGTTCCTGAACGGGACGATCGGTCTCGCCCTGCGCGTCGTGTGGCGCACCGTGCGCACCGCCCTGCGGACGACGATCTGGGCGTTCTCGCTCGTCAAGTTCGCCGGGGCGAAGCAGGCCAAGAAGCAGGCGAAGAAGACGGCGACGGGCGACACCGTCGTCGACCTCGCCGCGTGATGTCGGTCGACACGACGACCGAGACGGACGACACCGGGGCCGCGGGCACCGGGGCCGAGTCCGTCGCCTGGGACATCGACACGCTGCTCGACGGGCAGTCGGTCGACGACCTGCTCGACCGCGCCCTGGCGGGCGCCCGTGCGGCGACCGCCGATGCCAGGGGCCGGGTCGGCGACCTCGACGCGGCGGGGTTGGCCGCGCTGGTCGACCGCCTCGCCGCCGTCACCGCCGACGCCCACCGGGCCGCCGGCTACGCCCAGCTCGCCTTCGCCGTCGACACCACCGACGCCGCCCGCGGCGCGCTGGTGCAGAAGACCAGCGAACGCCTGTCGACGATCTCGGCCGAGCTGGTGTGGTTCGAACTCGAGTGGGTCGCGGTCGACGACGACCGGGCCGACTCGCTGCTGGCCGACCCCGCCCTCGCCGCCCACCGCCACCACCTCGAGACGGTGCGGGCGGGCAAGCCCCACGTCCTGTCCGAGATCGAGGAACGCCTGCTCGCCACGACCGCCCCCACCGGCCGCTCGGCCTGGGTGCGCCTCTTCACCGAACAGACGTCGTCGATCGAGGTGCACCTGCCCGACGTCGACGGCCCGGTCGCCCTCGACCAGGGCCTGTCTCGCCTGCTCGACCCCGACCGCGAGGTGCGCCGCACCGCCGCCGAGGCCGTGACCGAGGCGTTGCAGCCCGGGCTGCGCACCCGGGCCTACGTGTACAACACGCTCGCCGCCGACCGTCGCATCCAGGACGAGCTGCGCGGGTTCCCGACCTGGATCAGCTCGTGGAACCTCGGGAACGAGGCCAGCGACGAGTCGGTCCAGACGCTCGTCGACGCCGTCGTCGCCCGCTACGACATCCCGCAGCGCTGGTACCGGCTGAAGGCGGCGATCCTCGGTCTCGACCGCCTCGCCGACTACGACCGCAACGCCTCGGTGGCCACGGCGAGCCGGTTCATCCCGTGGGACGAGGCCACCGCCGTCGTGCGCGACGCCTACGCCTCGTTCTCGCCCGAGCTCGCCGGCGTCGTCGACCGGTTCCTCGACGAGGGCTGGATCGACGCCCCGACCCGGCCGGGCAAGCGGGGCGGCGCGTTCTGCGCCTACACGGTCCCCGACCACCACCCGTACGTGTTCCTCAACTACACGGCCACGCCCGGCGACGTGATGACCCTGGCCCACGAACTCGGCCACGGCGTCCACGGCTACCTCGCCCGGCCCCAGGGGATCTTCGAGCAGTCGACGCCGCTCACGCTCGCCGAGACCGCCAGCGTGTTCGGCGAGACCGTGACCTTCGAGCGCCTGCTGACGATGGTCGACGACCCGGCCGAGCGCTTCGCCCTGCTGGCCCAGAACCTCGAGGGCTCGATCGCCACCGTCTTCCGCCAGGTGTCGATGAACCGGTTCGAGGACGCCGTGCACACCCACCGCCGCGAGGTCGGCGAGCTGTCGGTCGACGACTTCGCCCAGCACTGGCTGTCGACCCAGCGCGACCTGTTCGGCGACGCCATGGAGGCGACCGAGGGCTACGGGTCGTGGTGGAGCTACGTCCCGCACTTCATCGGCACGCCGGGCTACGTGTACGCCTACGCCTACGGGCAGTTGCTCGCCCTGTCGGTGTACGCCCGCTACCAGGAGCGGGGCGACGAGTTCGTCCCCCGCTACCTCGACCTGCTCGCCGCCGGCGGTTCCCGCTGGCCCGAGGACCTCGGCCGAATCGTCGACTGCGACCTCACCGACCCGGGCTTCTGGGACGCCGGCCTCGCCATCGTCGACGACCAGCTGACCCAGGCCGAAGCGGCTGCCCGCGCCGCCGGCCGCATCTGACCCCGACGCACCCCACCAGCGACGCCGGCACCGGATCTGGCATCAGATCGGCGAAAGAAGCCGTTGAACGCGTACGAATCGGGCGATACGTTCCGCTCGAACGGCGGACAGCGGACGGCGCGAGGGTGCGGGGCACATGCGGGGCGAACACGGCCAGTCGGGGGGACCACGGCGGGGTCTGCTGGCCTGGGGGGCGATCAGCAGCGTGCTGGTGCTCGTGCTCGGCGCGGCGGCCTGCGGTTCCGGCGATGACGACGCTCGCCTCGTGGTGCTGCGGACCGATCCGATGGCCGAGGTCGAGCTGACGGGGGCGACCGACGTCCGGGTCACCGAAGCCGGGGGATCGACGGGTGCCAAGCCGGTGCCGGCCCGCATACGGCACACGTTCACGATCGAGGACGACGACATCGGCCCTGCCATCGACGAACTCGCCGCCGCGGCCGAGGACGCGGGGTGGGTCCTCACGCCGCGCGTCACCGTCGGCTTCGACGGCACCAAGACCATCGATGATCTCGACGCCCAGCTCCTGATCGCCGGCATCGAAGCCGAGCGGCGGGTCTGGGTCGAGGTCTCCACCCGAGACACCTGACACCGGATACCGCGCGACACCCGAACGAGCTGGGGAGCTGACCGACATGACGACCTGGACCACCACGAGCCGGGAGACGACGCGACGGACGACGGCCGAGGGATCGCGACGCCTCCGTGGGCTGCTGGCCGTCGTCGTCGCCTGCGCGGGGCTCGCCATCGCACGGCCGGCGCCGGCGGCCGCCGACGTCGAGATCAACCCGCTCAAGATCGTCGTGGTCGGCGACAGCTACGCCGCCGGCAACGGCGCTCGCGACGCCGACGGCGACCGCAACTACGCCGGGCCGAAGAAGTGCTACCGCAGTCCGACGAACTGGGGCAGCCAGTACGCCGACTGGCTCGGGACCCAGGGCTATGACGTCACCTACGTGAACCGCGCCTGCTCCGGCGGCGTGATCGCCGACATCACGACGCGCCGCAACATGGGGACGAGCCTCGAGTCCGTGTACGTGCCGGGTCCCGACCCCTCCGACGCAGAGATCGAACGAGCGGCCCTCGACGGTCCGTGCAGCACGCCCTACATCGGCGACGAACGATACGAGGCGGAGAACCTCGGGCCCTACACCAGCCCGGACCTCTACCTCGTCGAGTGCACGCGCTACATGCAGCCCCAGGTCAACGCCATCGGCGAGGACACCGACCTGGTGCTCATGACCGGCGGCGGCAACGACGTCCGCTTCTCCAAGATCGTCGAGCAGTGCTTCGCTCCCTTCTACCGCGACCCCGGCGACTGCCGGCGCTTCGTGAACGAGGCGCGAGAGCTGCTCCCGAACGTCGAGGACGACCTGGTCGACGCCCTCGCCACGATCCACGCCCGCGCGCCACAGGCCAAGGTCGCGCTCGTCGGCTACCCGTACCTCGCCAACAACGACGACTTCGTGCTCGTGTACAAGCGGCTGCGGTTCTTCTGGGAGACCGACCGCTACGCCGCGGCGCAAGAGGTCCGCGAGCTCGGCCGGCAGGGCGACGCCCGCCAACGCGCCGCCGTCGACGCGGCCAACGCCGCGGCCGGCGAGGACTTCGTCACCTACGTCGACGACGTCAAGGCGCACTTCGCCGGCCACGAACCGAAGCCCGAGCTGGGCACCGGCAACCCCGACCGGTGGATGAACGAGATCGAGCACCGGATCATCGTCGAGAACTACCACTACAAGCCTCGCGGCCACGAGGAGCTGGCCAAGCTCCTGCGCGGGTACGACACCTTCGGTGCGGTGCCCGGCGGGGAGTTCGGCTCGTCGAGCATCGACCTCGCCTTCGTGGTCGACACCACCGGGTCGATGGGCAGCGACATCGAGGCCGTCAAGGACAGCGCCAACGAGATCCTCGATCGGCTCGAAGAAGGGACGCGCAGCTATCGGGTCTCGGTCGTCGACTACCGCGACTTCCCGAGTCGCACCGGGACGAGTACGGACTACGCCTCGAACCTGGTGCTCGACTTCAGCAGCGACCCCGACGAGATCCGGGCGGCGATCGACAGCCTGTCGCTCGGCTACGGCGGTGACTTCCCCGAGACCATGTACAGCGGACTCATGGAGGCGATCTCGCTCGACTGGCGTCCGGGCGTGAAGAAGATCGCCATCCAGTTCGGCGACGCGCCGGCCCTCGATCCCGAGCCCTTCACCGGCTACGTCGCCGACGACGTGATCGAGGCGGCCCGTGCCGTCGACCCGGTCGCCGTGTTCGGCGTGGACACCGGCTCGGCCGGTGCCGAGATCCGGGCCATCGCCGCGGCGACCGGGGGCGAGGTGCTGACGGCACCGACCCCGGCCCAGCTCGGCGAGCGCATCCAGGAGATCATCGATTCGACGATCGCCGCTCCCTACGCCTGGATCGGTACGGGCTACGCCGGCCGGATCGGCCAACCGATCACGCTCGACGCCGGCGGCTCCTACGACCCGGACGGCACCATCACGGCATACGAATGGGACGTCGACGGTGATGGCGTCTACGACGTGACGACCGCGGAGAACCAGTACACCCACACCTACAGCGGTCCGTACCGCGGGCTGGTCGGCGTGCGGGTGACCGACGACTCCGGACGCAGCGCGTTGGCCACCGCCCCGATGGACGTGTCGCTCGACGGCGACGAGGTCGCCGACGAGGTCGACAACTGCCCGGACGTGCACAACCCGGGGCAGGAGGACGACGACGCCGACGGCGTCGGCGACCTGTGCGATCCCGACTTCGAACTCCCGACCGAGGACGAGGAAGGTGTCGGCGTGGCCATCGGGCCGGCGCCGACCGCCGAGGTGACCAGCGGTCCGCACTCGGGCGTCGTGGGCGCGACCACCCCGGTCACCGGCGTCGTCGGCGACCCCGAGGGCGATCCGGTCACCTCCCGATGGTTCACCGAGGCCCCGTGCGTCTTCGCCGACGAGTTGTCGCTCAGCACCACCATCACCTGCGAGACCGAGGGTGAGCACGTCTTCTGGCTCGTCGTCGACGACGGGAACGGCGGCGTGGTTGCCGACGAGACCGTGATCACGGTGACCTCGTCCGGCTATACGTTCGGCGGCTTCGAGCCGCCGATGCGCGACGGGTCGACGCACACGGCGGGCCGCACGATCCCGGTCAAGTGGTCGGTGGCCGACGACGAGGGCGCCCCGGTCGACGACCCCGACCACGTCGTCGGGCTGACGCTCGTCGAGGTCGACTGCGACGACGGCACCGAGGTCGCCGACGCCGTCGTCGTGGCCAGCGGCGCGGATGCCCGGGCGCGCGGCGCGGGTCGTTGGATCATCGACTGGCGGACGGATCGGTCACTCGCCGGTTCGTGCCAACTCCTCACGCTGGTGCTCGACGACGGAGTGGTCGCCGACCGGACCGTGCGCCTGCGCTTCCGCTGACAGAACGG
>JBHIXO010000125.1:0-9926 GCA_041984725.1 Acidimicrobiales bacterium | reverse complement strand
CGCTCGGTTCGGCGCGGGATCGTATCATCGCGCGCCGACTCCCCCGAGCGCCCGCATGCTGCCGCGTCACGCCCCGCCCGCACCCGTCGTGGACGGCGTGCTCATGTGCCCGCCCGAGGCCTTCGAGGTTCTCGACGAGAAGAACGACTTCATGCGCGGGCAACAGGGCCGCGTGGACCGCGCGCGCGCCGCGGCGCAGTGGCGCGCGCTCGCCGACACCTATCGCGACGAAGGGCTGCGCGTCGTCACGCTGCCCGCGCTGCCCGCCGCCGAGGACATGGTGTTCTGCGCCAACCCCAGCGCGCTCGTCCCCGGCGACGCCACCGTCGGCCACCTCACCCAGGAACTCGGCATCCGGCCGGGCGAGCGGATGGCCGACGTCGTCCGCCGCCGCACCGGCGTGGCCGCGGCCTCCCGCGCCCTCGACGAGGCCACCGCCGCCATCGCCGCCGGCGACCCCGGCGCCGACACCGCCTACGACTCGGCGCTCGGCCGGTGGCTCCGCCTCGGCGGCGCCGACCTCGACCACCGGCTCGACGACGTCCTGGGCCGCGTCGGTCTGCGGGCCGGCGCCGACGACCAGGACGCCGCCGGACTCTCGGGCGGCGAGCGGGCCCGGGTCAACCTCGCCTGCGTGCTGCTCGCCGGCTTCGACGTGCTCTGCCTCGACGAGCCCACCAACGACCTCGATCTCGCCGGCCTCGACCTCCTCGAGCGCTTCGTGACCGGCGCCGAGGCCGGGATGCTGCTCGTGTCCCACGACCGCGCCTTCCTCGCCCGCACGGTGACCGCCGTGCTCGAACTCGACGAGCACGACCGCACCGCTACCCGTTTCGACGGCGGATGGCAGGCCTACCTCGACCAGCGCTCCGACAGCCGCCGCCACGCCGAGGAGGCCTACGCCGACTACGTCGACAAGCGGGACTCGCTGAAGAACCGCGCCCAGCAGCAACGCCAGTGGGCCGACCAGGGCCGCAAGAAGGTGGCCCAGAGCGGAGAGACCGACAAGTTCATCCGCCACCACCGCACGGCCCAGACCGAGAAACTGGCCGGCAAGGCCAAGCAGACCGAGCGGGCCATCGAGCGGCTCACCGCCGTCGACAAGCCGTGGGAGGGGTGGGACCTGCGCCTGCGCTTCGCCGACCAGGCCCGGTCGGGCGCCGAGGTCGCCGTCGCCCGCGACCTCGTCGTCGACCGGGGCGGGTTCACCCTCGGTCCGGTCGACGTCGACGTCGCCGCCGGTGAGCGGGTCGCCCTCGTCGGCCCGAACGGCTCGGGCAAGACGACCCTGCTCGGCGCCCTGCTCGGCGACGTCGAGCCCACGTCGGGCCGCGCCTCGCTCGGACCCTCGGTGGTCGTGGGCATGCTCGACCAGCGCCGCGGTCGCTTCGGCAGCGGCGCACCGCTCCTCGATGCCTTCGTCGCCGAGACCGGCACCGAGCGCACCGAGGCCCGGTCCCAGCTCGCCAAACTCGGACTCGGCGCCGAACACGTCCGGCGGCCGAGCGACCGGCTGTCACCGGGCGAGCGCACCCGGGCCGTGCTCGCCGCGTTCGCCCTCTCGGGCGTCAACCTGCTCGTCCTCGACGAGCCCACCAACCACCTCGACCTCCCGGCGATCGAGCAGCTCGAGGAGGCGCTCGAGCACTACCCGGGCACGCTCCTGCTCGTCACCCACGACCGTGAGCTGCTCGAGCGGGTCACGCTCACGCGCCGGGTCGCCCTCGACGGCGGCGTCGTCGTGGAGGACGTGCCGCTCTGACCGGCGCCTCCCTTGGCGAGGGGTCAGCGGCGGGCGTCGTTGACGGCCTTGACCAGCTCCTCGGTGGGCCGGAAGGTGAGGCCGGCGATGGCCCGGTGCGAGTAGCGCAGGATGCCCTCGCCGTCGACCACGAACACCGAGCGCCGGTAGAACCCGAGCGGGCCGAGGATGCCGTAGTCGCCGCCGACGGCCTTGTCGGTGTCGGCGAGCAGCGGGAACCCGAAGCCGCCCTGGGCGTCGGCGAACCCCTCGTGGCTGGTGACGTCCTGGGGCGACAGGGCCAGCACCTGGGCGCCCACGTCGCGGAACTGCTCGATCTCGGCCGAGTACTCGTTGAGCTGGCGGGTGCAGACCGGCGTGTTGTCGCCCGGGTAGAAGACGAGCACGACGGGCTGGCCGCGGTACTCCGACAGCGTGTAGTCGCGGCGGCCGGCGGCGGTGCCGTCGGTGCCGGGCACCGCGAAGTCGGGTGCGGCGTCCCCGATGGCGACCATCAGCCGGCCGCGGCTTCCATGAGGTCGGCGGTCATGTCGAAGTTCGAGTAGACGGCCTGGACGTCGTCGAGCTCCTCGAGCGCCTCGATGATCCGCAGCGTCTGCTTGGCCTTGTCGGGCTCGGTGATCGGGATCAGGTTCTGGGGCACCATCGTCACCTCGGAGCTCTGGACGGCGATCCCGGCCTCGTCGAGGGCGTGGCGGACGTCGGGGAGGTCGGTGGCCGAGGTCAGCACCTGCCAGAACTCACCCTCGTCGGTGATGTCCTCGGCGCCCGCCTCGAGCGCGACGAGCATCAGGTCGTCCTCGCCGACCGAACCGGGCACGATGATCACGCCCTTGCGGTCGAACTGCCACGACACGGCCCCGGGCTCGGCCTGCGAGCCGCCGTTCTTGGTGAGGGCGTTGCGCACGTCGGCGGCGGCCCGGTTGCGGTTGTCGGTCAGCACGTCCATGAGCATGGCGACACCGTTCGGGCCGTAGCCCTCGTAGGTGATCTGCTCGTAGGCGACGCCCTCGACCTCGCCCGTGCCGCGCTTGATCGCGGCGTTGATCTTGTCGAGCGGCACCGAGTTGTCGCGGGCCTTCTGGAACATGGTCCGCAGCGTCGGGTTGGTGTCCGGGTCGCCGCCGCCCTCACGGGCCGACACCTCGACCTGGCGGATGAGCTTCGCCCAGACCTTGGCCCGCTTGGCGTCGTTCGCGCCCTTCTTGTGCTTGATCGAATGCCATTTGGAGTGTCCGGACACCTAGGTGACCTCCTCGAGGAATCGGCGGTGGACGCGGAGGTCGGCGGTGCCGTCCGCAGCGGGGAGCTCCGGGTGGAACGCGGCGACCATGACCGAGCCGGCAGCACACAGTACGGGTCGATCGCCGACGCTGGCGAGGACGGTGACCCCGGTGCCGACGCGCTCGACCAACGGCGCCCGGATGAACGAGGCGTCGAAGGATCCGCTGTCGGCCTCCCAGCCGGGCCCGGTGATCTCGAGCGCAGCGTCGAAGCTGTCGACCTGGCGGCCGTAGCCGTTGCGGCGGACGTCGATGTCGATGGCGTCGAAGCACCGCTGGTCGGGACGGCCGTCGAGGATCTCGTGGGCGAGCAGGATCATACCGGCGCACGTGCCGAGCGCCGGGAGCCCCTCGGCGAGGCGAGCGTCGATCGGGTCGAACAGCTCACCCCGCTCGAGCAGCATCGACATCGTGGTCGACTCTCCACCGGGCAGTACCAGGGCGTCGACGCCGTCGAGGTGCTCGGGCCGACGCACCTCGACCGCGGTCGCACCGCACGCCTCGACCGCCTCGACGTGACGGGCGAACGCCCCCTGCAGGGCCAGGACGCCGATCTGCTTGCTCACTCCGGCTCCGGCCCCAGGGGGCCGTTCGACCGTCGTTTCGCTGTCGGCTGCTCGCATCCGACCCGCAGGGTCGGCGCGCTCCCGACGCCGACCTGGCGATCCCCTCGGGGGATCACCACCCGCGGGCCTCGAAGGCGGTGCCGTCGGCCGCGGCGCCGGTGGGGTCCATGCCGATGCCGGTCATCGGGGTGCCGAGACCCCGGCTGACCTTGGCGAGGATGTCGGCGTCGCGGAAGTGGGTGGTGGCCTCGACGATGGCCTTGGCGCGGGGCGCGGGGTCGTCGGACTTGAAGATCCCGGACCCGACGAAGACCGCCTCGGCCCCGAGCTGCATGGCGAGCGCGGCGTCGGCCGGGGTCGCGATGCCACCGGCGCAGAACAGGGGCACGGGCAGGGTGCCGGTCTCGGCCAGTTCCTGCACCAGCGGGAGCGGCGCGCGGAGCTGCTTCGCCCACTCGAACAGCTCGGCCTCGTCGGCCTGGGTGATGCGCCGGATGTCGCCGGTGATCGAGCGCAGGTGGCGGACGGCCTGGATGATGTTGCCCGTGCCGGCCTCGCCCTTCGAGCGGATCATGCAGGCGCCCTCGCTGATGCGACGCAGGGCCTCGCCCAGGTTGGTGGCCCCGCACACGAAGGGGACCGTGAAGGCCCACTTGTCGATGTGGTGGGTCTCGTCGGCCGGGGTGAGCACCTCGGACTCGTCCACGTAGTCGACGCCCAGCGCCTGCAGGATCTGGGCCTCGACGAAGTGGCCGATGCGGGCCTTGGCCATCACCGGGATGCTGACGGCGTCCTTGATGCCCTCGATCATCTCGGGGTCGGACATGCGGGCGACGCCGCCGTCGACGCGGATGTCGGCGGGCACCCGCTCGAGGGCCATGACGGCCACGGCGCCGGCGTCCTCGGCGATGGTGGCCTGCGCGGGCGTCACCACGTCCATGATCACGCCGCCCTTGAGCATCTCGGCGAGGCCTCGCTTCACCCGGACGCTGCCGGTGCGCGTGGGGGTGGTCGCGTCGGGCTGCTGCGCTGCGGTCATGTCCCGAGTGTACGAGCGAGGGTGGGGTGCGCCCCCACCCGCTTTCCGGGCGCTACAGCTCGCGGAGCAGGTCGGCGCGGTCGGCCAGGGGTGGGTGCACGGCGAAGGGGTCGCGGTCGTCGCCGGCGGCCGGCGCCACCTCGATCGGCGCGGCGATCCAGAGCGGCTGCAGGGCCCGGGGCGTGCGGGCGACGGTGGTGGAGCCGCCGGCGAGCACGTCGAGCGCGGCGACCATGCCCGGTGGGTAGCGGGTGGCACGGGCACCCTCGATGTCGGCGAGGACGACCCGGCGGTCGTCGGCCTCGGCGTGGGCGAGGCGGGCCATCGGTCCGGCCAGCGGCCCCGACGCCAGGGGCTCGAACAGGGCGGCGGCCACGGTCGGCCCCTCCACGACCCCGTCGCGCAGGTGGGTGAGCAGGTGGGCGACGACGGCCTCGAGGGCGATGCGGTCGGCGGCGTCGAGCAGGCCGGTCGTGACGGCGATGGAGCCGGGACCGGTCCCCGACCCCCAGGCGACGGCGTTGCGGGCGTCGTCGGCGATCGCGTGCACCTGCGGCGGCGTGACCCCGACGGCCATCCCCATGCTCTCGACGAGGTTCTCGAACCGGGGTCGGGCGCCGGGTACGACCCGTTCGGCGCCGAGGGCGCGGGCGATGCGGTCGTCGATGTGGCGGCAGCGCCACACGGTCGCCGCGGCCGCGACCGCGACGGCCAGCACCACGCCGAGCAGGGGCGGCAGGACGAGCACCGCCACCACGAGCACGGGGACGAGGACGACCAGCGCGTGGACCGCCCCGAGCCGCACGAGATCCGCCGTGGGGTCGTGCACTGCGCCATCAGACGTGGCGGTGGGGGCAGGTGTGGCGGTGGGGGCAGCGGTCGTCTCGTCCACGGGACCCGTGAGTGTAGGGAGCGACCCGCGAGCCCGACGAGCGCCGAGCGGAACGGGGGTGACTAGTCATCCGGACGACCGAAATGACCCGGTCGGGGGATATCGCATTTCTGACGTTCCGGACAGTGTGGACGCCGTCGTAGACCCTTTTGCGCCTGTGTTGGGGAGATCCATCCGATGAAGCCAGTCCGCACCGTCGTCGCCGCGGCCGCCGCGACCGCACTCGCCGCCGCCGCCCTGAGCCCCGCACCGGCCCTCGCCCAGGATCCGGCACCCGCACCCGCGGGCGTGTCGACCTCCTCGGGCGACCTGACGGTGCTGGGCCTCGACCTCGGTGGGCTGCTGTCCCTCGACCTGCTGTCCGACCTCGGGGTCGCCAACATCGACGACTCCGTCGGTGTCCCGTCGGCCGGCGCGCTGCTGTCGGCGCTCGCCATCGAGTCGCCCGCCCTCGGCGTCTCCCAGGAGCTGCCGATCCTCTCGGTGCAGAGCACCGGCGCCCCCGACGACAAGAGCCAGGCGGTCACGCCGCTGGCGAACCCCGTGCTGTCGGGCTCCCTGCTCCCGAGCACCCTCCGGGCCCTGGTCGACGGCGACGGCGCCCGGTCGCAGCTGTCCGGCGGCCTCGTCGACCTCGACGTGCTCGGCGGCGTGCTCACGCTCGCCGGCACCGAGCTCGGGCTCGGCAGCTCGGCGGCTGGCGGCCAGGCCGACGGCCTCCGCGGCCTGAGCATCGACGCCCTCTCGGTCCTCGACCTCGAGGCGCTGCTCGCCGGCCTCGGCATCCCCCTCACCGACCTGCCCCTCGACACCGTCCTCGGCCTGGTCGACGCGCTCGGCCTGCTGCCCCTGCTCAACGACGTGCTCGCCCAGCTCGGGCTGCCCGGGCTCGACCTCGGCGAGGACCTCTCGGTCGAGGGGATCCTCGTCGTCCTCGACACCGTCGCCGACGCCGTCGGCTCCCCCGTCGACCTGATCTCGGGCGCCGCGGGCCCGGTGTGCGACGTCGTCGACCAGCTCGTCGACCCGCTCGACCCGGTCCTCGACCCCCTCGATCCGGTCCTCGACCCGGTGGTCGACACCATCGACGACATCGTCGGCGGCCTCGGCCTCGGCCAGACGGCGGCCATCGAGTGCGCCGATCTCGTCGGCACCGTCACCAACATCCTCGACCAGCTCCCCGACCTGTCGTCGCTGCTCGACACGCTCGGCGCCGCCCTCGACGCCCCACTCGACCTGCTCGGCGACCTGTCGCTGCTCGAGCTCCAGGGCCTCGACGTCGCCGTCGTGACCACCGCCACCGACGACCTCGCCACCTCGGCCGCCGACGTCACCGCCGCCCTCGGCGGCCTCACCGTCGGCAACATCCTCGACCTGCCGGCCATGGACCTGCTCGGCGCCGTCGACCAGGTGAACGCCACGCTCGGCCAGGTCGAGTCCGTGATCGGCGCGATCCTCTCCCAGGTCGACCCCCGCCTCGGCGACCTCGTCCGGATCCAGACCCTCCAGGAGCTGACCTCGGTCGCCGCCAACGACGCCGGCGGCGTCACCTCCTCGGCGGAGTTCACCGGCCTGCGCATCGACGTCCTCCCCGACGTGCAGGAGCTGCTCGCCATCATCGGCGACCTGTCGGCCGTCACCTCGATCGGCGACCAGCTCACGGCGCTCGGCCTGCCGCTGCCCGCCGTGCCCGAGGTGCTCGACTTCAACGGCCTCCTCGCCGGGGTGCCGACCACCGGTCTGTTCGACAGCGCCGGCGTGTTCGCCCTGACCGAGGGCATGACCGTCGAGGTCGCCAGCGTCAGCCAGACCGCCAGCTTCACCCCGGTGGCCGCCACCCCGGCCACGCCGGCGGCGCCCCAGACCCCGCAGGCCCCGACGCAGGTGCCGGCGCTGCCGACCACCGGCGGCAACGACACGCTCCTGCTCGTCCTCGGTGCCGGCGCCGTGGCCGCCGCGCTCACCGGGCGCCGCGTGCTCCGGGCCCGGGGCGCCTGAAGTCCACACGCCCGAGCTCCGGACGCCCGGAGCTCAGGCGATGATCCGCTCGTAGCGCTCGAGGTAGAGCTCGGCGAGCGCCTGCATCCCGAATCCCGCCGCCCGGTCACGGCCGGACGAGACCAACGCCTGACGGCGGGAACCGTCGGCCAGCACCTCGCCGAGACACTCGGCGAGGTGCGCCGCGTCCCCGACCTTCGCGAGGCGGGCGTCGACGCCGTCGGTGGCGACGTTGCGGTAGCCGTCGAGGTCGCTCGCCACCACCGCCGTCCCGGCGGCCATCGCCTCGAGCAGCACGACGCCGAACGACTCCCCCATCAGGGCGGGCGCGCAGAACACGTCGGCGCCGCGCAGGCGGGCCTCCTTCTCGGCGTCGCTGATGCGCCCGAGCCATTCGATCCTCGGGTCGCCGGCGTGGGCGGCCCGGAGGCGTTCGGTCTCGGGCCCGTCGGATCCGATCCACACCCGCACGTCGGCGGGGAGACGCTGCAGGGCGTCGAGGAGCACCGCGAGGCCCTTGCGGGGCTCGTGGCGGCCGCAGAAGAAGATCGTGGGGCCGTCGGTGGGCGTGGCGGGGCCCTCGGCGTAGCGCTCGATCTCGATGCCGTTGTGGAGCAGTTCGTAGTCGCCGCCCAGGTAGCGGTGGGCGAGCTCGCGGGCGTCGGGCGAGACCGCGACGCGGTGGCGGAGGCGGCGGAGCAGGTACTTCAGGGCGGGCGCGCCGTAGCGGTACGACGCCGAGTCGCCGGCGGCGTGGAACGTGCCGAGCATCGGGGCCGCATTGAGCAGCAGCGCGGTCATCGTCGCCCCCGGGGCGAGGGGCTCGTGGAGGTGGAGGACGTCGAAGTCCTCGTCGGCCACGGCCCGCATGAGCCGCAACTGGGCCGACGGGTCGGGGGCGAGCGGCGCGACCGACCCGTTGGCGGCGGTCGGCACGCTCACGCCGAGGGGCGTGATGCCGGTCTCGGGCGGGACCCCGTCGGCCGGGGCGAGGACCCGGACCGGGTGCCCGTCGGCCCGCAGCGCCCGCGCGAGCGCGAGGACCTGGCCCTGCACCCCGCCGGGGATGGTCACGCTGTAGGGGCAGATGATGCCGATGCGCACGTCGCGGCCCTCAGCCCGGGGCGTCGAGCCCGGCCGCCGCCAGGGCGCGCCGGTCGCTGGGCCAGTTCGGGCTCATGAGATGCCACTGGGTCGGGTCGATGCGGATGAGCGATTCGAGGGCACGGGCGGCGTCCTGGGTGATGCGGGCCACGTCGTCCCGCAGCTTCCCACGTCGCTCGACCTCCAACGGGGGCCGCACGACGCCGTGATGGCCGCCCCGGGGCCGTTGGAACATGGCGGCGGGCACCAGGTCGGCGCCGGTGCGCAGGGCGAGCGTCGCCGGGCCGGCGGGCAGGGTGGTGGTCTCGCCGAAGAACTCGACCTCGACGCCCGAGCCGTCGATGTCGCGGTCGCTCAGCAGGCAGACGAGGTCGTTGCGGCGCAGGGCGGCGATGAACTCGACGAACCAGTCGAACACCTCGGGCGGTTCGAGCCGCTCGACCACGGCCGTGATCGGGACGCCGACGACGCGGGTGAACCAGAACCCGGTCCACTCCCAGCCGCCGAGGTGCGGCAGCACCAGGATCGTGCCCTTGCCGCGGTGCAGCGACCGTTCGATGTGCTCGTAGCCCTCGTAGCTCATGCCGGCGTCGAGTTCGGCCGGGGTGAGCGAGGGCAGCCGGAACGCCTCGAGCCAGTAGGCGGCGTAGGACTCGAACGTGCGGCGCACGGCTCGCTGCAGGGCGATGCCCGACAGCGTGGGGTCGGCGCGCTGGAGGTTGCGACGGACGAGCAGGCGCCGGGCCGGGTCGGGCAGGGCCGCGCCGGTGCCGCCGAGGCGGGCCAGCGGGCCGAGCATGGCGGGCGGCATCCGACCGGCGACGGTGGTCGCGGTCTGGAACGCTGTCAGCAGCCGGGAGGCCACCGGGGGTCAGGGACCGATGCGGCGGCGGGGGGCGCGCTCGGTGCGCTCGAGCCGGCGACGGCTGCGCCGGCGACGGTCGCGCTCGGCCGTGCGCAGGTTCGGCAGCTCCTCGGAGGCCTGGCGCCACACCTTGACGAAACGCTGCGCGGCGGTCACGAGGGTGAGCGCGAGCATCACCCACAGGACCGGGACGAGGAGCGAGTCGAACAGGAGGGCGAACCCGAGCAGGACGAGCCGCTCGGCCCGTTCCATCAGCCCGCCACGGGCGTCGTAGCCCAGTGCCTCGGCCTTGGCCCGCTCGTAGGAGATGAGCAGGGAGGCGCCGAGGACGGCCATCGGCAGCAACGACACCCGGCCGGGCTCGGTGCTGGCCAGGTACCAGGCGACGCCGCCGAGCAGGACGGCGTCGGCGACGCG
>JBHIXO010000124.1:0-10037 GCA_041984725.1 Acidimicrobiales bacterium | reverse complement strand
TCGCAAGGCGTTCCGCATCGCCGCCGCCGACGGCGACCTCGCGGCCGACCTCGATGCCGACGCCGAGGCCACCGCGGTCATCGCCTTCCTCGACGGCATCCGCCTGCAGTGGTTCCTGCGCCCGGGCCGGGTGTCGATGGCCGGCGCGGTCCGCACCTACGTCGACCAGACCCTGGAGCGACTCGCCCCGTGACGAACGAACCCCCCGACAACGGCCTCCCCGGACTGGCCGAGCCCCACGACCTCGACCCCGCGCTCGTCGACGCGTTCCGGCGTGACGGCCACGTCGCCGTCCCCGGGCTGGCGTCGCCGGCCGAGGCGGCGGCGTACCGGCCGCGGATCGAGCGGGCCGCGCTCGAGACCGCGTGGGACACGCGCCCGCTGGAGGAGCGCGACACGTACGGGCGGGCGTTCCTGCAGTCCTTCAACCTCTGGCGCGTCGACCCGGCGATCGCCACCTTCACGCGATCGCCCCGCTTCGCCGCCGTCGCGGCCGGACTGCTCGGCGTGGACCGGGTCCGCCTCTACCACGACCAGGCCTTGTGCAAGGAGCCCGGCGGCGGCCCGACCCCGTGGCACCAGGACCAGAACTACTGGCCCATGGACACCGACGCCACCGTGACGATGTGGATGCCCCTCGTCGACCTCCCGGACGAGGTCGGCTCGATGACCTTCGTGTCGGGGAGCCACCGCCACGGCGATCTCCAAGGCGGGAGCATCGGCGACGACTCCGACGCGAGCTTCGCCGGCCGCATCGCCGCCGAGGGATGGGCGACGGCCTCGCACGGCGCGCTCCGGGCCGGCGACGCCACGTTCCACACCGGCTGGACGGTGCACTCGGCCGGTCCGAACCCGACCGACCTGCTGCGCACGGTCATGACGGTGATCTACGTCGCCGACGGCGCCCGCATCCGGTCGGACCTCACCGAGGCCCAGGATCTCGACCGACAGATCTGGTGCCGCGGCGCCGCGCCCGGCGCTGCCATCGACAGCGACCTCAACCCGGTGCTGTGACGCGGCGGGGGTCAGGCGACCTGGGTGCGGACGTCGCGCCCGAGCAGGGCGACGTGGTCGAGGTCGCCGATGTCGAGCGTCTGCAGGTAGATCCGCTCGGCCCCGGCGGCGCGCCACTCCTCGAGGCGGGCGACGGCCTCGGCCGGCGTCCCGCAGACCCCGTTCTGACGTAGTTCGTCGACTTCCCGCCCGATCGCCGCCGCCCGGCGCTCGATCTCGGCGGTGTCCTCGCCGACGCACACGACGAGCGCCACCGAGTACGTCAACTCGCCGGGATCGCGGCCGGCCGAGCGGCAGGCCTCCTCGACGACGCCTCGCTGGTGGACCCAGAAGTCCTTCGGCGCGAACGGCAAGTTGAACTCCGACGCGAAGCGGGCAGCGAGGCGCGGGGTCTTCGACTGGCCACCGCCACCGATGATGATCGGCGGTCCCCCGGCCTGGGCCGGCTTCGGCAGCCCCGGCGAGTCGATCACGGAGTGGTGCCGTCCCTCGTGGCTGAACGTCTCGCCCACCGGCGCCGCCCACATCCCCGTGAGGATCTCGAGCTGGTCCTCGAGCATCTCGAACCGGGTCCCGAGCCCGGGGAAGGGGACCCCGTAGGCCGCGTGTTCTGCGTCGTACCAGCCGGTGCCGATGCCGAGCTCGACCCGGCCGCCCGACATCTGGTCGACCTGGGCGACGCTGATGGCCAGTGGCCCGGGGTGCCGGAAGGTCGCGGCGGTCACGAGGGTGCCGAGGCGGACCCGCTCGGTCTCCCGGGCGAGACCGGCCAACGTGACCCAGGCGTCGGTCGGGCCGGGGAGCCCGTCGACGTCGCCCATCTTCAGATAGTGATCCGAGCGGAAGAACGCCGAGAAGCCCGCGGCCTCGGTCGCCCGGGCGGCGGCGAGCAGGTCGTCGTAGGAGGCGCCCTGCTGGGGCTCGGTGAAGATGCGCAGGTCCAAGGTCACGGCTCGACTCCACGGGATGGGACGGCGGGTTTCAGCACTAAAGGAACGGGTAGGGAGCGGTCAGGCGATCCCTACCACGCCACCTGCGGGCCGAGGTCCCGTACCCATGAACATCTTCCTGCTCTTCGCACTCGGATCGATCGTGTTCGCGCTCGTGGTCTACGCCGCCGTGATGGTCGGCGGCCTCAAGATGACGAAGGAGACGCTGGAACACGAGGAGCCCGACCTCGGCCGGCGGGTGCCGGACGAGGAACTCGAGGGACTGCCGACCGACGCCAAGTTCTGAGGCGCCGGGTCGTCAGGCACCGGGTCCTGAGCCCGGTGTCCCGACCGGATGGTCAGGACACCTCCCAGGTGGCCCCGGAGCGGAGGAGCGCGTGCAGGTCGCCCGGACCGCGTTGGTCCTGGGCGGCCGCCAACTGCTGGTCGACCTGCTCGCCGTACTCCGGACGCTCCACGGCCCGGAAGACCCCGATCGGCGTCGGCTCGTAGGGACCGCCGGCGAGGCGCGACAGCATGAACGCGATCGACGGATTCGGCTCGGCCTCGTCGTGGACGAGCAGCGCCTCCTCCCCCACATCGGCGACGTCGACGAGGCGAAGACCACCACGGTCGAGCACGACGCCACGCCGACCGTCGGCCCCGAAGCGGATGGGTTCGCCGTGGTGGAGGTCGATGAGCATCTCGTCACGTGCGTCCTTGGCCGTGATCTGGCCGAACGCGCCGTCGTTGAAGACGTTGCAGTTCTGGTAGATCTCGACGATCGACGCCCCCCGGTGCTCGTGGGCCCGCATCACCATCTCGATCATGTGCTTGCGGTCCATGTCGTGGGTGCGGGCGACGAAGCTCGCCTCGGCGCCGAGTGCGACCGACACCGGGTTGAAGGGTGTGTCGATCGAGCCGAACGGGGTCGACTTCGTGACCTTGCCGACCTCCGACGTCGGTGAGTACTGCCCCTTCGTCAGCCCGTAGATCTGGTTGTTGAACAGCAGGATCGTGATGTTCACGTTGCGTCGCAGCGCGTGGATCAGGTGGTTGCCGCCGATCGAGAGCGCGTCGCCGTCGCCCGACACGACGAACACGTGCAGGTCGGGCCGACTCATGGCCAGGCCGGTGGCGATGGCCGGCGCCCGCCCGTGGATCGAGTGCATGCCGTAGGTGTTCATGTAGTACGGGAACCGGGCGGCGCACCCGATGCCGGACACGAACACCACGTCCTCGCGCCGGACACCCATGTCGGGCAAGGCGAACTGGACGGCGGCCAGGATCGAGTAGTCGCCACAACCCGGGCACCACCGGACGTCCTGGTCGGACGTCCAGTCCTTGCGGGTCGTGACGGGGACGTCGGTCGTGCTCATGCGGAGACCCCCAGGGCGTCGAGGATGGCGGCCTCGATCTCCACGGCGGAGAACGGCAGGCCTCGGACCTTGCTGACGGGGCGTGCGTCGACCAGGAACTCGGCCCGCAGCACCCGGCACAACTGGCCGAGGTTCATCTCGGGGACCAGGGCCCGTGGGAACCGGGACAGCAGTTCGCCGAGGTTCGGCGGGAACGGTTGCAGGTGGGTCAGGTGGATGCGGGCGACGGCGTGACCGCGGGCGCGGACGCGGTCGATCCCGCCCGAGATCGCACCCCACGTGGAGCCCCAGCCGACGACGACGAGATCGGCGTCCGGGTCGCCCTCCAGCTCGGCGGGTGGGATGTCGCGGGCGATCGCCTCGATCTTGGCCTGGCGCAGGTGCGTCATCCGCTCGTGGTTGCCCGGGTCGTAGCTGACGTTGCCGGTCAGGTCGGCCTTCTCGAGCCCGCCGATGCGGTGTTCGAGTCCCGGCGTCCCGGGCAGGGCCCAGGCCCGCGCCATCGTCTGGTCGTCGCGGACGTACGGGTGGTGCACCGGCTCGCCGGCATCGTTCTCGCCGTTGGGTTCGGTCGCGAACGTGGTCGAGATGTCCGGCAGCGCGTCGACGTCGGGCAGTCGCCACGGTTCGGCGCCGTTGGCGAGGTAACCGTCCGACAGCAGGAAGACGGGCGTGCGGTACTTGAGGGCGATCCGGCACGCCTCGATCGCGGCCTCGAAGCAGCCGGCCGGTGTGGACGCCGCCACGATCGGCATGGGCGATTCGCCGTGGCGGCCGTACAGCGCCATCAGCAGGTCGGAGGCCTCGGTCTTGGTCGGCAGGCCCGTCGACGGCCCGCCGCGCTGGATGTCGACCACGACCAGGGGCAGCTCGAGTGAGACGGCGAGGCCGATCGACTCCCCCTTCAGCGCGACGCCGGGTCCGCTCGTGGTCGTGACCGCGAGGTGCCCGCCGTAGGCCGCGCCGATCGCCGCGCCCACGCCGGCGATCTCGTCCTCGGCCTGCATGGTGCGGACGCCGAAGTTCTTGTGCTTCGACAGCTCGTGGAGGATGTCGGACGCCGGCGTGATCGGGTAGCTGCCCAGGAAGAGCGGGAGCTGGGCGAGCTGGCCGGCGGCGATCAGGCCCCAGGCGAGCGCCACGTTCCCCGTGATGTTGGTGTAGGTGCCCGGCTCCTTCGCAGCCGGCTGCACCTCGTAGGGGTGGTCGAAGAGCTCGGCCGTCTCGCCGAACGCGTGGCCCGCCTTGAAGGCGGCGGTGTTCGCCGCGACCACCTGGTCCTTGCCGGCGAACTTCTTCTCGATCCAGTCGAGCGTCGGTTCGGTCGGCCGGGTGTACATCCACGAGACGAGGCCGAGGGCGAAGAAGTTCTTCGACCGCTCGGCGTCGCGCGGCTTCACGCCGAGGTCCTCGACCGCGGTCTTGGTGAGCTCGGTCATCGGGACCTCGTACACCTTGTACCCGTCGAGGGTGCCGTCCTCGCGCGGATCGGCGGTGTACCCGGCCTTGGCCAGGTTCCGCTCGGTGAACGCGTCGATGTTGAGGATCACCGATCCGCCCCGGTCGAGGCGGTGGAGGTCGCTCTTGAGCGCCGCCGGGTTCATGGCCACCAGCACGTCGGGTTGGTCGCCGGGCGTCGTGATGTCGTGGTCCGAGATGTGGACCTGGAACGCCGAGACGCCGGCGATCGTCCCCGCCGGCGCGCGGATCTCCGCCGGGAAGTCCGGCAGCGTGGCCAGGTCGTTGCCGAACAGCGCCGAGGCGCTGGTGAACCGGTCGCCGGTGAGCTGCATGCCGTCGCCCGAGTCCCCCGCGAACCGGATGATCACCCGGTCGATGGACTCGACGGCCCGCTCGCCGCCTTCGTGCAGCGTGTCTGTCATGTCTCCCCCCGAGTGGACGCCGTTGTCGTCTCGGTGCTCCGGACACTAGCGGCGGCCGGAACGTCGGGCGTTCACGTTGCCGTCACCTGCGGCGCGGCGACGGCAGTAGCGTCGACGCGGTGGCGGCCATGTGGGCGTTGTTCACGGCCGGCTTCCGGCTGCAGGCGTCGTTCCGCCTCGCGATGGTGTCGGGACTGGCGACGAACACCTTCTTCGGGCTGGTCCGCACCGCCGTGTTCCTCGCCGTCTACCGCGCCCGGGACGACGTCGCCGGTCTCGATCTCGCCGATGCGATCACCTATGTCTGGATCCTGCAGGCCGTCTTCGCCGTCATGTGGTCGCCGTGGATGCAGGAGCTCCCGACCCGCATCCGGTCCGGCGAGTGGACGGCCGAACTGACCCGGCCCGGACCCCTGCTCGCCCGCCACCTCGTGCACGATCTCGGCCGCAGCGCGGCGATCATCGTGCTGCGGGCACCGTTCCCGATCGCCTTCGCCGCCGTGGCGTTCGAGCTGCGCCTCCCGACCACGCCGGACGGCATCGCCCTGCTCGCCGTCAGCATCGCCCTCACCGCGGTCGCCGCGGCCTCGATCCGCTTCCTGATCGGGTCGATCGCCTTCTGGACGCCGGACTTCCGGGGCTACTACTCGATGCTGTTCGGTCCGCTGTGGCTGCTCGGCGGGTTCGTCATCCCGATCGAGTACTTCCCTGGTGTGTTGGCGGAGATCGCCGCCGCCGGGCCGCTCGGGGCCCTCCTGCGGGCACCGGTGGCGGTCGCGACCGGACGCGCGGTCGTGGAGGCGCTGGCACTGCAGGCCTTCTGGTGCGTCGCACTCGTCGTCGTCTGCAAGACCGTGCTCGATCGGGCGACCGAGCGCCTGGTGGTGTTCGGTGGCTGAGGCCCTGGCGCCGGCGCAGACGTTGTCGACCGCGCGCGTCCTCGCCTCGGCGTCGGTACGGGGCTTCTCGGCCGATCTCTCGATGAACCTGCTGCGCGTCGTCGCCCAGGCACTGAACATCGCCGCCGAGGGGCTCGGCGCGTGGTTCCTCCTCGACCGCGCCGGTGGCCTGGGCGGCTGGAGCACGGCCGAGGTCCTGGTGCTCTTCGGGATCGCCGAGATGGGACTCGGGCTCGGGATGCTCGTCGCCGAGCCGCTCGAGCCGCCGACCTTCTCCCAGCTGCTGCGCGACGGGCGCTTCGACCAGGCCCTGACCCGGCCCTTCCCGCCGTGGCTCTGGGTCGTGGCGACCGACGTCCAGGTGCGCAACTGCGGGCGCATCGCCGCGGGCACCGTGATCACGGTCGGCGCCGCCATCGCCGCCGGCGTTCCCCTCTCGGTGGCCAACGTCGCGCTCGTCGGGCTGGCAGCGTTCGCGATGGGCGCGATCGTGGCCGGCCTGCTCACCATCGGCGCAGCGTTCACGATGTGGACGATCGAGGGGTCCGAGATCCTGAACGCGTTCACCTACGGCGGCGCCACCCTCGCCGGTTGGCCGCTGCAGATCTACGCCGGCGCGCTCCGTGCCGTGTTCCTCTGGGCCGTCCCCGTCGGTGCCGCCGTCTACGTCCCCACGCTGTTCCTCGTCGACCGGCAGGGACCGCCGGGCGCGGGACGATCGATGCTCGTGCTGCTCCCCGCCCTCGTCGCCGCGTTCTGTGCCGTCGCCGCGGGCATCTGGCGCGCCGGCCTGCGCCACTACACCGGGACCGGCTCGTGATCCACGTCGACGGTCTCTCGAAGCGCTTCGGTCGCCGGCACCGATCCACCGACGCGGTGGTCGACGTGAGCTTCGACGTCGAGCCCGGGGAGTTCGTGGGCTATGCCGGCCCGAACGGCGCCGGCAAGTCGACGACCGTGAAGATCCTCACCGGCGTCCTCACCCCCACCGCGGGGCGGGCGACGGTCGCCGGCTTCGTGCCGTGGGAGCAGCGGGCCGACCTGAACCTGCACACCGGGGTGGTCTTCGGGCAGCGGACGCAGCTGTGGTGGGACCTGCCGCTCCACGAGTCGTTCACGCTGATCCATCGCCTCTACCGGACGAGCCCCACCGATCACCGCGCCGACCTCGGCGAGCTCGTCGACCGGCTCGGTCTGACCGGGTTCCTCGACCGCACCGTGCGCAACCTCTCGCTCGGACAGCGGATGCGCGCCGAGATCGCGGCGGCCGTGCTCCCCCGTCCGCAGGTGCTCTTCCTCGACGAGCCGACCATCGGCCTCGACGTCGAGGCCAAGGCGGCCGTGCGCGAGTTCCTCGCCGAGCGCAACCGGGAGAGCGGGACGACGGTCCTGCTCACGACGCACGACACCGACGACATCGTCCGGCTCTGCTCGCGGCTCGTGGTGATCGACCACGGCCGGATCATCTCCGACGGCCCGGTCGACGCCCTGACCGACCGGTTCGCGGACCGTCGGCGACTCGTGGTCGACGTGCTGGGCGACGAGGTCCTGCGGGTCGAGGGCGCCGACGTGGCGCAGCACGGGCGGCGGCGCTACACCCTCGACTTCTCGACCACCGAGGTCTCGGCGCCCGAGATGGTGGCCCGGGTGCTCGCCGCGGCCGAGGTCCGCGACCTGACGCTCGAGCCGCCTGACCTCGAGGACGTGATCCGCCGCATCTACCGGGGCGAGCACCGATGACCGCGCCGGGC
This sequence comes from Acidimicrobiales bacterium, assembly GCA_041984725.1. GTDB lineage: Bacteria > Actinomycetota > Acidimicrobiia > Acidimicrobiales > Salinilacustritrichaceae > Salinilacustrithrix. The sequence goes on along the minus strand of JBHIXO010000124.1, from coordinate 2,182 downwards.
CGCCCCGTGTTCGACGTGGTGCTCCTCTGGAAGCAGAACGACGGCGGCCTCTACGGACGCCGGGCCGACATGCTCGCCAAGTACCTGGCGCGCTCGCCCCGGGTCGGACGTGTCGTCCACTTCGACGCGCCGATCGGGCTCGACGGCCTGGTGGGTGCGCTGCGGACGCCCGTGCGGGCGCGGACGAGCCAGGACCTGCGGGTGCTCGCCACGACGCTGCGGCGGGCGGCCGGGCTCGAGCGGCGGAGCCCGGTGCGGCGCCACGTGCTCGTGCACCGGGGCCACGCCCGCCCGTGGGCCGAGCTGCCGGTGCGCGGTCCCGACGCGGCGACGGCGTTCGTCCGTCGCCGACTCGAACGCGCCGGCGTCGGCGCCGACGGCCGACCGACCGTGTTCGTCGTCTATCCCGTCGGGCACCGGATCCCCGAGGTGCTCGACGGCCTGCGTCCGGACGTGGTCGTCGCCGACGTGGTCGACGACAACCGGGAGTGGCTGCCCGACGGGTCGCCGATCCGGGAGCGATGGACGAAGAACTACGCGGAGGTTCTGGCCCGGGCCGACGTGGTCGTGGCCAACAACGAGCACCTTGCCGACCGCATGGCCCAGTTCGCGGACCGGGTGCGCATCGTGCCGAACGGGCTGGAACGGCCGGCCGAGCTGCGGCCGGGGCGGACATCGCGCGCACTCCGCCGACTGGCGAGGCCGGTGGTCGGCTACGCCGGCAACCTGTCGAGCCGCGTGGATCTGGACCTGCTCGACGAGTTGGCCCGCCGCCGTCCCACGTGGTCGTTCGCGTTCGTCGGGCACACCGGCCCGGACGCGCTCCGCCTCGACCGGCTCCCGAACGTCCACTTCCTCGGCGTCGAGTCGCACCGGGTGGCGTTGGCGTCGATCGCGACGTTCGACGCCGGCATCATCCCCCATGTCGACGGCGGGATGACCCGGGCGATGAACCCGTTGAAGGCCTACGTCTACCGCTCGCTCGGCGTACCGGTGGTCGCGACCCGGATCGCGAACCTCGCACCGCTCGACGGGATCGTGGTCGCGGACGGCGTCGACGGGTTCGAGCGTGCGGTCGCCGAGGCGATCGAGGGCGGCCACCGTCCGCTGCCCGACACCGAGGTCGAGCAGCACTGCTGGGAACGGCGCGTCGAGCTGCTCGTCGATCTCATCGACGAGCAGCTCGGGTGACGGAGCGGTGTGCCCTCAGGCGACCGAGGCGGCGTGGATGCTGTCGATCGCCTCGCCGAGCGCGGCGTCGAACTCGTCGGCGGACTGCTTCGCCGAGAGGCCCTCGGTGAGGGCCCGCGAGAAGCTGGCGATCACGCCCGGGTTCTGGGCCAGGCGCTGGTTGGCCTCGTCGCGGCTGTAGCCACCCGAGAGCGCGACGACCTTGACGACGTTGGGGTGCTCGGTCAGGGGCGTGTAGTGACCGGCGGTCTCGGGCAACGTGAGCTTGAACATGATGTGCTCGTCGGCGCCGAGGTCGGCGAGGCGGGCGAGCGCACCCTCGAGCAGGAGCGCCTCGGCCTCGGCCTTCGACGGTGAGTTGATGTCGATCTCGGGCTCGAGGATCGGCACGAGACCCTTGGCGACGATCTGGCGGCCGACCTCGAACTGCTGGTCGAGGACGGCGTCGACGCCGGCCTGGTCGGCGACCTTGACGACGGAGCGCATCTTGGTGCCGAAGATCCCCTTCGCCACGGCGCGGTCGAGGAGCTCGTCGAGGCCGGGGATGGGCTTCATCACCTGCGCGCCGTCGGCGTCGTCGGCGAGACCCTTGTCGACCTTCAGGAACGGGACGACCGACTTCACGCCCCAGAGGTAGTCGGCGGTGTCCTTGCCCTCGACCTGGCGGTCCATGGTGTCCTCGAAGAGGATCGCACCCAGCACCTTGGCCCCGGTGAAGGCGGGGCTGGTCATGATGCGGGTCCGCATCTCGTGGACCTTGTCGAACATGGCGGCGTCGCCGTCCCACTCGGAGTCCTCGACGCCGTAGGCGCGCAGTGCCTTCGGAGTGCTCCCGCCGCTCTGGTCGAGCGCAGCGATGAATCCGTCGCCGGCCTTGACCTTGTCGTACTGCTCGCTGTTCAACGCTCGCTCCCGGGGTCGTCGTGGTGGAATCGGAGTGGGCCCGGGTTCCGCCCCCGGGCCCGACCATCTTGTCCGACCCGGGGCGGCG
>JBHIXO010000123.1:0-10066 GCA_041984725.1 Acidimicrobiales bacterium | reverse complement strand
GGGTGTCGGAGGGCGACTACCCGACCTACATCGACTTCCTCGAGGTCCACCCCGACGAGTTCCCCGAGCTCTTCAACACCATCCTCATCAACGTCACGAGCTTCTTCCGCGATGGCGATGCGTGGGCGCACCTGCAGTCCGAGACGCTCCCCGCCGTCCTCACGGAGCGGGAACGGGGCGAGCCGATCCGCATCTGGAGCGCAGGTTGCTCGGCAGGCCACGAGGCCTACACGCTCGCCATGGTGCTGGCCGAGCTGCTCGGCGTCGAGGAGTTCTCGCGCCGGGTGAAGATCTACGCCACCGACATCGACGAGGACGCGCTCCTCACCGCCCGCAACGGGGTGTACGACCGTCGCGAGCTCGAGCCCGTCGCCCCCGAGCTGCTCGACCGCTACTTCGAGCCGGTCGGCTCCCAGTACCGGTTCGCGAACGAGCTGCGCCGCAACCTCATCTTCGGTCGTCACGACATCACGATGGACGCGCCGATCTCGAACCTCGACCTGCTCGTGTGCCGCAACACGCTCATGTACTTCAACGCCGAGGCCCAGGGTCGGGTGCTCCCCCGCTTCCACTACGCACTGCGCGACGACGGCACCCTGTTCCTCGGGCGGGCCGAGATGCTGCTCACCCACACCGACCTGTTCCGACCCGCCGACATGACCAATCGGATGTTCCAGAAGGTCGGGAGCAGCGGTCGCTTCGTCCCCGACGGCCGGCCGCGCCGGCGAGGTGGGTTCGGCGGCGCCGCCGACGCCGGCATCGTCTCCTCGGCCTACGACGCCGGCCACGTCGCCGAGGTCGTCATCGATCCCGAGGGCCAACTGCTCGTCGCCAACGCCCTCGCCCGCAGCGGGTTCGGGATCACGAACGACGACCTCGGTCGCCCCCTGCGCGACCTCGAGGTCAGCTACCGACCGGTCGAGCTGCGGTCCCGCATCGAGCAGGCGTACGCCGAGAACCGCACCATCCAGGTCCGCAACGTCGAGCGGAACTTCCCGCAGGGCGACCCGCAGTTCCTCGATGTCCTGCTCTCGCCGCTGTCCGGGCCCGACAACCGCCCGATCGGCATGAGCATCAAGTTCGTCGACGTCACCCGGTTCACGCTCCTGCAGATGGACCTCAAGCGCTCGAACGAGGAGCTCGAGACGGCGTACGAGGAGCTCCAGTCCACCAACGAGGAGCTCGAGACCACCAACGAGGAGCTCCAGTCGACAGTGGAGGAGCTCGAGACCACCAACGAGGAGCTCCAGTCGACCAACGAGGAGCTCGAGACCATGAACGAGGAGCTCCAGTCGACCAACGAGGAGCTCGAGACCATGAACGTCGAGCTCCGGGTCCGCACCGAGTCGCTCGACCGGTCCAACCGCTTCCACGACGCACTGCTCGCCGCCCTGTCCGACGGCGTGATCGCGGTCGACGGCACCCAGCGCATCGCCCTCTGGAGCGATGCCTCGGCCGAGCTGTGGGGGCTCGACGCCACCGAGGCGGTCGACGTCCGACTCGCCGACCTCGACATCGGCCTCCCGACCGACGAGATCGCCGGCCGTGCGTCAGCGGTGCTGTCGGGTCAGCACGACGAGGTCGTCGTGGAGGTCGAGGCGGTCAACCGGCGGGGCAAGGCGCTCGAGACGTCGACGACGATCCGGCCGATCTACCGCAACCGCCCCCACGACGGGGTCATCCTGATCACTGCCGTTCGCGAACGCTGAACGACGGCCCGGACGAGATCCGGTCGAGCATCGTCTCGGCCGGGGCCGGCCGGGCGAAGAAGTACCCCTGGAACTGCTCGCAGCCGAGGTCGACCAGCGCGTCGAACGTCTCGCGGTCCTCGACTCCCTCGGCGACGACCGTGGCGCCGAGGCCCCGACCGAGCTCGACGATGGCCTTGACCACGGCGCGGGTGCCGGAGTGGGCCCGCACGTCGCGGACGAAGCTCTCGTCGATCTTCACGATGTCGACGTCGATCGACCGGGCGAGGGCGAGGCTCCCGTAGCCGACGCCGAAGTCGTCGATCGCCACGCGGCAGCCGAGCGACCGGAGCCGGTCGACCTCGCGGACGCCGGCGTCGATGTCGCTCATCAGTGCGGTCTCGGTGATCTCCAGGCACAGCCGGCGAGGGTCGACGTCGGCCATCGAGCACGCCGCCTGGACCATGTCGTGCATCCGACCGTCGCCGAAGTGCACCTGCGACGTGTTGACGGCGACGGTGAGAGCGGGCGGCAGGCCGGCGACGAAGCGCAGTGACTGGCGCAGCATCGACGACGTGACGTTGCCGATCGAACCGCTGCGCTCGGCGATCGGGATGAACGAGCCGGGGCCGAGCACGCGGTCGCCCTTGCGCCACCGGGCCAGCGCCTCGAAGCTCGACGCGCTGCCGGCCAGGTCGACCACGGGCTGGAACCACGCCTCGAGGCCGGCGGTGCTGCGCAGGTCGCGGAGGTTGAGTTCGACCGTGGCGGCGTCGGCGGCCGCGGAGTCGTGGACGCGGATGTTGTTGCGCCCGGCCCGCTTGGCGTCGTACATCGCGGCGTCGGCGTTGGCGAGCAGACCGACGGCGTCGTTGCCGACCCCGTTCAGCGCGATGCCGATCGACCCGGACATCGTGAACACGTGCTCGCCGATCGAGATCGGCTCGGCGAGGACGTCGAGGACCTCGACGGCCAATGCGCGGACGGCGTCGATGCTCTCGATGTTCGACACCACGCCGGCGAACTCGTCGCCGCCGATGCGAGCGACCACGTCGAGATGGCGCTGGAGCATCTGGAGGCGGTGTCCGACGGCCCGGATCACGTGGTCACCGATGTCGTGGCCGAGCGTGTCGTTGATCAGCTTGAACCGGTCGAGGTCGATGAACAGGACCGCGACCGAGGCGGGCGCCGCGAACATCAGCGTGCGGTCCAGCGTCGAGAGCAGGCGACGCCGCGTCGGCAGGCCGGTGAGCGAGTCGGTCATCTCGCGGGGACGCTCGGAGCCGGCCTGGGGGCGCCGGTCGAGGCTGGCGGCCCAGCGTTGCCGGCCACCGTCGAGCCAGCGCCACGTGAGCGACGCGAGGCGGGCCGGCCCCCGCTCGTTGTGCAGGTAGACCATCGGCACGGGCGCCGACTCGTCGTTCACGTGCGAGAACGCCGTGCTCCAGTTGAGGATGACCTCGTCGATGCGCAGATCGCCGGCCTCCACCTCGGTCCGGGTCGAGCCGACGAGGCGCAGGAACGACTCGGTGGCGTGCGTGATGGCCATCCCGCGACCCAGGGCGACGGCCGCCGAGGGGGACTCGTCGAGGAGTCCGTGGAGGAGGTCGGCCTCGTGGGGATCCTCGAGCGCCAGCAGCGAGGACCCGGAGACCTGGGTCGCTCTGGTGGGGGCCATCGCTGCTCCGGGGTCGGGGTCGACCGACGGCCGACCCCGTCGATGGTACCGACCGTGGGGCATGACGGATACCGCCCGTCCGGGCCATCGGTGTCCGGACGCGACGGCGCCGGGCCCGAGGGCCCGGCGCCGAGACGTGTTCGGGTTGCGGGGAACCGGCCGGCCGACGTGGTCAGCAGGCTGGGCCGGGCATCAGAAGCCCATGCCCCCCATGCCACCCATGCCGTCCATGCCGCCACCGGCCGGCATCGCCGGCTCCTCCTCGGGCTTGTCCGAGACGAGGCACTCGGTGGTGAGCACCATGGCGGCGATCGAGGCGGCGTTCTGGAGCGCCGCCCGGGTCACCTTGGCGGGGTCGATGACGCCGGCCTTGACGAGGTCCATGTACTCGCCCGTGGCGGCGTTGAAGCCGTTGGAGCCGGTCTCGCGCTCGACCGCGTCGACGACGACGGCGCCCTCGAGGCCCGCGTTGCGGGCGATCTGGCGGGCGGGAGCGGCGAGGGCCGTGTACACGGCGCGAGCGCCGGTCTGCAGGTCGCCCTCGAGCTCGTCGATGACCTTCTGGACCGAGGCACGGGCCCGGAGCAGGGCGGTGCCGCCACCGGCGACCACGCCTTCCTCGATGGCCGCGCGGGTCGCCGAGAGGGCGTCCTCGATGCGGTGCTTCTTCTCCTTGAGCTCGACCTCGGTGGCCGCACCCACGCGGACGACGGCGACGCCGCCGCTGAGCTTGGCGAGGCGCTCCTGGAGCTTCTCTCGGTCCCAGTCGGAGTCGGTGTCCTCGATCTCGCGCTTGATCTGCTCGATACGACCCTGCACGTCGGCCTCGGTGCCGGCACCCTCGACGATCGTGGTGTCGTCCTTGGTGATGATCACCTTGCGGGCCTGGCCGAGCAGGTCGAGGGTGGTGTTCTCGAGCTTGAGACCCACCTCCTCGGAGATGACCTGGCCACCGGTGAGGACGGCCATGTCCTGCAGCATCGCCTTGCGGCGCTCACCGAAGCCCGGCGCCTTGACGGCGGCGGCGTTGAACGTGCCGCGGATCTTGTTCACGACGAGCACGGCCAGGGCCTCGCCCTCGACGTCCTCGGCGATCACGACGAGCGGCTTGCCCGACTGCATGACCTTCTCGAGGACCGGGAGCACGTCCTGGACCGAGGAGATCTTCGAGCCGTAGAGGAGGATGTAGGGATCCTCGAGGACGGCTTCCTGGCGCTCCGGGTCGCTGACGAAGTACGGCGACAGGTAGCCCTTGTCGAACTGCATGCCCTCGGTGAACTCGAGGTCCATGCCGAAGGTCTGGCTCTCCTCGACGGTGACGACACCGTCCTTGCCGACCTTGTCGATGGCGTCGGCGAGGACCTCGCCGATGTCGGAGTCGGCGGCGGAGATGGCGGCGACCTGGGCGATCTCGCTCTTGTCGTCGATCTCGTTCGCCTGCTCGGCGATCGCGTCGACGGCGGCGGCGACCGCGGCCTCGATGCCCTTCTTCAGGTACATCGGCGAGGCGCCGGCGGCGACGTTGCGCAGACCCTCGTGGACGAGGGCCTGGGCGAGCACGGTGGCGGTGGTGGTGCCGTCACCCGCGATGTCGTTGGTCTTGGTGGCGACCTCCTTCACCAGCTGGGCCCCCATGTTCTCGAAGGGGTCCTCCAGCTCGACCTCGCGTGCGATCGACACGCCGTCGTTGGTGATGGTGGGAGCGCCGAACTTCTTCTCGAGGACGACGTTGCGGCCCTTCGGGCCGAGCGTGACCTTGACCGACTCGGCCAGGTGGTTCACGCCGGCTTCGAGGGCCCGGCGGGCGTCGTCACCGAACTTCAGGATCTTGGCCATTGGTGTGGATGTTCCTTCCCGTTGGCAGGAGCCCCGTCACCCGGGGCGGTGGACGGCGGACTTACTTGACGATGGCGAGGACGTCGCGGGCGTTGAGGATCAGGAGGTCCTCGCCGCCGGACGTGATCTCGGTCCCGCCGTACTTGCTGTAGACGACGGTGTCGCCGACGCCGACGTCCATCGGGATCAGCTCGCCGGTGTTCTCCGACCGCTTGCCGGGGCCCACAGCGAGGACCTCGCCCTGCTGGGGCTTCTCCTTGGCCGTGTCGGGGATGACCAGGCCGCTGGCCGTGGTCTCCTCGGACTCGCTCGGACGGACGACGATGCGGTCCTCGAGGGGCTGCAGGTTCATCGGTGGCGCCTCCATGGTGACGCGGTTAGCACTCGGATCAGACGAGTGCCAACGTAGACCAGATCGCTGGCAGTCGCAACCGGCGACTGCCAGCCGCGGTCAGGCGACCCGCTTGACGAGCAGCGTCGCCGACCCGAGGCCGAGCAGGTCGCCGTCGATGATCGTGATCGGGCCCACGATGGGGTTGCCGTTGAGGGTCGTGCCGTTGGAGGAGCCCAGGTCCTCGACCTCGAGGCTCGTCCGGTCGCCGCGCAGCTCGACGTGGCGGCGGGACACGGTCTCGTCGGCCACGACCAGGTCGGCGTCCTGCGAACGGCCGAGCACGAGCGGGACGTCGTCGACGACGAGCGTCGTACCGCGGGCCTGACCCGCCACGACGAGGAGGTACGCGACCGGCAGGGCCGGGTCGCCGGCCAGGAAGTCGTCGAGCCGGATGCGCACGGTCGGCACGCTGCCGGTCGGTTCGCGGCGGGGGCCCTGCGGGGCGGGGCTCGCATCGTCGCCGTCGGGTTCGTCCGGTGGCATGGAACGTCGACGCTACCGGGCGAGGTCGGCGGCGAGTCGCCGGGCCGAGTCGACGTCGACGAGGTCGCGCGCGATCAGCCAGTCGAGGGCGCGGACCCCCTCGCGCCGGTACGTGTGGTCGGACCACACCTCGGCGGCCGACGTGCGCCCGACCAGCTCGCGGAAGCGCCGGAGCCCGCCCTTGCCGCGCAGGGCGTCCCACAGCCGGGCGAGTTCGTCGTCGGGGACCCCGGCATCGGCGGCCACGTCGAAGAACGCCTCGACGTCGCCGCGGGGCTGGGGGTCGTGGGGCACGACGACGTGCACACCCTCGACGAGATCCGGCAGGTCGGCGTCGTCGTCGATGCCGTGGTAGAGGCACGCCCCGGTCCGCGGGTCGAACCACCAGTCGCCGTCGGGGTGTGCGTCGTTGCGGGCCAGGATCAACGACGCGAGGTCGACCTCGCCCGCGTCGAGCCGGGCCCCGGGATCGCCGGACAACGCGTCAGCGGGCGCCGAGCGCCGTGGCGAGGGGCTCCAGGTCGAAGGGCGGGCCCTGCATGAGGATCACATGGTCGGCGCCGGCCTCGGCGTACTCGCCGACCCGCCCGGCCGCGCCGGGATCGATGGCCACCGTGCGCTCGACGGCTCTCGGGTCGCGGCCGACGCGTTCGCACCACTCGTCGAGCACCCGGTTCTTGGCCGCCCACTCCTCGGGGTTGCCGAAGTAGTTCCAGCCGTCGGCGTGCTCGGCGACGAGGCGCAGCGTCAGCTTCTCGCCGCCCCCGCCGATCAGGATCGGGAGCGGGCCGACGGGACCGGGTTCGAGGGCGGCCAGTCGCTCCTTGATCGTCGGCAGGTCGCGCTCGAGGGCGCGCAACCGCCCGACCGCGGTCCCGAACTCGTAGTCGTACTCGTCGTAGTCGCGCTCGAACCAGCCCGACCCGATGCCGAGCGTGAAGCGTCCGTCGCTCAGGTGGTCGATCGTGCGGGACATGTCGGCGAGCAGGTGGGGATTGCGGTAGCTGTTGCAGGTCACCAGCGCACCGAGGCGCGCGTTCGCCGTATCGACGGCCAGGGCGGCGAGGGTCGTGTAGCACTCGAAGTGGGCGGCGTCGGCCGGGCCGTACAGCGGGAAGAAGTGGTCCCAGACCCAGATCGAGTCGGCCCCGAGTTCGTCGGCTGCACGCGCCGCGGCGCGCAGGTCGCCGAGCGAGGTCGCCTGGGGGTGCAGCTGGATGCCGATGCTGGGTTTCGTGCCCGTCATGGCTCGGACGCTACCGGCGCGGACGCGATGGGTGACCCGGAGGTGTTAGGAGTGGACCCCCACATCCGGAAGAGAGAGGTGGCCCCATGGGTCTGTTCGACAAGGCCAAGAAGCTCGTCAAGGACAACGAGGACAAGATCGAGGACCTGAAGGACCAGCACGGCGACAAGATCGCCGACGGGGTCGACAAGGCCACCGACATGATCGACGACAAGACCGGCGGCAAGCTCACCGACAAGCTCGAGAAGGTCGACGACGCCGCCCGCAAGGCGCTCGGCGGCGACGAGGAGAAGTAGCTCCTAGAGACCCAGGTTGGGGTCGGCGCCCGTGTCGAGCGAGGACGGGCCCTCGGCCTGGAGTCGCCACCACCCGGCCGAGGCCACCATCGCCGCGTTGTCGGTGCAGTTGGCCCGGTCGGGTAGGTAGGCGGCGAAGCCGTCGTCGGCACAGGCCGTGAGGATCTGCTCCCGCAGCCGCGAGTTGGCCGCGACGCCGCCGCCGATCGCGATGCCCTTCGCGCCCACGTCGGCCGCGGCCCGGCGGGTCTTGGCGACGAGCACGTCGACCACGGCCTCCTGGAACGAGGCGGCGACGTCCTCGGTGGTGGAGTCGGGGTGCTTGCGGACGTGGTTCACGACCGATGTCTTCAGACCCGAGAACGAGAAGTCGTAGGGCCGGTCCTGCAGCGCCCGCGGGAAGGCGAACGCCTCGGGGTCGCCGTCGATGCTGATGCGGTCGATGGCGGGGCCGCCGGGGTAACCGAGGCCGAGGAAGCGGGCCACCTTGTCGTAGGCCTCGCCCGCGGCGTCGTCGATGGTGCCGCCGAGGACGTTGTAGACGCCGTGCGACTCCCAGTGGACGAGCATGGTGTGGCCACCGGACACGAGCAGGACCACGACGGGCAGCTCGAAGGTCGGGTCCTCGAGCAGCGAGGCGTACAGGTGGGCCTCGAGGTGGTTGACGGCGACGAAGGGCACGTCCCAGACCAGGGCGAGGGCCTTGGCCGCCGAGACGCCCACGAGCAGCGACCCGACGAGGCCGGGCCCGTACGTGGCGGCGACCGCGTCGATCTCCTGGTCGGCGACGCCGGCCTGCACGACGGCCTCGGCGATGACCGGGTTGAGCATCTCGACGTGGGCGCGCGACGCGATCTCGGGCACGACGCCGCCGTAGCGGGCGTGCTTGTCGACCTGGCTGGAGATCACCGAGGAGAGCTGCACGCTGCCGTCGCGCACGACCGCCGCGGCCGTCTCGTCGCACGACGTCTCGATGCCGAGCACGAGGTGGGCGTCGGGGGCCAGGCCGGCGAGCGGGGCCGAGCGGGCGGTGTCGGGACCGGCGTCGGTCACGTTCCCTCCAGGAGCACGGGGTACGGGAGCTCGGCCTCGATGACGCGGAGGCGCTCGCGGTAGGTCGGGGAATCGATCTCGGTCGCCCACATGATCAGGGCGTCCTCGTTGGCGTCGGCGTAGTAGTTCTTGCGGACCCCGGCCGGGGCGAACCCGAAGCGGCGGTACAGGTCCTGCGCGCCGGTGTTCGACATGCGGACCTCGAGGGTCAGCGCCTCGGCGCCCTCGTCGAGGGCCCGGTGGACGAGGGCGAGCAGCATCGCCGAGGCCACCCCCAGCCGCCGGCGGGCCGGGTCGACGCCGACGTTGGTGATGTGGCCGTCGCCGGCGACGAGCATCAGCCCGGCGTACCCGACGAGGTCGTGGCCGAGCCGGGCGACGACGTAGGCGCGGGAGTCGGTGTAGCGCAGCTCGGACAGGAACAGGCTCAGCGACCAGGGTCGCGGGTTGACCGCCTCTTCGATGCGCAGGACGCCGCGCAGGTGGCGCCGCCGCATCGGCTCGAGCCGGATCACGGCGTCGGGGTCGCGTCCGCCGTCGCCGGCGATCCGGGCGTCGCGCTCGTCGATCGCCATCAGCGGGCTCCGTCGCGCGTCGACCAGTTGATGGCCGCGTCGGGCGCCCGCAGGTACAGCGGCTCGAGCTGCCAGGGCTGGACGAAGTCCTCGCGGATGGCCCGCGCGTGGGCCAGCTGCACGAGCGACGCCGCGTTGGGGAAGGCGAGGAACTGCTCGGCGATCTCGACCCGGACGATGTCCTCGTAGAGCTCGACGTGGCGCAACGCCCCGTCGCCGACGAGCAGGTAGTCGGCGTCGGTGGCCTGGATCTCGGCGCGCAGCTCCTCGGGCTTGCACACTGCGGGCTCGGACAGCCGTTGCACGCCACCCGGCGTGGGTCGGTAGCGGGCGTAGAAGACCTCGCCGCGGCGGGCGTCGACGACGGCGACGATCTCGCGGTCGGTGTGGCGGACGGGCCAGGCGAGCAGGTCGAGGCTCGAGATGCCGATGACCGGGACGCGCCGGGCGTGGGCGATGGCCTTGCCGGCCGCGATGCCGACGCGCAGGCCCGTGAACAACCCGGGTCCGATGTCGAGCGCCACGACGGAGATCTCGTCGAGCTCGACGCGCGCCTGGCGCCGGACGTGGTCGATGGCGGGGACCAGCAGCTCGGCGTGGCGCTTGCCCCGGGCGCTGTGCGAGGACGAGAGCACGCCCTCGTGGCCGCCGATGGCGCACCCCACCTGCTTGGTCGACGTGGAGATGCCGAGGATGAGCACTAGCGCACCACCCAGTCGCCGAGCTGCTCGCCGAGCGCCCGTTCCCGCGCCGACCAGCGGGTGCCGACGCAGCGGAACTCGAGTTCGCGGTCGTCGTCGCCCTCGCCGTAGCGCAG
>JBHIXO010000122.1:0-10079 GCA_041984725.1 Acidimicrobiales bacterium | reverse complement strand
CCCCTTCGCCGCCGAGGAACGATGTCGCTGCACGCCGCTGCCAGGAAGCTCAAGAGCGCGGACGCCGCCGAGCGCGACCGGGCGATGGGCGAGCTCGGACCCCGACTCGGCGAGCTGCTCGACCTCGAGGCGCTCGTCGTACAGGAGCTCACCGGCCCGAACACGGCCCGCCTCGCCCGCGTCGCCCAGGAGATCGGCGGCAAGGAGCTGCGCTTCGTCGAGATCTACGGCGGCATCCTCGGCTTCGTGGTCGGCCTGATCCAGGTCGCCCTCTACGGCGTGTTCGGCGTGTGGTGGACCATGCCCATCGTCGGTGGCATCGTCGGCCTCGGCACCAACTGGCTCGCCATCCAGATGATCTTCCGGCCGCTGGAGCCCACGAGGTACCTCGGGCTGTTCGAGTACCAGGGCATGTTCCCGAAGCGGCAGCCCGAGATCGCCGCCGACTACGGGAAGATCAGTGCCCGCGAGATCTTCACGCCCGAGAAGCTCCTGGGCACCCTGCTCGGTGGCGCCGGCCTCCCCACGTTGCTGACCGAGGTGCGGACCACGGCGATCGGCGAGCTCCGTTCGGTCGCACCGATGGTCGCGATGGTCACGGGCGGGACCGAACCGACCGACGACCAGCTCGGACAGCTCGTCGACACGTTCCTCGCCCGGGCCTTCGTGCTCACGCCGACCGTCCAGCCCACCATCGAGGCCCACCTCGCCGAGACGCTGCGGCTGGAGGAGTTGATCGAGGATCGGCTCGGTGCGCTCGAGAAAGCCCAGTTCGAGCGGATGCTGCGCGGCATCTTCGAGGAGGACGAGTGGATCCTCGTCGTGGTCGGCGGGGCGCTCGGTGCGGCCATCGGCGCACTCCAGGGGCTGGCCGTGCTCGGCCTCGATCTCTGACCCCGACCGGGTCGCCTCATCGGTCCCGGTGGGGTCGGGGCGGGGTACCGTCGGCCGCGTGTACGACGAGCCGAGCGACATCCGCCATCAGTTCACGACGCACCTCGAGGCCATCGACCGCCTCGTCCGCAAGCAGTTCGACCTCGTCCTCGAGGGCATCGCCGGCGCGACGTCGGTGCTGCTCGCCGACGACCGCCAGGCCGCCGAACGGCTCGTCGCCGGCGACGCCGCGATCGACGATCTCGAACGAGAGATCGAGGTGACCGTCGAGCAGCAGATGCTGCTCGAGGCGCCCGTGGCCGCCGACTTCCGCTACCTGATGACCGTCACCCGCATCGTGCCCGAGCTCGAGCGCAGCGGCGATCTCGCCGGCCACATCGCCGCCGAGACGGCCCGTGGCTTCGGCCAGCACCTCACGCCGCCGCTGCGCGGCGCGGTCCAGGACATGGGCGACCTCTGCGTCGTCATGTGGCGCCGCGCCTTCGATGCGTTCGCCGAGCACGACCCCGGCGCGGCCGACGAGCTCGATCGCATCGACGACGACCTCGACCGGCTCCACCGGCGCTTCGTCGACGAGGCGACCGAGCAGGTGCCGGCCGAGTGGGTGGTCGCCGCCACGCTCGTCGGGCGGTTCTACGAGCGCCTCGGCGACCACGCGGTCAACGTCTCTCGCCGGATCCGCTACCTCGCGATCGGCCGGCGCGAGAGCTGACCCCCGGCGACCGTCGTCAGCCGACGATCTCGCTCGTCTGCATCACGGGCTGGAGCGTCGTGTAGTTCGGGAGGTCGGCCATGACGGCCGGCATCTTCTCGCTCTGCATCGCGGCGCCCAGCGCCTCCATCGAGTCGAAGGTGAAGTGGACGGCGGCTTCGTACGGACCGTCGAGGCCCTTGTCGATCTGGGCCGCCGAGGCGTCGAGGCCCCACGCGTCGAGGCAGAGCGGCACGTGCGAGGCCTTGTAGTAGTCGTGGTCGAAGGTCCCGCTGTCGGACTTCGGGTAGTAGACGCTGAGTCGGATCATGGCCGCAACCTAGCCATGCTGACCCGCGGTCAACGTGGCTAGGTTGCCGCTATGACCGAGATCCTCGATCGACTGTTCGGCGTGGCGGGCAAGCACGTGGTGGTGACCGGCGGCAGCCGGGGCATCGGCCGCATGATCGCCGAGGGCTTCGTCGATGCAGGCGCCACCGTCTACATCTCGGCGCGCAAGGCCGAGCAGTGCGACCAGACCGCGGCCGAGCTCGGCGAGAAGGGCACGTGCGTCTCGGTCCCCGCCGACCTGTCGACCGAGGAGGGGATCGCCACGCTCGTCGCCGCCGTCGGGGAGCGGACCGACCGGCTCGACGTCCTCGTGAACAACGCCGGGGCGACGTGGGGTGCCCCGATCGACGAGTACCCCGCCGACGCGTTCGACAAGGTGTTCGGCATCAACGTGAAGGGGGTCTTCCTGCTCACACAGGCGTTCCTCCCCGCGCTCCGGGCGGCCGGTTCCGCGGACGACCCGGCCCGCGTGATCAACGTCGGGTCCATCGAAGGCCTCAAGGTGCCGGCGATGGAGAACTACGCCTACTCGGCGACGAAGGCCGCCGTCCTGCACCTGACCCACCACCTCGCCCACCGGCTGGTGCGCGACCACGTGCTGGTGAACGCCATCGCGCCCGGGCCGTTCGAGTCGAAGATGATGGCGTTCGTGCTCGGCAGCGAGGAGGGTCGCGACGCTGTCGCCGCCTCGGTTCCGGCGCGACGCATCGGGCGACCCGATGACATGGCCGGCGCGGCGATCTACCTGGCGAGCCGGGCCGGGACCTACCTGTGCGGGGAGACGATCGTCGTCGACGGCGGCATCGCGAACACGGCCTGACCGGGTCAGCGGTCGCGGTCGGCGCGCAGGGTGCGGCGCCGGCGCCGTGGGGTCGTCGTCGCCGCAGGTCCGGTCGGGACCGGATCTGGCAGGACCGCGGTCGTGGCCCGGCTCGGGTCGTCGAGCCGGGCTCGCGCCTCGACCGCTGCGGCGGTCGGGTCGAGGTGGGCGGGGGCGGCGTGGCGCCGGTCGTCATCCGCCGGGCGATGGTGTCGGGCGGCGGCGAGCACGACGGACTCCGGGAGCCCCCAGGCGAGGAGCAGTTGCGCGCCGACCTCGGCGTGCGTGACGCCCCACGTCACGGCCTCGGCGTCCTGGACCGACCAGCTGCGGCGCTTCGCCAGGTCGCGGACGGTCCGGTAGTCCTCGCCGAGCGCGCTGGCGAGGACGAGCTGGCCGACCTCCATCAGCATCCCGGCGATGAACGCCTCGTTGCGGCGGCTGCGATCGGTGACGAGCGAGGCGGCGAGCGCGGCGCACTCGAGCGACTCGTTCGACAGCTTGCGGACCGACAACCCGCCCCGGGACGCACCGTCGAAGAGTCGGGCGGTCTCCGCGTTGAGCACGAGCAACCGGATCAGCGAGAAGCCGAGCTTGACGACCGCCTCGTCGAGGTCGCTGATCTCGCGGGGTCCGGCGATGTGGGCGGCGTTGGCCTGCCGGAGGACCTCGGCGGTCAGCGCGATGTCGCGCCCGATGATCCCGGCCACCTCGCCGACCGGCACCTCGGGGTCGTCGAGCCGCCTCGTGAGCTCCGCCCAGACCGCGGGCACACCGGGGAGCCCGTCGATCCGGCGCAGGACCGTGTCCAGCAGGCCGGGGTCGAGCCCGCCCCGCATCGCCGACGCGCGCAGCAGCATGCGCTCGACGTCGGCGTTCGTCGCCGGGTCGGGGAGGCCGAGGTGGGCCGCGGGGCGCAGCTCGGGGTCGTCGTCGGCATCGGGTGCGTGCTGGACGACCCGGACGGTCGTCGGCGACTGCTCGGCGACGAGGCGCAACAGCCGGTCCACGACGGCGGTGTCGGGGTGGTGCGACAGCACCAGCACGTCGGGTCGGACGTCGCCGAGCAGTTCGAGCACCTCGTTCCCGGTCCGCGCGACCGTGGTGCTCGCCAGCTCCTCGTGGGGATCGATCTCGACCGGCCCGACGGCCAGGACACGGAGCAGGGCGCCGACCTCCTCGCTCGTCGCCGGTGCCGTCGCCAGGGGATCGACGACGAGCCGGACGGTACCCCGGTCAGGTCTCGGGCAGGGTGACGCTCGACGGCGTCTGGCCGTGCTCGTCGGCGGGGTAGCCGACCTGGCAGTAGCCGTGGTTGCAGTAGCCGCCGGGGTGCTTGTCGAGGTACTGCTGGTGGTAGTCCTCGGCGTAGTAGAAGACGCCGTCGCCGGCGTCGTCGGCCAGGGCGATCTCGGTCGAGATCTCGCCGAACCCGGCCTCGGTCAGGGCCCGCTGATAGCGGTCGCGGGAGTCCTCGACCGCCGCGAGCTGCGCCGGGGTGGTCGGGTAGACCGCCGACCGGTACTGCGTCCCGACGTCGTTGCCCTGGCGGTTGGGGGTCGTCGGATCGTGGTTCTCCCAGAACGCCTTCATGAGCTCGTCGACCGAGACGACGGCCGGGTCGAACACGATCTGGACCGACTCGGTGTGACCCGTGCGGGCGGTACAGGTCTCTTCGTAGGTGGGATTGGTGGTCCAGCCGCCCATGTAGCCCACCGCCGTGGAGTGGACGCCGTCGAGCTGCCAGAAGATCCGCTCGGCCCCCCAGAAGCACCCCATCGCGACGAACAGCACCTCGTGACCGTCCGGCCAGGGACCGGTCATGGGGGTCCCGAGCACGACGTGGCGCTCGGCGACCGGCATCTGCTGGTCCCGGCCGGGGAGTGCGTCGTCACGCGACACCATCGTCATCTTGCTGCGCCCGAAGATCGACATGGGACCAGGCTAGAGGCGCCCCGCCCCGACGTGACCCCGCTCCGGCGGAGACTCCCGCTTCTGGCGGGACGAGCGGAACGCGTGGGTGACCCGTCCCCGCTTCTGGCAGGACGAGCGGAACGCGTGGGTGACCCGTCTCCGCTTCTGGCAGGACGAGCGGAACGCGCCGGACGTCGCGGTCGTTCCGCTCGTCCTGCCAGTTTCCGAGTGGGAGGGCGGCAGGTGTTCCGCTCGTCCTGCCAGTTTCCGGTTGGGGGCGGCGGGTGTTCCGTTCGTCCTGCCAGTTCCGGGGGTGGGGCTCGTAGCCTGGCCGGATGCTGCGCGAGGACGAGATCGAACGGATCCTGGTGGTGACGGCCCACCCCGACGACGTGGACTTCGGGGCGGCCGGTTCGGTGGCGACGTGGACCGATGCGGGCATCGAGGTCGCCTACTGCATCGTGACCGACGGCGATGCCGGTGGCTTCGACCCCGACGTCCCGCGGTCGGCGATCGCCGGCATCCGCCGTGAGGAGCAGACCCGGGCCGCCAAGCAGGTGGGCGTCGACGAGCTCCACTTCCTCGGGTACCCCGACGGGCGACTCGAGGTCTCGCTCGACCTGCGGCGCGACATCTCGCGGGTCATCCGTCGGGTCCGGCCCCAGCGGGTCGTCACGCAGTCGCCGCTGCGCACGCTCGACAGCGTCTACCGCAACCACCCCGACCACCTCGCGGCCGCCGAGGCCGCCTGCTGCGCGGTCTACCCGGACGCCCGCAACCCGTTCACCTTCACCGAGCTCGTCGACGAGGGGCTCGAGGCGTGGTCGGTCGGCGAGCTGTGGATCATGGGCGGCGGTGAGGGCGAGCGCTTCGTCGACATCACCGACGTGATCGACCGCAAGGTCGCCGCGCTCCGCTGTCACGAGAGCCAGATGACCGACCCGGAGGGGATCGACGCCCGCATCCGCGAGTGGAACGGTGCGAACGCCCGCGACGCCGGTTGGGAGGACGGCCGTCTGGCCGAGCGGTTCGTGGTGATGTCGACCGCGTGAGGCTCAGGCGACCCCCGCCCGGCGCAGCATGCTGGGCGGGATGGTCGTGTCGCCGCGGGCGAGCATGGCGGCCCGCTCGACGTTGACCTCGTCGTGGTGGCGCTGCGTCCACGAGTCCCACGGACCGGCGGCGATGCGGGCCGGGTCGCCGTTCGCCGCGACGCAGGCCCGCAGGTAGCCCTGGAGCTCGCGCACCTCCTCCTCCCCGCCGACCGTCCCGTGCAGCGGCACGATGACGGGAGCGAGGTCGAGCAGCCGGTCGAGCTCGTCGGCCCAGCCGCCGGGATCGCCCTGGTAGCAGCACGGGGTGACGCCGAAGCTGGCCATGGCCCCGGCGAACGCGATGCCGGCCCCGCCGACGACGGCCACCAGGTTCTCCTCCTGCGCGCCGTGGAAGGGGTGCAGCGTGACCGCGGGGGTGAGCTGCACCGTCTCCTGCACGATGTGCGACACCGGCTTGGTGACCAACTCGTCGTCGAACTCGCCGGCGACGGCGGGGAAGAGGCGCCGGTAGACCTCGGGCGTCGGCGGCTGGTCGAGGTGGACCGACGTCTGCCGCCGTCCGTAGATGCCCGACATGATGAAGACCGACGTGCCTCCGACGCACTCGATCGTCGAGGCGGTGAGCACGGTGCGGCGCACCCGAAGGTCGGCGGCGAGGATCTCCTCCCGGAAGCGGGTCGCCTGCGTGGTCGTGCACAGCGTGTCGACGACGGTGGCGGCGTCGGCGTCGACGACCATGCCGGCGTTGGGGTGCCCGTCGCCGGGCGTGTCGGCGAGCCAGGCGTGGATGCCGGTGTCGAGCGGGACGAGGGTCACGGGGCCAGTTCCTGGGCCATGGGCACGTGGAGGATGCCGTCCTCGAGATAGCGGTCGCCGGCGACCTCGAAGCCGAGCGACCGGTACCACCCGGTCAACTGCGCCTGCGCGCCGATCTGGACCGTCGAGCCGCCCCGCGCCCGGACGCGGTCGAGCGAATCGCGCACGACCCGGGCGGCGAGGCCACGGCCCCGGTGTGCCGGGTCGGTCACGATGCGCCCCACCGAGAAGGCGCCGTCCGGCTCGGGCAGGATCCGGGCGACCGCGGCGACGTGGTCGTCGACTGCGACCCACACGTGCTCCACGCCGGGCTCGGGGTCGCGGCCGTCGAGGTCGAGGTACACGCAGTCCTGTTCGAGCACGAAGACCTGCGCCCGCAGGCGCAGCAGGTCGTGCAGCTCGCGTGGTGTGAGCTCGTCGAAGGCCTTGATGGTCGTGGCGGCGTCGGCGGTCGGATCCATCTCCCGGCATCGTGCCACCTGTCCGGGCGGACCGACGCCTTACGAAGTCGGGAACGGGGGAGTCCGGACGCTCACCGCGCGAGTCGGCCTCGTACCCTTCCGGGGGTGGAAGCAGCGCCCCGCGTCGTGGTCGTCGAGGACGACATGGCCATCGCCGAGGTCGTGGAGCGCTACCTCGACAAGGAGGGCTTCGGCGTCAGGAGCCACCGCAACGGCGCCGAGGCGCTGGACGCGATCCTCGCCTCGCCGCCCGACCTCGTCCTCCTCGACCTCATGCTCCCCGGGCTCGACGGCGTCGAGATCTTCCGCCGCCTGCGGGCCCTCGCCCCCGTCCCGGTGATCTTCCTCACCGCCCGCGGCGACGAGTCCGACCGCGTCGTCGGTCTCGAGATGGGCGCCGACGACTACATCACCAAGCCGTTCTCGCCGCGCGAGCTCGTCGCGCGGGTGAAGGCGGTGCTCCGCCGGGTCGAGGCGTCCGTCGAGAAGGTCGCCGCCGGGGCGAGCCCGGTGCTCGAGGCCGGCGACCTCGTCGTCGACGTCGTCGCCCGCGAGGTCCGCCGCCGCGACGAGGTCATCTCGCTCACCGCCCGCGAGTTCGAGTTGCTCGCCTTCCTGATGCGGCACCCGAACCGGGCGTTCCGTCGCGAGGAGCTGCTCGAGAACGTCTGGGGCTACTCGTACGGCGACACGTCGACCGTGACCGTCCACATGCGCCGGCTGCGGGAGAAGGTCGAGGACGACCCCGGCGAGCCCCGGCACCTCGCCACGGTGTGGGGCGTCGGCTACCGGTTCGAGCCGTGAACCGCGCCGCCCCCTTCGTCGTCCTCGTCGTCGGCGGCCTGCTGACCGTCGCGACCGCGTGGGCGATGGACATCCCCGGCCGGGACACGACCGCACTGCTCGGCTACGCGGCGGGCGGTGCAACCGCCGCGGCGGCCACCGGCGGCCTGCTCCTGCGGGCGATGCGGCGAGCATCGCTGCGGGCCCAGGCGGTCGCCGTCGCCCTCGTCGCCGTGCTCGGCACCACGGTCGGGATCGTCCTCGCCGCCGGCGCGATGTTCGTGTCGTCCCACGACCTCGGCGCGCTCCTCGTCGTGCTCGCCGCGTCGACGACGGTGGCGGTCGTGCTCGCGGCCGCCTTCGGGTCGCGGATCGGCACCGCCAGCCGCGACCTCGAGGACCTCGCCCGCCGGCTCGGCGACGGCGACGTCCTGCTCGTCGGCGAGGTGCCGGTCGCCCACGAACTCCGGCGGCTCGCCGAGGAGCTGGCGACCGCCTCGGCCCGGCTCGACGACGCCCGCCAGCGCGAGCGCGCCATGGACACCGCCCGCCGCCAACTCGTCGCCGCGGTGTCCCACGACCTGCGCACCCCGCTCTCGGGGATCCGGGCGATGGTCGAGGCGCTCGAGGACGGCGTCGTCACCGACCCCGGCGACGTCAGCCGCTACCACGCGACCATGCGGGCCGAGACCGAGCGCCTCGCCCGCCTCGTCGACGACCTGTTCGAGCTCAGCCGCATCGAGGCGGGGGCGGTCGATCTGCGCCTCGAACGGGTGCCGGTCGGCGACGTCATCGAGGAGGCGGTCGCCGGCGCGATGCCGCTCGCCCAGGCGAAGGGCGTCGTCCTGCTCGGCGACCGACCCGACCCCGACCCCACCCTCGAGCTCGCCCCGTCGGAGATGGTCCGCGTCGTGCGGAACCTCCTCGACAACGCCATCCGGCACACGCCGGCGGGCGGGCGGATCGAGGTGGCGACGGCCCTGGAGGGCGACGCCGTGCGCGTTGCGGTGAGCGACGGGTGCGGCGGCATCCCCGACGACGACCTCGACCGGGTGTTCGACCTCGCCTTCCGCGGCGACCTCGCCCGCACGGCGGGCGAGCACCAGGGCGGTGGGCTCGGACTGGCGATCGCGAAGGGGCTCGTCGACGCCCATCGGGGCACCATCTCGGTGGCCAACGACGGACCGGGGTGCCGGTTCACCGTCATGCTCCCCGTCCACCCGGCCCCCGGCGTCAGCCGGCGACGTGGGTGATGCCGGCCACGACCACCCCGCCGATCCGCAGCTCGGACTCCGGTGCGAGGTTCCGGACCGCGACGACGCCGTACCCCGGCTTGAGATACGCCACGCCGACCTCTGCGTCGGTGAGCGGCACGTCCTCGGGATCGCCGTTCGGGAGGAAGACGGTGAGGTTGCGCCGGTCGCCACCGGCACCGCAGCACGTCGCGATGGCCGAGACCCCGCCCGGGCCGTAGGGCTCCAGTGACGAGAACGTCGTACCGACCGGCGTTCCGGCGAGGCCCCGGCTGGTGGCGTCGGACAGGTCGAGCAGGTGGGTCGACATGGCCTCCGGTGCCGCACCCCCGCTCACGACGTAGACGAGCCGCTGGTCGTCGGCGAAGGCCAGATCGACGAGCCCACCCGCGGAGCCGAGCGCTGGGTCGGTGATCCCCGACAGCGGGGCGCCACCTTCGCCGAACAGCAGCGTGTCGCCGCCCGCCAGCGGGATCAGCTCGATCTGGTCCAGCGGTTCGCAGGAGTTGCGGGGGTCGAGCGCGATCCAGGTGCCGTCGCGGGAGACCGTGGCCTGGTTGCCGTCGAGGACGTCGACGGCGTCGGTCGAACCGTCGGCCGCCACCGCCTCGATCCGGGTCGTGCAGGCCGACGTGCCGTAGCTGTAGAGCACGGTCGCGCGGTCGGGGGTCAGGGCGAGGTGGTAGGCCCCTCCCTCCGCCGACCCGAGGCCGGTGACGAGGGTCCGGACGACGCTCCCGTCGTCGGCGTCGAGCACCACGAGCGTGCCGACGGCCGGATCGCCGCCGTTGTCGTCGAGCCGGAGGGCGACGAGGTGGTCGTCGGGCAGGGGCGCGCCCGCCGGCAGGTCGAGCGGTTCGACGGTGCGCCCGACGACGAATTCGCCGCCGACGACGTCGGGCGCCGTCGCCTCGAGGTTTCCCACCTTTCGGTCCCGCAGCCGCCCCGCCAGCTCGGGCTGCAGCAGGTTGTAGGTCCCCGCCGAGCCGCAGCAGATGTGCGCCTCCGTCGGCTCGGCGAGCGTGAAACCTGCCGATTGCA
>JBHIXO010000121.1:0-10239 GCA_041984725.1 Acidimicrobiales bacterium | reverse complement strand
CGTGGTGGATCCGCCAGGCGATCACCCGGTCCATCGCCGACCAGGCCCGCACGATCCGCATCCCGGTCCACATGGTCGAGTCGATCAACAAGGTGCACCGCATCCAGCGCCAGATGCTGATGGAGCTCGAGCGCGAGCCCACCGTCGAGGAGCTGGCCGAGCGGGCCGACCTCACCCCCGAGCGGGTGCGCGAGATCCAGCGCATCTCGATGGACCCGCTCTCGCTCGACTCGCCGGTGGGCGAGGAGGACGACTCCAACCTGGCCGACTTCATCGGTGACGTGAACGCCGACGCCCCGGCCGAGGCCGCGGCCCGCAAGCTGCTCAACCAGGCGGTGCTCGAAGCGCTCGAAGAGCTGAACGAGCGCGAGCAGGCCGTCATGCGGTTGCGGTTCGGGCTCGAGGACGGCCAGGCCCGCACCCTCGAACAGGTCGGCCAGGAGTTCGGCGTCACCCGCGAGCGCATCCGCCAGATCGAGTCCAAGACGCTCGCCAAGCTGCGCCACCCCCACCGCTCCGAGAAGCTCCGCGACTACCTCGAGACCTGATCGACGTCGCCCCGACCGGGCGGATGCAGGTTCTTCGCCGCGGGGGAGGCTTGCTACTGTCTCCCCTTCCTTCCGGGGTAGCTCAGCTGGCAGAGCAACTGACTGTTAATCAGTGGGTCGTGGGTTCGAGCCCCACCCCCGGAGCCACACACCCGCAGGCCAGCGGACGCCCGGTCACTCGAGTTCGACCAGGCGGGCCCGGAGCTCGGCGACGAGGTGTTCGAGCTCGGCCAGGCGGAGCAGGAGGCGGTTGGCGTCCTCGCGGCGCAGTGCCCACGCGTCGGGTTGGAGCATGACGACGGAGCGGCGGAGACGTTCGACCTCGTGGTGGTCCACTGCCGAACACCCTAGCCGAACACCTGTTCGATGTCGGCGGCGAGGTGGGCCGGCCGGACCGGTGCGTGGGGCGGGTGGGGATCGAACCCACGACCAAGGCATTATGAGTGCCGCGCTCTGACCACTGAGCTACCGCCCCGCCGGTGCGACGACGCTACCGCCGGCGCGACGGGAGCCCGGACGCGCGACCGGCCGGACCCAGCGGGCCCGGCCGGTCGTCGATCAGCGGCGCTCACGCCGGTGGCGTGTCACCGGTTCGGCATCAGGTGCGGAAGTAGTCCACCTTCACGCTCTTGCTCGAGCCGATCGGGAGGCCGCCGAGCTGGAAGTCCATGCTCGTGAAGACGTCGGTCACGACCGGCGTGGTGTTGCCCGGCGTGGCCGGGCAGCTGCCGGGAGAACCACCCTGCTGCGCGAAGCGGCTCTGGCCGCCGCGCATGGCTCGCAGCATCATGCCGTGGGCCTCGAGGCCGGCGGGAGCGTCGGCCGGGTCGGACCAGACGTGGATGCTGTCGACGCTCGTGGAGGCGTGCCAGTTCACGAAGCTCGTCCAGCCGTTGGCGCCGCCCGTGTCGGTGTCGAAGTCGACGATCCGTCGGAACGTGATGTCGGTGATCGGCTGGCCCGACGTGTTGCGCAGCGTATTCTGGATGAAGACCCGCTTCTCGACGCCCCGGAACGTGAACTGCTGGCGCAGCTGGATGGCGTTGTCCGCGGTCCGGCGGACGAAGGTCGCACCGGTGGACGAGGACGAGGCCGACGTCGTCGCCCCCATGCCGCTCGCGCCGGCCCCGCTGTCGTAGGCGACCTTGGCAACGCCGCCGACCGTGTAGCAGATCACGTAGCCCTCGTGGACGCCGCCGGTGTTGATGTGCTCGTAGCCGGCGGGGCCCTCGAAGCCGTACATGTTGCCGTCGGTGCTGAGCTGGACCCGGGTGCCGCCGTCCTGGCTGCTGCTGAACACGTGGAACGGCGTCAGGCCGTCGGCGCCGAGACCGCCGGAGTTCGGGGCGCCGTCGTCGGCGCCGGCGGCCATCGGTGCGGCCACGAGCGCGGCCGCCGCCACGGTCGCCATCGCGGTCTTCTTGAGTCGTGAAAGTCGCATGGATCCTCCCGGATCGTCGGGCGCGCGCCGGGAATCTCCCGCCGCGCCGCGGTCGGGATCGACTCCCCGCCCCCGCGTGCGACGATTCTCCCCCACAGCGCGGCATCGTGCGGCCGAGGAGCACGCCGATGGACCAGATTTCGCCGATCCGGACCCGTGGACCGCTCCACCTGCACGGAGGGTGCGGATGATCGCTCGTCGCGTGAGGGGCCGTGTCCGATCCGGACCTAGTGTTTCCGCATGCGCTCCACGCCGGGTCTCCGTCGTCTCGCCATCGTCCTCGCGGCCGTCGCGCTGCTCGGTGCGTGCGGTGACGACGACGATCCGGGTGCCGACGCCGTCGGCGACACCTCGTCCGACACCGGAACCGAGACTGATCCCGGCACCGTCGACACGGACGACTCGGACGGCACGGGGTCGACCACGCCGATCGCCGGATCGACCGACGACACCTTCCTCCAGGACCTCGCGGCGCGCATCGCGGCCGAGGGCGCGGGCAGCGCGACCCTCACGATCGCCGACGAGACCTGGACGTTCGCCCCGATCCTGTGCACGCCGGGCGACGAGGTCGGCATCGAGGGTTCGGTCCTCGCCTTCATCGGCCTGACCGACGACGGCCTCCAGTTGAGCGTCGACCTGAACGAGACCGGTTCGACGATCGGGCTCGAGGACGTGGCCAGCTTCGGCGACCCGAGCCTGTCGTGGGAGGCGAACCAGGGTGTCGACGGCGACATCGTCGACTTCACGGTCGACGGCGACCGGGTCGAGGTCACGACCGAGCACTTCCGCGACGGACTGACCGAGGGCATCGAGACCTTCCCGGGCACGGTCTCCGCCACCTGCGCCTGACCGGCGCCCCTCGCCGCACGGCGGGACCGGCCGGCGCGAGGATGGCGCGATGACGATCTTCGACGACGTCGCCCCCGTTCGCTACGCCGGCCCCGACAGCGACGACCCGCTGACCTACCGGTGGTACGACGCCGATCGGGTCGTGCTCGGCCGCACGATGGCCGAACACCTGCGGCTGGCCGTCTGCTACTGGCACAGCTTCGTCTGGTCGGGCAGCGACGTCTTCGGGGAGGGGACGTTCGCCCGGCCGTGGCACGACCCCGCCCTCGATCCGATGGACGCCGCCCGCGTCAAGCTCGACGCCGCGTTCGCGTTCTTCGAGCGGCTCGGCTTCCCCTACTTCTGCTTCCACGACCGCGACGTCGCCCCGGCCGGCGCCGACTTCTCCGAGTCCTGCACGCACCTCGACGAGATGGTCGACGAGATCGGGCGCCGCATGGAGGCGTCGGGCATCAGCCTGCTGTGGGGCACCGCGAACATCTTCGGCGATCCGCGCTTCGCCGCCGGCGCCGCCACCAGCCCCGACCCCGAGATCTTCGCCCACGCCGCCGCCCAGGTGTGCCACGCCCTCGAGGCGACGCACCGCCTCGGCGGGGAGAACTACGTGCTGTGGGGCGGCCGCGAGGGTTACGAGACCTTGCTCAACACCGACCTGCGCGCCGAGGAGCGCCGCTACGCCCGGTTCCTGCACCTCGTCGCCGAGCACAAGCACGCCATCGGCTTCACCGGCACGCTCCTCATCGAGCCCAAGCCGGCCGAGCCGACCAAGCATCAGTACGACCACGACGTCGCGGCCATCACCGGCTTCCTCGACCGCCACAGCCTGCGCGACGAGTACCGGGTGAACATCGAGGTCAACCACGCCACCCTGGCCGGGCACTCGTTCCACCACGAGGTGGCCCAGGCCGTCGCCCTCGGCGTGTTCGGCTCGGTCGACGCCAACCGGGGCGACCCGCAGAACGGCTGGGACACCGACCAGTTCCCCCACTCGGTCGAGGAGATGAGCCTCGCCCTGTACGAGATCCTCGTCGGCGGCGGGATGGGGACGGGCGGCTTCAACTTCGACACCAAGCTCCGGCGCCAGTCCACCGACCCGCTCGACCTGTTCCACGGGCACATCGGCGGCGCCGACACACTCGCCAAGTCGCTTCTCGTCGCCGCCTCGCTCGTCGAGTCCGGCGAGCTCGGGACCGCCGTGTTCAGCCGCTACGAGGGCTGGCTGAGCCCGCTCGGCGCGGCCATCGACGACGGCACCGAGACCCTCGCGTCCCTGCACGCCCGTGTCCTGGCCGACGATCGGCACCCGTTGCCTCCGTCGGGCCGCCAGGAGTTGCTGGAGAACGTCGTGAATCGTCACATCGACCGCATCCGCTGAGGACATCGACCGCGTCCGCTAGGTTGGCAACGCGCGTAGCCAGATCGGCGGGCGACGAACACGAGGGGAACCAGATGGACGAGATCAGCACCCGGGCCCGAGCACTCGCGGCCGCACTCGAGCCGTTCGCCGGGCAGGTGTACTTCTCGCCGGAGTGCCACCGGAACTACGAGGCGCTCGGCTACGGCCCCAGCATGGGCGAGTTCGCGGGCGTCGCCGCCCCGGAGATGGAGTCGTACTTCTGCAGCCGGGGCTCGGTCATGGGCCAGGTGCCCGGTGAACTGGTCGCCGCCGCGTTCGGCGTCTTCAAGCACGACATGGTCACGGCCATCGTCACCGCCGGTTGGCAGAAGTCCGACGCCAAGACCATCTGCGACGCGCGGGACGACGGGGCGGTCGGCCAACTCCTCCGCATCCTCGGCGACGCACCCGACGGCGTCGACGAGGCCCGCGCCCTGCTCGAGCGGGCCGAGGCCGACCTCGAGCCGTACGGCAAGGCGCTCTACGCCGGCCAGAAGTCGCTGCACCGCTTCGACGACGCCCTCGCCGACTGTTGGCGACTGGCCGACCGCCTGCGCGAGTACCGGGGCGACGCCCACATCGCCGCCTGGACCACCGCCGGCCTCGACGCCTGCCGGATCGGGCTGCTGTCCGAGTGCTACTGGGGACTGCCCGCCCGCTCGTACTCGCGGACCCGGATGTGGAACGACGCCGACTACGACGCCGCCGAGGCCGCCCTGACCGAGGCCGGCCACTTCGCCGACGGTCGCCTCACCGAGTCGGGACACGCCTTCCGGGAGCAGATCGAGGTCGACACCGACCGTCAGTGCGCGCCGTTCCTCGACGCGCTGGGCGACGACCTCGACCGTCTCCTCGCGATCCTCGAGCCGTGGGGTGCCGCGATCCGGGACGCGAAGGGCTATCCGGCGAGCGGCCCACACGACCTGGCCGACGTCGCCTCGGGCTGACGTCGACCAGGTCGTCGGCTCCCGCCGTCGTCCCGGCTACAGCTGGAAGACCGAGACCCGCTCGAGCTTCCCGTCGACCACGTACACCCGGCCGTGATTGTCGATGTCGATGCCCCGCGGCTGCTCGAACTGGCCGTCGCCGTCGCCGCGGGTGCCGAAGGTGTCGAGGAACTGGCCGGCGAGCGTGAACACGCTGATCCGCTGGTTGTTCGACTCGGTGACGTAGAGCCGGTTGCCGCGCAGGGCCACGTCGTAGGGCGAGCGGAGCTGGCCCGGCGCACTGCCCTTGGTGCCGAACTTGCCGAGGAGCGTGCCGTCGGGGGCGAGCTTGTACACCGTGTGCTCGGTGGGGGCGGCCGCGTAGATGTTGCCCTTGGAGTCGGTGTCGACGCCCGTGCAGCCGGCGAGCAGCGCGATCGAGGGCGGCGGGGGCGGCGGGGCCCCACAGGGCACGGTGAAGACGACGTTGCCGTCGCGGTCCCACACCTGGAGTCGACGGTTGTTCGAGTCGGCGACGTAGATGCGGCCGGTGGCGTCGGTGTGGATGCCACGGGCGAGGTTGGTCTGGCCGGGATCGCGACCCCACTGCCCGAGTTCCCGCACGAACCGGCCAGCGGTGTCGTAGATCTTGACGTTGCCCTCGCGCGAGTTCATCACGAGGACCTCGTTGCGGAAGACCGTCGCGCCCCGCGGGTAGTTCATCGCCTCGGGGCCGGTGCTCGACCGGACACCCCACACCGTGTCGACGTCGCCGTTGGCGGCGAACCGGTGGACGCGGTGGTTGTAGGTGTCGACGACGAAGATCTTCGAGCCGTCGGTCGACACCGCGACGTCCTGGGGCTGGTTGAGCCCGCCGGGCGGGGGCTGGATGGCGGGGTCGGGGAAGTGGCCCACGGGCGAGCCGTCGGGCTCGTAGACGTTGACCCGGTTGGCGCCGAAGTCGGCGACGTACACCCGGTGGTCGTGGCCGACCGTGATCTCGCGTCCGCCGTCGGTGAACTGCCCGGGGCCGGTGCCCTCGCTGCCGAACGTGCCGAGGTACGTGCCGTCGAGCGTGAACTTCTCGACCTCGCTGTTGTTGGCGTCGACCGCGTAGAGCCAGCCGTTGTCGGCATCGATCGCCAGGCCACGCATGTCGCCGTTGAACCGGCCCTCGCCGATGGTGCGGAGATAGGTGCCGGTCGAGGTGAACACCTGGATGGCGTGCTTCGTGGCGTCGCCCAGGTACACCTCGTCGCCGGGGCCGACGACGAAGCCGCGCTGCAGCTCCAGCTGGCCCGGCGCGGACCCGAACGTGCCCCACGCGCCGAGGAACGCACCGGTGGGGGCGAAGCGCAGCACCTTGTGGGCGAAGCCCTCGAGCGAGGGCACGTTGTGCGAGCTGAGCGCGAGGAGCGTCCCGTCGGAGAGGACCTGCACCCGGGTCACGTACGGGTACGGCGTGGTGATCCCGTAGCGGAACGTGCCGATCGAGTTCAGGAAGGTGCCGTCGGCGGTGAACCGGTGGATCTTCCACGGCCAGTTCTGGTCGGCGACGTAGATGTCACCGCTGGCGGGGTCGACGGCGAGGCCGTGGGGGGCCATGTTCTGGCCCGGGTCCGTGCCCTTCTCCGAGAACGTCTGGAGCAGGTCGCCGCCGGGGCTGAACCGCCGGATCTGGTAGTTCCAGTAGTCGCCGACGAGGATCGACCCGTCGGTGGCCGTCGCCATGCCCCAGGCGTAGACGCCCGCGTGGCCCGGACGGCCGACGTGGCTGAGGAAGACCGGCTCCGGTTCCTCCGCAGCCGCACGGTCGACGCCGTGTGCGGCCGTCGCGACGCACGCGACGGCGAGGACGATGGCGACCGCGGTCACCCACGCGCGGCTCCGCAAGCCGCCCGATGCGCTGAACATGTGCCCACTCCCATGGGTTCGATCTCCGCCCGCAGTGGACGGCTGCCTCCGCCGGACAGGTCGGGCAGGACGGAGAATCTAGCCGTTCCGGAAGTCAACGCAAGTGGATGTCGCGTGAGGCTCAGGCGTCGGCGAGACGACGGGTCTCGTTGCGGATCCCGTTGAAGATGGCGGTCGCCTTCTCGATGACCTGGTCGGCGCTCAGCGCGATCCGCCCGTCGAGCCAGGCGACGAGCAGTTCGGTGAAGCCGCCGACGAGGATCGCGGCGCCGAGGCGCCCGATCGCCTCGTCGGCGCCGCGCCCGCCGCCCCGGCGGGCGTGGTCGCGCTGGACGCCCTCGACGAGCCCGACCCCGGTCTGGATGCGGCGCACGTTGAGCGCCTCGTTGCCGAGCGCCTCGACGTAGAGGATCTGGCCCCGCCGCCGGTCCTCGTCGACGAACCGCACGGTGGCGGCCACCGAGGCGTGCATGGCCGCGTCCTCGTCGGGCGCCGTCGCGATGTGGGTCGAGATGCGGGTCCGCAGTTGGGTGACGACGTCGTCGTACACGGCGACGACGAGCTCGTCGAGGTCGGTGAAGCTCTCGTAGAAGTAGCGCGGGTTGAGCCGCGCGTGGCCGCAGACGGCCCGCACCGTGGTGCCCGACGACCCCTCGGTGGCGAGGAGCTCGTACGCGGCATCGAGGAGCATGCGCCGGCGTTCGCGCTGGCGCTCCTCGGTGCTCAGGCCGTTCCATCGGGACGGCGTACGCGCCTTCGTCGAACCACTCATGCCCCGATGCTACTGCTGGTCACACCTGTTGCCAGTTGATGGCGCAGATGGTCGGGTTCAGTCGCCGGTCTGGACCAGGTTCCCGAAGCGGTGCAGCGTCCGGCTGACCGACTGCTCGCGCAGGACGTGGCGGAGCTCGAGTCGGCCGTCGTTCGTCACCGGATCGTCGACGACGTGGAGCCCTGCGGTGACGAGTTCGCGCCTGATGTCGTCGGGCAGGTGGCCGACGACGCGCACCCGTTCGACCCCGACGGCGGCGAGGTGGGCCGGGTCGACCGTCTCGTGCACCGGGACGCCGGCCCGGATGGCGGCGTCGCGGACGCGGTCGACGGCGTGGAGCGGCGCGCCGTCGCCGACGTGGAGACCGATGCCCGGGAGCGGGCGGTAGCGGAACACGTTCGCCTCGCAGAACAGGCCGGTCGGGTCGTTGTCGACCGTTCCGTGCTCGCGCCACCAGCGCTCGTCGTTCGCCCGCCAGCGGTCCGGGTCGAGCGGTGTGGTCGGGGTCCAGGTGCCGAGCTGGGCGACGTAGTTCGGGCCGCCGGCCTTGGCGCCCGAACCGACCGACGACCGCTTCCAGCCCCCGAACGGTTGGCGCTGGACGATCGCGCCGGTGATGCCACGGTTGACGTACGCGTTGCCGAGCTCGACCCGGTCGACCCAGTGGGCGACCTCGGTCGGGTCGAGGGAGTGGATGCCACCGGTCAACCCGAAGGCGGACGCGTTCTGGACGGCGATCGCCTCGTCGAGGTCGGCGACCGCGACGATGCCGAGCACGGGGCCGAAGCACTCGGTGCGGTGGAACCACGACCCGGGTCGCACGCCGTCGCGCACGCCGGGCCGCCACAGGTCCGGGACGCCGGCGACGGGCTCTGGGGCGACGAGCCACGACTCGCCGTCGTCGAGCGTGCCGAAGGCGCGTGCCAGACGCTCGTTCGGGTCGCCGATGAGCGGACCGACCGACGTGGTCAGTGCGTCCGGGGGCCCGACGTCGAGGCTCCGGACGGCGTCGGCCAACTGCCGCCGGAACCGGGTGGAGGTGGCGACGTCGCCCACGCAGATCGCCAGGCTGGCCGCCGAGCACTTCTGGCCGGCGTGGCCGAACGCCGAGGCGACGAGGTCGGCGACGGCGAGGTCGAGGTCGGCGTGGGGGGTCACGACGATCGCGTTCTTGCCCGAGGTCTCGGCGAGCAGCCGCATGCCGGGATCCCACGAGTGGAACAGGTCGGCGGTCTCGACGCCACCGGTGAGGATGACGGCGTCGACGCTGGTGAGCAGGTGCCGGCCGACGTCGTCCTCGGGGGTCCGCACGAGCTGCAGCAGGTCCGGTGGGATACCGGCCGCGTGTGCGGCGTCCACGACGAGCTCGCTGCAGCGGGGGACCTCGGGCGCGGGCTTGCACAGCACGGCGTTGCCGGCGGCGAGCGCGGAGAACATGCCGCCCGCCGGGATGGCGACCGGGAAGTTCCAGGGCGGGACGACGCCGACGACCCCGAACGGCGTGAACGCGGCGTCGTCGGCGTGCAGTTCGAGGGCGCGGTCGGCGTAGTAGCGGGCGAAGTCGATGGCCTCGCACAGCTCGGGGTCGGCCTGGGCGACGGTCTTGCGGCCCTCGTGGACCATGGTGGTCAGCAGATCGCCGCGGCGGCGGGACAGTTCGTCGGCCACCCGGCGCAGCGTGCGCCGACGTTCGTCCGCGCCGGCCGCCCACCAGGCGCGCTGGGCGGCGCGAGCCCGGTCGAGCGCCTCGTCGACGGCGGCGTGCTCGGTGACCAGCGGCGAACGGACCGGCTCGGGTCGGCGGGCGACGGCGGCCTCGGCCCAGGCGCGGGTCCCGGGGACGACCGGGTCGGACTCGGGGTCGTTGGCGAACGGCGCGTCGCCGGCGACGACCGGGTCGGCGCTGCGGTCGACGGTCCGGCGCGACCCGGTCGGCACGGACGTGCGAGCGACGACCGCGGCGCGGAATGCGTCGGCCTGCTCCCGGAAGGTCGGCGAGCCGGGGGTGAGGGTGCCGAGCGCCCGGAGGAAGTTGCCGGCGGCGGCGTTCTCCTCGAGGCGGCGGAACAGGTAGGCGATCGCCACGTCGAAGTCGTCGGGCCGGACGACCGGCGTGTAGAGCAACAGCGAGCCGGTGGCGTGGCGGATGGCTCGGGCCTGGGCGGCGGCCATGCCCTCGAGCATCTCGATGCCGACCCGGTGGGCGACGCCGCGACGCTCCGCAAGCAGCAGCGCCCAGGCGACGTCGCAGAGGTTGTGACTGCCGTCGCCGACGCGCACGGCGGCGGTGCGTTCGGGCGTGAGGAGCCAGTCGAGGCAGCGCTTGTAGTTGGCGTCGGTCGCCGCCTTGGTTTCGTAGGGCGCCTGGGTCCAGCCGTGGACGGCCGCGTCGA
>JBHIXO010000120.1:0-10303 GCA_041984725.1 Acidimicrobiales bacterium | reverse complement strand
GGTCGGCTGCACCATCCCGAGCCGGGCCCGGGCGACGTCGAGGATGCGCCCGGGCGACTCGAGCTCGGCGACCACGAGCTGCAGGCGGCGGATCGCCTCGTGCTCGGCGGCGGCGTCGCGCCGCAGGGCGTCGAGCTGCACCTGCCCGCCGATCAGCAGGGCGTGCATCACGGCGAGGCCGAAGAGCGCGGCGATGACGATGCCGACGGCGACGACCGCGGGCACGGCCGTCGACCGGCGGCGGCGGCGGTCGACCGGACGGAGATGACGACCCGGAGCGCGCCGCGACGGGGTGCGTCCGGGCTCGGGTCGCACGGCGGGCGTCGGGGCCGTCGCCCCGGCCGCGTGTCCGGCCCTGTATCCGGCGGCACGATCGGCTCGGGGCCGTTCGGGTGCGGCGACGCTCACGAGGCCTCGCCGAGACCGGTGGTGTCGAGCTTCTCGGCCACGCGGAGGCGGGCGCTGCGGGCGCGGGGGTTCTCGGCGATCTCGGCCTCGTCGGCGACGATCGCCTTGCGGGGCACGAGCCGCACGGAGGGCGACCCGCCGCAGCGGCAGGCGCCGGTGCCGGGCGGGCAGACGCAGTCGTCGGCGGCGGCGTCACGGAAGCGCCGGGCGACGATGCGGTCCTCGCCCGAGTGGTACGTGATGACGGCCATCCGCCCGCCGGGAACCAGGAGGTCGAGCGCGTCGCCGAGGACGGCGTCGAGTTGTCCGAGCTCGTCGTTGACGGCGATGCGCAGCGCCTGGAACGTGCGGGTCGCGGGGTGGCCGCCCGTGCGGCGGGCGGCGGCGGGGATCGCGGCCCGGACGATCTCGGCGAGGTGCTCGGTGGACGTCACCGGACGGGCGGCGACGATGGCGCCGGCGATGCGGTCGGCGTGGCGCTCGTCGCCGAAGCGCCGGATGATCGAGGTGAGCTGGGCGCGGTCGGCCTCGTTCACGAGGTCGGCGGCCGCGGTGCCCGACGTCGGGTCCATCCGCATGTCGAGAGGTCCGGCGTTGCGGTAGCTGAAGCCCCGGTCGGCCCGGTCGAGCTGGGGCGACGAGACGCCCAGGTCGAGGAGGATGCCGGCGACGGCGAGGTCGTCGTCCGGCGTGCCGTCGAGCTGCGGGCTGTCGGAATCGGCGGTGTCGCGGGGGGAGCTGCGGAGGAGTGCCATGGCGTCTGCGATCCGGTCGAAGGTCGAGTGGTGCACCAGTGCCCGGCTCCCGAACGGAGCGAGTCGCTCGCCGGCCGCACGGACCGCCACCGGATCCCGGTCGAGGCCGAGCACCGCCAGGTGGGGGTGCGCCTCGAGGATCGCCGTGGCGTGTCCGGCGCCGCCGACCGTGCCGTCGACCACCCAGCCCGGCGGAACGGGAGCGAAGGTGGCGACGACGGCGTCGCGCAGGACGGGGACGTGGACGAAGTCGGAGTGACCGGAACCGGTCCGGTCGTCCGTGCCGCTCACCGGCAGCCCCTCGGCCGCCGAAGTCCCGCCGGGATGTCTGCCCCGGTCGAGCACGATGAAAGAGCGGGCGGAGAGTAGGGGCCTTCCATCTCGACGCCCGAGAGGCTGCGAGTGAGCGGCACGGAAACTCCTCTGGTGGTCGACTGCTCGGTCGCGGTCTCCCTTCTGGACGGTGCGGGTCGTGTGTCGGTGGGTTGCGGTTCGCGGCGGGTCCCGGGGCGGGACCTAGAACAGGGCACGGTCGAGCGCGGCGACGACCTCGTCGTCGACGCTGAGCGACGCCTCGAGCGATGCGTCGCCGAGCGGCAGGATCTCGATGCGGCTGCCCGCCCCCGTGACGAGGACGTCACGTTCGAGCTGGGCCTCGACCCGGACGCTGGCCGGGACGACGATGCGGCCCTGGGTGTCGGGGCTGACGGCGTGGGTGTTGGCGAGGAAGCTGCGGACCTGGGTGGACGTCAGGTCGCCCTCCCGGACCTGGAGCTGCAGGAGGTCGACGGCGTCGCGGTAGGTGAGTTCGTCGAAGATCACGGCGCGCCCGTCGAGCACGACGATGTTCCCGCCGTCGACGAGCGCCTTGCGCATGGGCGCCGGCAGCGTGAGCCGGCCCTTGTCGTCGATGGCGTACTCGGCCTTGCCCCGGAACTGGGAGGCGGTGTGGCGGCGGGCCGCGGGATCGGGCGCAGGGACGGCGAGGGCGACGTCCCCACCGGACCCCTCGAGGTGCGCTCTGGTCTCCGCCATGCAGGGCATCGTACGGCGAGCCAGGGAATTAGGTCAAGAACTCAGGGATACTTTCGGCGAGAATCCTCGTACGCAGGGTAGCGGTGCCCCGACTCAGGGCGAGTGTGGGAACCTCCCCCACCACGTCAGGCGGGCCCGGGCTCCCTGTCGGTGAGGCCCGCGGTGACGAGGCGCACCAGTCGGTCGACCCCGGGATCGACCCCGAGCTCCTCGAGCCCGACGCCGACCCGGTCGAGGGCGCCGGGCGGTGGCGGGTCGGCGAGCACGGCCCGGAGCGGCTCGGGGTCCCAGCGGCGCGGGATCGCGCACTGGAAGCGGGCCCCGGCCCGAGTGCGCCGCTGGCTGATCCCGACGAGCTTGCGCTCCCCGACCAGGACCTCCCCCGTGCCGGTGCCGGCGAAGCAGACGAGACGGGAGTGCGGCGTGCACCGGAGCGCACCCTGGTGGACGGTGGCGTCGGGGACACCGAGCGCGCCGAGGGCCCGGGCGAAGGCGGCCCCCACGGGCAGGAAGCTGCGACCGACGTCGTCGTCCCACAGCGGATCGCCCCGCGGGACGAGCACGTCGATCCAGAGCGGGTCGCCCGGGGCGACCCACACCGCTCCCCCGCCGCTGCGCCGGCGGGCGACGTCGACCCCCACCGCAGCGGCCGCGGCGTGGTCGACCACGTCGTCACGCTGGGTCGACCCGAGGACGACGGCCGGCCGGGTGGGAGCGAGCACCCACACCCGGCGGACGCCGTCGTCCGGGTGCTCACGAGCGTGGAGCTCACCCGCCGGGCCGACGTGCTCCTCGACCACCCAGTCCGGGCTCGGGGCCGCGGTCACGGACGGGCGCTCAGGCCGACAGCGCGGGTTCGGCGGCCAGGTAGGGCTCCCAGTCCTCGGGAACCGATCCCACCGTGACCACGATCCAGGCGTAGCCGGACGGGGCCCTGGGGGTGGTGCGCAGCGCCATCGTCGTCTCGTGCAGCAGACGGTCGCGCTTGGTCACGTTGCAGGGCCGGCAGGCCGCGACGACGTTCTCCCAGGTGTGCGGGCCACCCTTGGCCCGGGGTACGACGTGATCGATCGAGTCGGCGTTGTCGCCGCAGTACTGGCACCGCCCGCCGTCGCGTGCGAACACGGCCCGCCGGTTGAGGGCGGCGCGCCGTCCGAACGGCACCTTCACGAACCGGCGGAGGCGGACGACGGAGGGCACCTCGACGGCGAGGTGCTCGGAGTGGAAGCACTGGCCCGACGGCGACACGAGGTCGGCCTTGTCGCTCAGCATGAGCACGGTGGCCCGCCGGGCCGAGACCACCGACAGGGGCTCGTACGAGGCATTGAGCACCAGTGCCCGGCGCATCCGGCGAACCTACCCGGCGCTCCGGAGCCGCCCGGGCCGAGATATGGCCTCGGGAGCCGGGATCGGGGCGGGACGGACGGTGTCGGTCCAGGCCAGCCACACGTCGAGGTCGGCGGCCGCGAACGGGGCCGTCGGGTCGCCGTAGGCGGTCACGCTCCGGAACCGCAGCCACTCGCGATCGGGCAGCGGCAGGAACGGTGGTCGGGACCACCACCGGTCGGGACGCAGGAGCACGGCCTGGCGCAGGGCGGCGCGCCACCGACGGGGCCGGACGAGGACCGTCCGGAACGTCGCCAGCAGCTGCCGGGCGTTCACCGGGCCTGTTGCTCCTTCCAGGACTCGCCGGGCGTGGCGCTCCGGGGCTCCTTGGGCAGGCCGAGGACCATCTCGCCGAGGATGTTGCGCTGGATCTCGCTCGAGCCGGCGTAGATGGTGCCGGCCCGGGCGACGAGGAAGGTCCCGACCCACGACGCCGAGTCGTTCGGGGCGCCGGGGTCGTCGGTCTGGAAGCTGTTGGCCGGCGCCCGACCGGTGGGCGCGAGCGCGTCGGCGCCGAGGATGTCGACGGCGAGCTCGGTCACCCGCCGGTGGTACTCGGACCACTGCAGCTTGAACATGCCCGCCTCGGGGCCGGGGTGACTGCCCGACAACACGGCGGTCAGCGTCCGCCAGCCGTTCCACTTCATGATCTCGACCTGTGTGTGCGCCGCGGCGAGCCGCTGGCGGATGCGGGGGTCGGCGTCGACGCCGCGCGCCCGGGCGAGCGCCAGGAGGCGGTCGAGTTCGGTGCGGAACATGACGGGGAAGGTGGCGGCGGCATCACCGCGCTCGTAGCCGAGCAGCGTCATGGCCACGGCCCAGCCGTTGTTCACCCCGCCGACGACGTTCTCGGCCGGGCACCGGGCGTCGGAGAAGAAGACCTCGTTGAACTCGGAGTCGCCGTTGATCATCTCGATCGGCCGGACCTCGACGCCCGGTTGGTCCATCGGGACGAGCAGGAAGGTGATGCCCTTGTGCTTGGGTGCGTCGGGTTCGGTGCGGGCGAGCACGAAGATCCAGTCGGCGAGGTGACCGGCCGACGTCCAGATCTTCTGGCCGTTGATCACCCACTCGCCCCCGCCCTCGACGCTGCCGTCGAGGGTGGCGCGGCACCCGAGGTTGCCGAGGTCGGAACCGGCGTTGGGCTCGGAGTAGCCCTGGCACCACGTGTCCTCCCCGCTGAGGATCCGGGGGATGAAGTGGCGCTTCTGCTCCTCGGTCCCCCACTGGAGGATCGTGTTGCCGACCATCTGGATGCCGAAGACGTCGTTCGGGCCGCCGGTGGGGACGCCCGCCCGGGCGAACTCCTCGGCGAGGACGACGGTCTCGGTGTCGGTCAGGCCGGGGCCGCCGTACTCGGCGGGCCAGCGCGGCGCGAGCAGGTGGTTCTCGGCGAGCAGGTCGCGCCAGCGGTCGACCCACCCGGCCACGTCATCGCGTGGGAGCGCCCCGATCCCGGCCCAGTCGGCGGGCAGGTGCTCGGCGAGGAACGCCTGGACCTTCTCGCGAAAGGCCTCCGCCTCGGCACTCCACGTGGGCTGCATGGTCCCCGAGTCTGGCAGACCGTCCGGACCCGGGTCGGGCCACGCTCCGGGTGATCCGTCGACACGGACCGTTCACACGAGCCGTTGACACGATCCATGACACGATGTCATGATCCGTGACATGACGACGGAGGACGACATCGTGGCGGCACTCGCCGACCTGCTCGTGGAGGAACACCCGGCCGCCATCTCGGTGCCCGCAGTGGCGGCGCGCGCCGGGGTCTCGACCCGGACCGTGTACCGCTACTTCCCGACCAAGGCCGACCTGCTCGACGCCGCCGCCCGGCGCCACAACGACAAGGTCGCCGACCAGGTGCCGGCCGATCCCGGCGACGACGTCGAGGCCTACCTCGCCCCCCTGTGGCGCTCGTTCGCCGAGGACGTCGAGGCGGTCCGCAGCGAGCACACGTCACCCGGAGGGCGCGAGCTGCGCGCCCACCGGCTCCCCGCCAGCCGGCGCCAGGTCCGGGCGTCGCTCGACCGCGCCGTGCCGGACATCGACCCGGCCCGCGCCGACCTGCTCGTCGACCTCCTGGTCTCGGTCACCGGGTCCGGGATGTTCCTCGAGCTCGTCGATCGTTGCGGTCGGACGCCGGACGAGGCCGCCGCGCTCGCCGCGACGGCGGTCCGCGCCGTCTTCCGCGACATCGCACGCACGACACGGGAGGTACACGCATGAGCGACGAGCCGACCTGGGAGGCACCCGGGCCCGGAGCCTGGGTCGTCGACCTGCACCACACGGGACCCACGCCCTCGCGACCGGTGCGCGACCTGTTCCCGGCGGCGTGCCGCCAGGGCATGGCCGAGGGCTTCGAGCTCCTCGGCGCGCCGCTGCGGACCATCGACATGGCCTTCGTCAACGGCCGCTACTACCGGCGGCTCGTCCCGGCCGTCGGCGGCGATCGCGACCTCCCCGACCCGCCGGCGCCGCTGCTGTGGCTCGCCGCCCGCCTCCACCCGACCCTGCGCCGGCGGGAGCGCATCGCCCGGCGGACGCTGGCCGAACGGCGCTGGCGGGACGAGTTGGCGCAGTGGGAGTCCGACTGGAAGCCGACGATCGAGGCCGCCAACACCCGCTTCGGCGCCGTCGACCCCGCCGGCCTGTGCGACGCCGACCTGGCCGGGCATCTCGAGGCGCTGTGGTCCCACCTCGA
Source organism: Acidimicrobiales bacterium (assembly GCA_041984725.1). Classification (GTDB taxonomy): domain Bacteria; phylum Actinomycetota; class Acidimicrobiia; order Acidimicrobiales; family Salinilacustritrichaceae; genus Salinilacustrithrix. The sequence goes on along the minus strand of JBHIXO010000120.1, from coordinate 4,021 downwards.
GCGGACCACGACCCTCCACTTCCGGCTCCACGCCACCGACGCCGGACCGATCGGACTGCTCCTCGCCGCCACCGACGCCTGGGGACTCGACCGCGCCCGGGTGCTCGCCACGCTCGGCGGGTCGTCGCCGGCGTCGAGCGAACCGGCGGTGCAGCTCGCCGCCGTCCGGCTCGCGGTCCACGCCACCTTCGGCGACCGGCGCCCCTCGCGCGCCGAGCTCGACGACGTGCCCGAGGTGGCGGCGTACCTGGGCCGGTTCGGCTGGCGGCTCGCCACCGGCTACGACCTGACCGACCGCACCCTGGCCGAGCTCCCCGACGTGATCCTGGCGACGTGCACGGCGGCCCCGGACGCGCCGCTCGCCGACCCGACCACGATGCAGCGGGCGAGCGAGGAGGCCCAGCGGATCGTCGACGAACTGCGGGCGGAGGTCCCGGCCGCCGACCGCCCGGCGTTCGACCTCGCCCTCGCCGACGCCCAGGAGGCGTACGGGCTGCGCGACGAGAACGGACCCCTCACCTACGAGTGGCCCGCCGGGCTGCTGCGGCGGGGCCTCCTCGACGCCGGCCGACGGCTCGGCGCCCGCGGCGCCCTCGCCGGGTGCGACCACGTCTTCGACGCGACGGTCGCCGAGGTCGCGACGCTGCTGCGGGGCAGTGCCGCTCCCAGCGCCGAAGACCTCGCGGGCCGGCATGCGGAGCGAATGTCGTGGCGCCACGCCACCCCGCCGCCGACGCTCGGGCGTGAGGAGTCGATGCCCCCGGGCTGGACGCTGCCACCGGCGATGCGCCGGCTCACCGAGGCGACCATCGCCGTCGTCGAACTGCTCGACGCCCAGGCCCCGGAGCCCGCCGCGCCGTCGCGGACGACCGACGCCGGGACGACCGACGCCGGGACGACCGATGCTGGGACGAGCGCAGGGGGCCTGGTGGGGGGCATCGGGATCGGCCACCACGTCCACCGGGGCACGGCGCGGGTCGTGACCGACGCCCTCGACGCGCTCGACCGCGTCGCACCCGGCGACGTGCTCGTCACGACGATGACCGTGCCGACGTTCAACGCCGTCCTCGCCGTCGCCGGGGCGGTCGTCGTCGCCGAGGGCGGCCTGCTCTCGCACGCGGCCGTCATGGCCCGTGAACTGGGCATCCCTGCCGTGATCGGCGCCGTCGGCGCCGTCGAGGTGATCCCCGACGGTGCGGAGGTCGAGGTCGACCCCGTCGCCGGCGTGGTCCGCCGCTGCTGACCCGGCGCCGGCCGGTCAGCGCACCCCGATGTCGACGCCGGCGCCGCGCAGAGCGACCGCCGCGGCACCGACCAGCGGCGACCCGTCGCCGAGCCCGGCGGTCACGATGCGGGTCCCGCGGGAGTAGTCGAGCGCGCAGAGCCGGTCGATCTCGGCCTGCGCAGCCGCGAGGAACGGTTCGCCATAGCCGAGCGCCACGGAGCCGGCCACGACCGCCAGCCGGAGGTCCAGGAGGTTGGCCACCGATGCCACGGCCCGCCCGACGAGCAGGCCCGTTCGCCGGCGGACCTCGAGGGGCGCGTCGGCGGCCGGGGCGCCGGTCCGCACGGCGATGCCGGTGCCGCTCGCCTCGCTCTCGAGCAGGCCGGCCGGATGTCGCTCCCAGGCCTCCGTGCCGTCGGCGACGAACACGTGGCCGATGTGACCGGCGTTGCCGGACGCGCCGTCGAGCAGGCGGCCGCGGCTGACGATCCCGCCGCCGACACCGGTCGAGACGACCATCGCCACGTAGTCGGCGACGCCCCGGGCGGCGCCGAGCCAACCCTCGGCGAGCGCCAGCGCCTTCGCGTCGTTGTCGACCCAGGTCGGGAGCCCCGTGGCCGCGGCGAGTCGGGCGTGGAGCGGGAACCCGCGCCACGCGGTGATGTTGAGCGGCGACACCGTCTCGCCACCCGCGAGCATCGGTCCGCCGCATCCCACGCCGCAGCGGACCGGGTCGTGTCCGGCCCGGACGCCGGCGACGAGCTCGACGAGGTCGGCGAAGAGCGCCTCGCCGTCGCCGTGGGCCGCCGTGGGTCGAACCGCCCGCGCGAGGACCGTCCCGTCGTCGCCGACGATGCCCGCCGCCAGCTTCGTGCCGCCGATGTCCACCGCCAGGGTCACCACGCCGGCGACGCTATTCGGTGGACCCGAGCCGCGAGCCCACCCGCCCTGTCGACCCCTAGTCTCCCGGACCATGACGACGGCCCAGCAGACCGCGACCGCGACCACGGCGGTGGCCGATGCCTGCGACCGCCTCGCCGGCGCCGTCGAACGGGTGATCTGCGGCAAGCGACCGGTCATCGACCTCGTGATCGCCGCCCTGCTCGCCGACGGCCACGTGCTGCTCGAGGACGTGCCCGGCGTCGGCAAGACGAGCCTCGCCAAGGCGCTCGCGCACGCGATCGACGGCGAGGTCGGGCGCATCCAGTTCACCCCCGACCTGCTCCCGACCGACGTGTCCGGCGTGACGATCTACCGCCGCGGCCGGGACGAGTTCGAGTTCCGGCCCGGTCCGGTCTTCGCCAACATCGTGCTGGCCGACGAGATCAACCGGGCCTCGCCCAAGACGCAGTCCGCGCTGCTCGAGGCGATGGCCGAGCGGCAGGTCACCGTCGACGGCGACACCTACGAGCTGGCCGCGCCGTTCCTCGTCATCGCCACCCAGAACCCGATCGAGCACGAGGGCACGTTCCCGCTGCCGGACTCCCAGCTCGACCGCTTCCTCATCCGCATCGAGGTCGGCTACCCCGCGCCCGACGACGAGCTCGCCATGCTCGACCGCCACGGCGACGCCGACCCGCTGGCGAGCGTCGGGCCGGTCGTGAACGCCGCGCAGGTGCTCGCCATGCGCGACGCCGCCGCGGCGGTCCACGTCGCACCGGCGCTCAAGCAGTACCTCGTGAGCCTGGCCGACCGCACCCGCGCCCACCCCCAGCTCGAGCTGGGGATGTCGCCCCGGGCCACGCTCAGCCTGCTGCGGATCAGCCGCGTGTGGGCGGCGATGCAGCGCCGTGACTACGTGACACCCGACGACGTGAAGGCGCTCGCCGTCCCCGTGCTCGCCCACCGTCTCCTCGTCACCCCCGAGGCCGAGCTCCAGGGCGTCACGGCCGCCGCCGTCATCGGCGACGTGCTCGACTCGGTGCCGGTCCCCCGCCCCCGCGCCGCGAGCTGACGTGCGCCCCACCCGCGCCGGACTGGCCGTCGCCGTCGGCGCCACGGCCGTCGTCGCGCTCGGGCGGTTCCTCGGCCTGACCGAGCTGTACGCGATCGGCGCGGCCATCGGCCTGCTGGTCGTCACGTGCGGGTCGTGGGTGGCGCTGCGGCCCGTCGACATCGTCGTGAGCCGCTCGGTCCGCCCGGCCCGGGTCCACGCCGGCAACCCCTGCACGGTCGAGATCGACGTCCGCAACCGCAGCCGCCGCGACACGCCCGTGCTCCGGCTGCGCGACCCGGTCAGCGGCACGCGGGGTGCCGACCTGCTCCTGGCCCCGATCGAGCTGCGCAAGCACACCTCCGTCGCGTACCGCCTCCCCACCGACCGCCGCGGGCTGGTCACGGTCGGCCCCATGACGGTCGAGGTCACCGACCCCTTCGGCCTGGCGACGTCGCGCGACCGGGCCGCGCCCGAGGTCGAGATCACCGTGCTGCCGCGGATCGACGACGTGCCGCCGATGCGGCGCACGGTCGGCCCCGACCCCGACGGTTCCGCCGAGACCGGGTCGCTCGGCCGGCTCGGCGAGGACTTCGCCGCCCTGCGGCCCTACGTCGTCGGCGACGACCTCCGCCGGGTCCACTGGCCGTCGTCGGCCCGTACGGGCGACCTCCTCGTGCGCCAGCACGACGTGCCGTGGCAGGGCCGGGTGTCCGTCGTCCTCGACCTGCGACGCGAGGGCGCCGACGCCGACCAGCTCGAGCGGGCGGTCTCGGCCACCGCGTCGATCCTGCGCAGCCACGTCCGGCGCGGCGACCACGTGCGCCTCGTCACGACCACGGGCGTCGACAGCGGCTACGGCG
>JBHIXO010000119.1:0-10465 GCA_041984725.1 Acidimicrobiales bacterium | reverse complement strand
GGGGGGTTTGGTCGCGGCGCCGCCCGGGTAGGGCGGCGCCGTGCTGACCGCCACCGACACCGTCACCGTCGTCGCCAACGAGGCGGCGGGGTCCGCCGACCGCCTCGCCGTGCGGCGGGCGGTCGAGTCGCTCCGCACCCGCAGCGCCGCCACGGTCGCCGTCCACTGGACCTCCGACACCGACGCCCTCGACGGCGTCCTCCGCCGCAGCGACGGACTCGTGGTCTCGGCCGGCGGCGACGGTTCCCTGCACGCGGTCGTCGGGGGCCTGCACCGGCTCGACCGACTCGACCGCCCGGTCGCCGTGCTGCCCCTCGGCACCGGCAACGACGTGGCCGGCGCCCTGGGCCTCGACGACATCGACGATGCGGTCGACGCCATCGTCGGCGGTCGCATCGAGGCGGCCGACCTCGTCGAGACCGACCACGGGGTGGCCGTCAACGCCCTCCATCTCGGCATCGGTGCGGCCGCCGCCGAGCGCGCCACCCCCCTGAAGTCGTTCCTCGGGCCGCTCGCCTACCCGGTCGGCGCCGTCGCCGTCGGTCTCCGCTTCCGGCCGTGGCGGGCCACCATCACCGTCGACGGTGCGGAGGTCGCACGCGGTCGCTTCGTGATGGTCGCCCTCGCCAACGGTCGCCGGGTCGGCGGCGGCGTCGAGATCGCCCCCGACGCCTCGCCCGACGACGGCGCCATCGACCTCGTCTGGGTCGAGGACGCCGGGCTCCGGGGCCGCATCCGGCTCGCCTCGGCGATCCGGCGCGGCGAGCACCTCGCCCTGCCCGAGGTGCACCACCGGCGCGGCCGACGGGTGATCGTGACCGGCGACCCGGTCGACGGCAACATCGACGGTGAGCTGTTCGGCCCCGTGACCGAACTCCGGGCCCGGACCCGACCCGGCGCGCTGCAGCTCGTGCGCCGGCCCGGAGGAGGACGGCACGGATGACGGCGCCGGTCGACTGGCGCCGACTCGTCGAGGCCACCCTCGGGGTTCCCGCCACGGAGGGCAACGACGTCGAGGTCCTGCGCAACGGAGACCAGATCTTCCCGGCGATGCTCGACGCCATCCGTGACGCCGAGCGCTCCGTGGATCTCCTCACCTTCGTGTACTGGCGGGGCGAGATCGCCGAGACCTTCGCCGACGAGCTGAGCGCCGCCGCCCGCCGGGGCGTCCGGACCCGCGTCCTCCTCGACGCCGTCGGGGCGCGGCTCCTCGACGACGAGCTCGTCGAGCGCATGGTCGAGGCCGGGTGCGACGTGCGCTGGTTCCGGCCGGTGTCGAAGGCCGAGATCGGCGACGTGGACCACCGGACGCACCGCAAGGTGCTGGTGGTCGACGAGCGGATCGGTTTCACGGGTGGCGTCGGCATCGCCGACGAGTGGACGGGCGACGCCCGGAACGAGAACGAGTGGCGCGACACCCATCTCCGGATCGTCGGCCCCTGCGTCGACGGACTGCGGGCCGCCTTCGTCGACAACTGGTTCGAGACCGACGGCGACGAGCCGTGGTTCGATCCCGAGTTCGACCGGTGCCCCGCCGTGCCGCCCGTGGGCGACTGTCGCATCCAGGTCGTGCGGGGCGCGGCCGGAGCCGGCCACACCGCCATCGCGACGCTGGTCCGCCTGCTCCTCGACCGGGCCCGGACGAGCGTGCAGATCTCGGTCGCCTACTTCACGCCCTGCGAGGTCGTCGAACGTTCGCTGCTCGACGCGCTCGAGCGGGGCGTGACGGTCGACATCGTCGTCCCCGGGCCCCACGCCGACAAGCGCTTCATGCGCACGGCCAGCGAGGCGACCTTCGACCGCCTCCTCGCCGCCGGTGCCCGCATCCACGTGTTCCAGCCGACGATGTTCCACGCCAAGATCGTGATCATCGACGGCGAGATCGCCACCGTCGGGTCGGCCAACTTCGACAACCGCGCCGTCTCCCACGACGACGAGGTCAACGTCGTGCTCCTCGACCCGGGCCCGGTCCGGATCCTCGCCGAGCACTTCGCGGACGACGTCGCCCGCTCCGAGCCGGTCGACCCGGCCGAATGGGCTGACCGCGGGATGCTGCAGCGGGTCCGCGAGGCCCTGGTCGGCGTCGTCGCCGACGTCCTCTGACCCGGACCCGCTGACCGGTCCGACCAACCCCGCCCGCGCCCGAAAAATCTCGCTCAGCGCGCCCTGAGGATGACGGTCGGTAACCGGGTCGATCGCGCCCGGGTCGCGCACCTTGTCCGCACGCATCGTGGTGGAACTACAGCGCATAGTGAGTCAATTTGTCGAGATCATCCGGAAAATCCTCACGGAGGGTAGACAACGTGCTCCGGTACGTGCAGAATCGGAGCAGAACGAGAAGTTGGAGAAATCAGAAGGACTTCGACGTTCCGTGAGCGAATACCCACCACGAGCGGCAGCCCTCGCCGCCGGACCACGCTGAGACTCAGGAGCACCACCATGCGCAAGGCCATCGCCATCATCGCCCTCGCCGCCGCCGCTGCCGCGTCGGCCGTCGCCGGCATCGGGACCGGCGAACTCGCCGACGGCCCCTCGACCACCGAGGTCGCCGGCTGGCACTGGGGCTGATGCGCCTCGGGCGCCCGCTCGGCGCCCCCGGAAACGAGATCGAGGACGACCCCACGTGGCGGCGTGGGGTCGTTCCGCGTTCGACCACCGTGTCGCGTGGTCGTCAGAACGCGGTACGGAGCCGGTGTCGGCGACGTCCGGAGGCGGCGCAGGACACCGGTCGCCGCCCGCTCCGGGCGTCGTTCCGGCCGTGATCAGCGGCCCACGGGGGCGGCGGGTTCAGCGGGGCCGGCGGGAGATGGAGCCCTGGACGGCCGGCAACATCGCCAGCAGCTCCTCGGTCGGCATCGGCCGACCGAAGTGGTACCCCTGCCCGACCTGACAGCCGAGGTCGTCGAGGGCCCGGGCCGTCTCGGCGTTCTCGATGCCCTCGGCGACGATCTCGAGGTCGAGCTCCTGGGCCAGGCGCACGATGGCGGTGGCGATCGAGCGGGCGCTGGGGTCCGTCGTCATGCCGGCGGTGAAGACCCGGTCGATCTTGACCTCGGAGGCCTCCAGGTCGTTCAGGTAGGCCAGTGACGAGTAGCCCGTCCCGAAGTCGTCGATGCTGATCGAGCAGCCGAGGGCGGTGAGGTCGGCGACGCGGGTCTTGGTCGTGGTCGGGTCGACCATGGCGGCCGTCTCGGTGATCTCGAACCGCACGTCCGACGGGTCCGTGCCCGTGTGCTCGAGGATGTCGGCGACGGCGCTGGTGATGTCGTCCTCGAGCAGGTTGTGCACCGAGAGGTTGATCGACGCCCGGTAGCGCTCCTCGCCGCCGTTGATGCGTTGGAGGTCCTGGAGGGCTCGGCGGATCACCCGACGCGTCAGGGCGCCGATCAGGCCCGTCTCCTCGGCGATGGGGATGAACTCGCCGGGTGACACGGCACCGAGCTCGGCGTGGTTCCAGCGGGCCAGGGCCTCCATGCCGACGATGCGGCGGGTGGCCAGCTCGATCTGGGGCTGCCAGACGACCTCGATCGAGTTGTCGTCGATCGCCCGGGTGAGGTCGGTGACGAGGCGCAGCTTGCGGGTCGTGAACCGGTCGGGCGTGCCCTGGTAGTGGTTGATCGACCCCGGGTTCGTCTTGGCGTCGCGCAGGGCGACGTTGGCGCAGCGGATGAGGCTGTCGGCGTCCTCGGCGTCGTCGGGACCGAGGGCGATGCCGATGCTGGCGCCGACCGTGACCGAGAGGCCCGACAGTGCGAACGGGGCGTCGGCGAGCGTGGCGCGCAGGCCCTTGGCGACCAGGCCGGCGTCGTCGGGGGTGACGTTGCGCAGCAGCACCGAGAACTCGTCACCGCCGGTGCGGGCGAGCAGGTCGGTGGAGCGCACGGTCGAGGCCAGGCGCTTGGCGACGGCCCGGATCAACAGGTCGCCGCTGCGGTGGCCCAGCGTGTCGTTCACCGTGGCGAACCGGTCGAGGTCGAGGACCAGGGCGGCGACGGTGGCGCCGTCGTGCAGGGCGTTGTCGAGGCTGGAGGCGAAGCTCGACCGGTTGGGCAGGTCGGTGAGCGGATCGATCGTCTCGGCGGCGACGAGGGCGTTCATCTCTCGCTCGAGGCGGTCGGCGAGGTTGCCGGCCCGCAGGGCCACGCCGGCCTGGGCGGTGAGCGTGGCGAACGTGGCCCGGTCGTCCTCGCCCCACGGCCGGGACGCCATGGAGTCGGCGACGGCGATGGTCGCCGACAGGCTGCCGGCCTCGACCGAGCCGACGAGGAGCTGTTCGTGCCCGGCCTCGACGATCGAGCCGCCGAGCGAGCCGTGCGAGGGGCCGAGCAGCACGGCGGTCTCGAAACCGTCCTCGCGGTCGCTGACGAGGGCGTGGACCGAACGCTCGAGGCGGGTCAGGTGGGGGTCGTTGGCGCCGCCGACGCGGTCGGCGTGCTCGCCGGCCCGGACGGCACTGGCCAGGCCCCCGGACTCGACCACGAGCCACCCACCCTTGGCGCCGGTGAGCCGGACGACCGCGTCGATGAGCGAGGCGGCGATCTGGCGGTCGTCCTTGACGCCGGCGAGCGAGGTGGTGAACTCGGTGAGCAGGCCGAGCTTCTTCACCTCGGCGTCGAGCTGGGCGTGGGCCCGGTAGCCCAGGAAGATGATGGCGGGCACGGCGGCGAGCAGCACGAGGGCGGCCGGCTGGGCCCGGTAGACGACGACGATCAGCGACCCGATGGCGGCGTCGAGGGCGGCGGTGGCCACGCCGTAGCTGGTGGCGGCGTCGAAGATCGAGTCGGGACGCCGGGCGTAGATCTGGATGGTGATGGCGATCAGCACGAAGCTGACCGCGTCGCCCACGATGCCCGCGGCCACGAGGCCGGCCCACTCGTAGTCGAGGCCGACGTACTGCAGGACCGTCAGGTAGCACGCCGCGGCCGCGACCGACTCGCCGGCCGCGGCCGCCATGTTGGCGATCAGCTTGAACGGTTCCTGGCGCTGGGAGAGCCGTCCGATCAGCTCGGCGGCCAGCCGGGCCAGGACGGTCACGGCGGGACCGACCCCGGCGAGGGCGACGGCGGTCACCAGGATGGAGAGCGTGAACTGCTCCTCCTCACCGCCGCGCCGGTAGTTGACGGGGAACTGCTCGGCGGCCAGGAAGGCGGCGCACGTGAGGGCGATGAGTGCCGGGTGGGGGTCGTAGACCGGCCAGACCAGCTGTTCGACGACCCCGAGCCAGACCGCGGCGGCACCACAGACGACGACGGCGGCGAACGCGATGACGCCGCGGGTGTTCGGTCCGGATTCCGACATGGTGGTGGTCACGCGGCATGACGGGCCCGCCGACACCACGCGTAGTGCTTATTGCACAGGGCGTGACGGTACGTGTCAAGCCTTCCATATGGGTCGAACGACCCGAAAGTGTGCGAAACGTGCACGATTCACGTGCCGTTCACTCTGATCCGGCGCGAAGTGGCGTCCGGCGCCGCCCGCGCGCCGCAGGTGCGGCGGTGTCGGCGGCCTCGGAACCGGTCGTGGCGGCATCGACCGCGCCCGAACGGTTGATCGCCGCCAGGTCGCTGCCGAGGTAGGACGCGATCACCTGCGGGTGGTCGAGGACCTCGGCCGGTGTGCCCTCGGCGATGACCGTTCCGAGCTCCAGCGCGATCATGCGGTCGCAGATCGACGACAACAGCGGCATGTCGTGCTCGATGACCAGGATCGACGTCCCCGTGGCGACCTGGACCCGCTGCAGGAGCGGGCCGAGCGCCTCGGTCTCGCGCTGGGCGACGCCGCCGGAGGGCTCGTCGAGGACGATCACCCCGGGGTCCGACGCCAGCAGGCAGGCGAGCTCGACGATGCGCCGGGAGCCGGTCGAGAGCTCACCGGTCAGCTTCTCGCGGAAGGCGCCGAGGCCCATCAGCTCGATGAGCAGGTCGACCGACAGTGACGTGTCCTGGTCGCTGGTGCGGGCCACGGGTTGGCCGAGGGCGTCGGCGATCATGCTCCGGTTGGCCAGGTGGCGTTCCCGGGCGACCGCGAGCGTCTCGGCCGTGGTGAGGGTGGGGAACAGCCGGGCTTCCTGGAACGACCGTCCCAGGCCCCGCTGGGCCCGCTGGTGGGCGGGGAGGTCGGTGATGTCCTCGCCGTGGAAGCGGATGCGGCCGCCGTCGATGGGCAGGAACCCCGACACGCAGTCGAACAGGGTCGTCTTGCCGGCGCCGTTCTGGCCGATGAGGCCGAGGATCTCGCCCTTGCGCAGCTGCAGGTCGACCTCGTTGACGGCCACGATGCCGCCGAAGCGCTTCGTGACGCCGTTGCACTCGAGCACGACCGGCGCCTCGTCGGACGGGGCGGTCCGGGCGGCGGTGGCGGGGGTCGTGGAGGCCGAGGACGCGCCGTCGGTGTCGTCGTCGGCGTCGTCGGTGGCGCCGCTGATGAAGACCGAGCGGAGGATGTCGGGCCGGTCCAGGAGCTCGCGGGTCGAGCCCGTGAACCGGAACTCGCCCTTCTCCATGAAGACGGCGCGCTCCGCGAGCGTGAGCGCCACGTTGATCGACTGCTCGACGACGACGATGGTCAGGCCCTCGGCGTGCACCTGCTTCACGACCTCGATGAGCTGGCCGACGATCGTGGGGGCGAGGCCGAGCGACAGCTCGTCGATGAGCAGCAGCTTGGGGTCGGGGATGAGGGCCTGGGAGACGGCGAGCATCTGCTGCTCGCCACCCGACATGTTCCCCGCCATCTGGTCGATGCGCTCCTCGAGGCGGGGGAACATGGCCAGCACCCGCTCCTCGGCCTCGTCGACGGCCTTCTTGTCCTTGCGCTTCAGCCAGGACGCGAGGCGCAGGTTCTCGCGGACGGTGAGGGTCGGGAACACGCTCTTGCCGCCGGGCATCATCACGACACCCATCTCGGCGATCTCGTCGGCCGACCGGCCGACGAGGTCCTCGCCCTGGAACAGGATCTTGCCCCGGCCGGGCGGCAGGAGGCCCGTGATGCACTTGAACAGCGTCGACTTGCCCGCACCGTTCGTGCCGAGCAGGGCGACGATCTCGCCCTCGTCGATGTCGACGTCGAGCCCGAAGAGGATCTGGACGGGTCCGTACGAGGCGTCGACGCCCTGGACCTGCAGGAGGGGTTCGCTCATGACAGTGCTCCCGTGATCACGCCGGTCTCGTCCTCGGGGTGCTCGTCGTCGTCGATGCGCTTGTCGGCGACGAGGCTCGGCACGTGGATGCCGCGCCGGTCGGCCACCATCCGCAGGTAGCGGTCGCGGAAGCGCTGGACGAACTGCCAGAGCCCGCCGGGGAGGAAGTAGAGGATGAAGAGCAGGCCGCCGCCGGTGAGGCTGAGGCGGATGATCTCGGCCGCCTCGCCCTCGACCTCGCGGGCGAGCACGAAGTCGAGCAGGCGGAACAGGGCGACGCCGGAGATCACGCCGGCGACCGAACCGAGACCGCCGATGACGGAGAACGAGAACACCTGGATCGACATGTTCGGCTGGAACGTGTTCTGGCCGGTGCCGCCGGCCACGAGGATGTAGAGGCCGCCGGCGAGGCCGGCGATGCAGCCGGCGAGCACGAAGGTCTGCAGCTTGACCCGGGTCGTGGGCACGGCGAGCGCCGCCGCGCCCTTCTCGTTGTCGCGGGTGCCGATGACGACGCGTCCGGCCCGACGCTTGCGCAGCGCCCGCACGAGCAGCACGCCGCCCGCCAGCGCGGCGAGCGCGAGGTAGTAGACGACCCACCGGCTGGCGAGGTCGAAGCGCTTCCACAGCACGGGCGACACGATGCGCTCGGGCACGTAGTCGGGGAAGTTGATGGGGTTCAGGAAGTACGAGTCGAGCGCCACGGCGAACGCGAGCGTCGTGACGGCCAGGTAGAGACCGCGGATCCGCAGGGCGGGCAGGCCGATCAGCACCGACACGACACCACCGGCGACGACGGCGAGGCCGAGCGCCACGAAGACGTCGAGGTTCCACCGGACGAGTGCGTTGCCGGCCGCGATCGCACCCACGCCGACGATGGCGAACTGGCCGAGCGAGATGGCGCCGCCCCAGCCGGTGAGCACGGCCAGGGACACGGCGACGAGGCACCAGACCACGGCGAAGGCGAGCGTCACCATGGTCGAGGGGGTGAACGAGAGCGGCCAGAGGAGCAGGAGCCCGGCGCCCGCACCCGCGAGGATCCGGCGGGGGAGGGCGACCTCGCGGACGTTGCGCAGCTCGGCGGGCACGGGCTTGAGGACGCCGGCGGCGTCCCACGAGCTCTCGCCCGTCTCGGCCCGGGTCGACCGGTCCTTGTTGAGGAGCAGGGCGAGGAGGATGGCCACGAGGAACGCCACGTCGAAGATCGAGGTCGCGGTCGTGTTCCAGCGGATGGTCCACTCGACGATGCCGAGCCCGATGCCGGCGAACAGTGCGGTGGGCAACGACTTGAACTTCGCCATGACGGCCACGGCCAGGCCGGGCAGGATCGCCGTGGTACCGACGAGTCCGTCGGGGACGATGCCCGTGAAGGGCGCCTTGGTGATGAACGTGATGGTCGACACGCCACCGGCGACCGCCCACACCAGCGTCTGCAGGCGGCGGACGGGCACGCCGAGGAGCAGGGCCCGGTCCTCGTTCTCGGCGGCGGCCCGCACGGCGCGACCGGCGTCGGTGCGCAGCAGGAACCAGCCGAGCCCGATGAGCACGACCGGGGCGATCCCGATCATGAGCAGGTGGTCGCCGCGGACGGGGTAGGGGCGGATGGTGAAGCTCGAGCTCAGCGGGGTCTGGATGTCGCCGATGAGGGCGTCGGTGCCGAGCGCCACGCCCGCGCCGATGCCGACCGCTCCGAGGATCTGGGCGAGACCGATCGACGCGACGGTGAGCACCAGGCGGGACGACCGGGCGAAGCGGCGCACGACGACGAGGTCGACGAGCGCGCCGGTCACGACGCCGAGGGCGACGCCGACGGCGATGGCGAGCCAGTAGTTCCAGTCCTTGGCGATGTACAGGGCCATGGCGATCGACCCGGGCATGGCGCCCATGGCGCCGTAGGCGAAGTTGACGATGCGGGTCGTGCGGTAGATGAGGATCAGGCCCATCGCCAGCAGGGCGTACGACGTCCCGAAGATCACGCCCTGGGCGATGACGCCCCACGGCATCTTGTCCGGCAGGGGACTGGCCGGCACCCAGTAGAGGAGGCTGTAGCCGACGATGATGCCGGTGACGACCTGGGTGATGCGGCTCGTGCGCAGGCTCTGCAGGAACTGCTCGAGGTAGTGCTGCATGTCGTCAGCTCCTCTGGAAGAACGGGGCGGGGCCGGGGGTGATGGTGTCGACGAAGTAGCGCTGCCCGCCGTTCACCGACACCCAGGTGCCGGGCTCGCCGTTCTGCGACGACCGGCCCTCGGGGTCCCACCAGATCTCGCGGAAGTCGTCGGTCGGGGTGTAGTCGTTCGGGCCGAAGCCCCACGAGCCGCGCGGCCCCAGGGATCGGGGGTAGGAGAACATGCCCGCCTCGAAGGACTCGGGGGTGAGGTTCGGCCCGGCGAGCTGGATGCCGAGCGCGAGCAGGTACATCTGGTAGTAGAGCTCCTCGACGCCGAACGCCGGCTCGTCCTGGGGTCGGACCGACTTGTAGGCGGCGTAGGGGTACGAGCCCCCGATCGGCTCGGGTTCGTCGTTGAACGCCGTCCCGAAGGCGTGGCGCCACTGGCGGTTGTCGATGAGCTGGGCGACGATGTCCTGGTCGAGGAAGGCGAGGCCGCCGGTGCGCCACTCGGGCTCGTAGTTCTGCTCGTTGGCCTTGGGCGCCATGCCGAGCGCGAGCATCACCGGGTCGCAGGCGCAGATCACGGTGGTGACGCCCCGGTCCTTGAGCTGGGCGACGATGTTCGCGGCCTGGTTCGGCATCGAGTTGATGTCGACCTTGTACCGGACGTCGACGTCGAAGCTGAACCCGGCCGCCTCGGTGGCCTCGATGTAGCGGTCGATCGAGCCCTGGTAGGCGGCGTTCTCCGGGGCGACGAGGCCGTACGTGCGCGGCTGGCTGCGGAGGCTGTCGCCGGCGTACTCGGCCGTGCTGCCCTGGGGGAGTCGGGCGACCGTGGACGCGACGCCCGCCTCGGCGACGGTCGTGCCGTCGGGGAAGAGGCTCCACGCGTAGGGCCGGCGCTCGGCGAACCAGGTGCGCGACGGGTACGGCGCCCCGAAGTTGACCACGCCCTGCTGGCTGAGGGCGTCGGCGTAGGGGATGGTGATCGCCGACAGGTCGGCGAACGGGCTGAACTCGCTCGCCCGGGTCGCGTCGGCGAGTGCCGTCTCGATGCCCGACCCGAGCAGCTCGGTGAGACCGCTGCCCTGGCCGTTGAAGAACTCGACCCGCAGGCGCCGGCCGTAGAACTGGAAGTTGTCCGAGAAGTACTCGGCGAGCGCGCTGATCGTGTTGCGGTAGCTCTCGGGGCTGTCCTGGACCGACTCGCCGGAGAT
>JBHIXO010000118.1:0-10557 GCA_041984725.1 Acidimicrobiales bacterium | reverse complement strand
GCGGTCGGTCACCGGCGCGCCTCCGAACGGTCGAGCGTGCCGAGCAGGCGCATGGCGGCGCAGGCCGCGCCGTAGCCGTTGTCGATGCCGACGACGGTCACGCCCGCCGCGCACGACGACAGCATCGCCAGCAGCGCGGTGACCCCCTCGAACGACGAGCCGTAGCCCACCGATGTCGGGACGGCGATCACGGGCGCGCCGGTGATGCCACCGACGAGCGAGGCGAGCGCGCCCTCCATGCCCGCGACCACGACGACGACGTCGGCCTCCGCGACCTCGTCGACCGACCCGAGCAGGCGGTGGACGCCGGCGACCCCGACATCGTTGAGCCGGCTGGGGCCGATGCCGTGGGCGGCGAGCACGGCGGCGCACTCGTCGGCGACGGCGAGGTCGGCGGTGCCGGCCGCGGCCACCACGACCCGGAAGCGGTCGACCACGCGGGCGGCGCGCCAGATGATGGTGTCGCCGGCCCGGTCGCCGTCGGGGTGGGCGGCGAGTACGGCATCGGCCTGGGCGTCGTCGACGCGGGTGAGCAGGATCGGTCGGTCGGTGGCGGCCCGCAGCAGTTCGCCGACGATCGACACGCACTGGGCCGGGGTCTTGCCGGGGCCGTACACCGCCTCGGCGAGACCCTGGCGCAGGGCGCGGTGGTGGTCGACCCGGGCGTGCCCGAGGTCGGCGAAGGGCAGGCGCCGCAGCTGGGTCACGGCCTCGTCCGGTGCGACGGCACCCGCGGCGACGTCGTCCAGCAATGCCCGCAGGGTGTCGGCGTCCACGACACCTATCCTGGCCGCTCGTGACGGGTCGCATCGCCTTCCTCGGTCCCGAGGGCACGTTCAGCGAGCAGGCGCTGCTGACCCAGCCCGACTACGCGGCGATGGAGCTGCTGCCCGAGCGGTCGATCCCCGACGTGCTCGACGCCGTGCAGCGGGGCGACGCCGACGTCGGTCTGGTGCCGATCGAGAACGCGATCGAGGGGTCGGTGAACATCACGCTCGACTCGCTCGTGTTCCACCACGACCTGCGCATGCAGCGCGAGGTCGTCATCCCGATCGTGATGTGCCTGCTCGCCCCGCCGGGCGTGGCGCTCGCCGACATCGAGCGGATCGTGTCGATGCCCGTCGCCACCGCCCAGTGTCGCGGCTTCCTGCGCGAGCACCTGCCCGGCATCGAGGAGGTCGCCGCCAACTCCACCGCCGGCGCCGCCCGCGAGGTCGCCGAGGTCGCCGACGGCCGGACGGCCGCGATCGGCACCTCGCTCGCCGGCAAGGTCCACGGCCTCGAGGTGCTGGCCGAGGACATCGAGGACCACCAGGGCAACGAGACCCGCTTCGTGTCCGTCGCCCGCAGCGGCATCCCGGCCCCGACCGGCCACGACAAGACCAGCATCGTCGTGTACCAGAAGGCCAACGTCCCCGGGTCGCTGCTCACGATCCTCCAGGAGTTCGCGGCCCGGTCGATCGACCTCACCCGCCTCCAGAGCTGGCCGACGAAGCAGGGCCTCGGCGACTACTGCTTCATCATCGACCTCCAGGGCCACGTCGCCGACGAACTGGTCGCCGACGCGCTCCGCGACCTGCGCATGAAGAACGAGGGCGTCCAGTTCCTCGGGTCGTACCAGGCCGCCGGCGACCACGGCCCCGCCGTCCGGCGCGAGGCGGTCGAGGCGTGGCGCGAGGCCGACGACTGGCTCGCCACCCTGCGCGACGAGATCGAGGGCTGACCCGTCGTCCGGCGTGGTCGGGCGTCGCCGGCGCACGACCGGGCGGTTTCACGGAGGGCACCGGGCGGGTACACGTCCCGCCGTGGCCGTCCGACTCCCTCGCCGACTCGTCGAGCGTGACCCCGAACTGATCGCCGGCGAGGCCGGTCTGGTCGTGGTCGACCACGCCGAGCCGGGCATCCGGCGCCTGCGCTGCGGGCGGGGGTTCCGCTACGTGGACCCGCGCGGGACGACCATCCGCCCCCCGGAGCGGGACCGGCTCCTCCAGCTCGCCGTGCCGCCGGCGTGGCAGGACGTGTGGCTGTGCCCCATCCCCGAGGGACACCTCCTGGCCACCGGCTTCGACGATGCCGAGCGTCGCCAGTATCGCTACCACGAGGCGTTCCGCGCGGCAGCGGAGGCCCGGAAGTACGAGCGGCTCCGCTGGTTCGGCCGGGCGCTGCCCGACGTGCGCCGCTGGGTCGACGAGGCGCTCCACGCCCCGGTCGGCTCCCGCGACCGCGCGCTCGGCGCCGCGCTCCGCCTCGTCGACCACGGCCTCCTGCGCGTGGGGAACGAACTGTCGGCCGGCGAGGGCAACCACGGTGCGACGACGCTCGGTCCCGACCACCTCGTCGACACCGACGACGTCGAATTGGTCTTCCGGGGCAAGGGCGGTACCGACCGCACCGTCGAGGTCACCGACGAGGACCTCGCCGATGCCCTGCGGGAACTGGCCGACCCGGACCGCGACCGCCTCTTCTGGTACGAGGACGACGACGGCGTCGAGCACAGCATCGGCGCGGCGGCGGTGAACGCCGCGGTGTCACGCCTCGCCGGCCGGGGGTTCTCGGCCAAGGACTTCCGCACGTGGGGCGGGTCCGCGGTCGGGCTGCAGGCGAGGGTCGAGGGTGCGGACGAGGTCGGGATCGCGGACGCCGTGGCCGAGGCACTCGGCAACACGCGAGCGGTCGCCCGTCAGTCGTACCTGCACCCGCTCGTGCTCGAGGCGCCGGCGGCGAAGGTCGAGTCGGTCTGGTCGACGTCGCGCTCCGGCCGCTGGCTCGACCGACCGGAGAGCGCGCTCCGCAAGCTGCTGGGGACCGGGCGCTGAACGAGGGTCGCCGAGCCGGGGTCGGGCGTCAGCCGACCGGCTCGGGCGTCCGCACCTCGGCCTCGGGTCGGGCGGGCACCGCGACCGCGCGCGACCGGGCCCGCCGACCGATCTGGCCGCGGTGGACGCCGACGACGAGCCACAGGAAGTACGCGCCGCCGGGGACGCCGGCGAGGTCGATCGGGAAGATGTGGCTGTCGGGCTGGTACTCGCCGGTGATGCCGTAGCCGGCGTACACGAGGTGCATGAGCGCACATGTGAAGAAGACGCCGGCGAGCGCGAGCCCCGAGGTCGACCAGCGTCCCGATGCCGCGTGGTTGCGGAACTGCGTGGCGGTGAGGGTGCTGCCGACGAACAGGTACAGGACCATGATCACGAGGTTGGGGAGCACGATCGGGTCGAAGTCGTCGGCCCGGGCGATGCGCCCCGTGGCGGCCATCGTGATCGCCAGGTAGGAGGCCCCGGCGACGGGCAGCAGGGCCATCCACCGCGGCGTGCCGTGGACGTAGCGGTCGCCCGGCCCGCCGAGGAGCGCCTCGACCCGGAGGGCGAACCAGATCACGCCGGCGGGCAGACCGAGCGCGACGACGACGAGGTCGAGCGGTTGGCCCTGCACGTCGGTCGTCATCAGGTGGATGGCGTGGTCGAGGTGGTGGGGCCCGCACGTGAACATGATCGCCAGGAAGGCGAGGCCGAACTGGCGACGGGTGCGGTCGTGCCAGCCGCCGTGGGTCAGGTCCACGAACGTCATCGTCCCGTACGCGAGATAGACGAGGCTCATCGCCAGGTTGACGACGATCACGGCCAAGGTCATGTCGGTGGTCCTCCACGCAGACGCCTGCACCCCCGATCGGCAGGCATCACGTGGGGTTGAGGGTACCGGCGTCAGCGACCGAGCGCGTCGGCCGTCACCTCCATGTGGCCGAGGTGCTGGAACAGCTCCTCGAGGACGTGGAGCACGAGCGACGCGTCGGAGCGGTCGCCGTCGGTCAGGAAGCCGCGGAGCTCGTGGTCCTCGGTCGGCCCCGCGTCGAACTCGACGGCGAGCGCCCGGCACCGGGTGCGGGCGTCGGCGATGCGGTCGCGCAGGTCGGCGACCGTCGCCTCGGTGACGAACTCCTCGTCACGCTCCCGCACCGCTTCCCTCCCGAGGCCGGGCAACGTGATCCAGAACGGCGCCAGCTCGCAGCAGTGCACGACCAGCCCGGCCACCGAGTTGGTGAACCACGGCTCGGGCCGGGCGTTGACCGTCTCGTCGTCGAGGCGGTCGAGCACCCGCTCCATGCCGACGAACGCGAGATCGAGGTAGCGCTGGACGGTGGCGGCGGACAGGTCCATGGGCGCCACGGTACGGCCGGCGCGGTGCGGCCGTTCGACGTCGTCAACCCCGAGCGAGGCGTTCCAGTCCCGAGAGGCCCTCCCGGTCACCCGCAGACATCAATCGACGCAACTCGGCGGGGACCTTGCCGGACACGAGGTTCCGGACCTCCGCCTTCGTGAAGGCAGGTCCCGGCTCCTGTGCATTGATCGGCCCATCGCTCTCGCACACCAGCGCCCAGTGGGACCGACGATCCCCCCGACTCGTGACCAGCGATCGGGGAGGGAGCACGATCGGCTCGCCATCCAGGCCGAACCCGCTGCGCCACAGCACCGTGGAATCGGGCGACGCGTCGATGCGCTTCGGACTGCTCAGCATGTCGGTGAACAGCACCTCTGCAGTCGACGCGACGTCGAGGAGTGCCCGGACGGCGGGACCGACCTGCTGCCCGATGCCCCAGAGGGGGACCCCGTCCGCTGCTCGGGCCGACTCCTTGCGAACCAGGATGTCGTCGACGTCCTCGCCGGCCTCCGCCCTACGGGGTAGAAAATTTCGTCATACACTATTGCGGCGTGGAGATTCACGAGTCGGCCCGCCGCCACGGTGTCGCCGAGGAGGACATGCTCCACGTCGTCGAGCGCACGTTGGTCGTCGATGACCTCGGCGAGGACCCTGACCGCTGGCTGGTCCTTGGACCGGACCTCGCAGGGAACCTCCTCGAGGTCATCGTGTTGATCAGCCGGGAGGGCGACGAGATCATCATTCACGCGATGACGATGCGGCCGCAGTACCGGAGGCTTCTGGAACGATGACGACACAGGATCGTGGCCATACGAAGTCAGGCGTGCCGATCGACGATGAGCTGATCGAAGCCCTGGCTGAGGAGGCCGAGCAGGGGTACGACGTCGAGGCGATCCTCAGCCGTCGCGGCACGCGGGGGCGTCCGCGGTTGGGCGGTGGTCCGTCGACGGTCGAATCGGTGAGGCTCGACCCCGAACTCAAGGCGCGACTTGCGGAGCGGGCCGAGCGCGAGGGTGTTCCGGTTTCCGAGGTGATTCGGGAGGCGCTCCGCCACCATCTCGACGCCGCGTCCTGAATCGCGTGGCGTCGTCGCTCCGACTCTTCGGCGGCCTTCTCTCGGGCGGAGGGGGTGGGATTCGAACCCACGGGACCCGCGAGGGGCCCGACGGTTTTCAAGACCGTTCCATTCGTCCGCTCTGGCACCCCTCCCGAGGGTGTTGGCGGAGTGGGTGGGATTTGAACCCACGGTGGGCGAACCCACACTTCCTTAGCAGGGAAGCACCTTCGGCCTGACTCGGTCACCACTCCCGGAGCGCCAGAGGCTAGCCAACGGGACCTCCGGCCCCCGCACGCCCTGACCTCGGACGCTCGGGACGTCGAGCGCGCGCTCGATCGACACAGCGCTTGTGACGGGTTTCACGTGCTCGATTGTTGCGTTTGCTTTACGGACGCACCATCATTCGCAACATCGAATCAGCCAACCGGTGCTGATCGCCTCGCCCACTGCAGCGTCGAACCCCCTCCGACGCCGGTGGTCACGGCAGGGCCGGGACCGATCTCCCCCGACGGTCCCGGCCGGCCAGTGCGATCGCTCGTCGGTCCGGCCCCGCCCCCAAGGCGTCGTCGCGCCCCGATGCGTCGCCGCCGAGAGGACCCCCCGATGCGTTCACTCCCGCCCCTCCCCACCATCACCACGCTGCGCTCCACCCCGGTGCGTGCCGTGGTCGGCCTGTCGCTGGCCCTGGTCCTGGCCGCCTTCGGTGCGCCCGCCGGTGGCAGCGACAGCGACGACGAGCCTGCGGCCGCCACCCTGGTCGCGCAGGCCGTCGGCCGGCCCGCGGCGGTGGTCGCCGCCGCTGCGGCGCCCGCGATCACCGTCGACCTCCCCACGCCCCCGTCGAGCGACGTCGGGTCTGGCGAGGCTTCCCACTACGTCGAGACGGTCGAGGCCGCGACGGCCGCCTTCGCCGATGCCGTCGACACGGCCCGGGTCACCGCCTACCTCGATGCCGTCGACACGGCTCGGGTCACCGCCTACCTCGAGGCCGTCGCCGCCGCCCGGCCGCCGGTTGGCTCGGTCGACGAGATCATCGCCCGCCACTTCGGTCCGCTCGCCGGCCAGGCCCGGGCGATCGTGCACTGCGAGTCGAAGGGCGACCCCGGTGCGGTCAGCGCCACCAACGACCACGGCCTCTTCCAGATCAACCACGTGCACCGGGCGAAGTTCACCGAGGTCACCGGCCAGCCGTGGTCGGCCGTCTACGACCCCGAACACAACACCCGCTACGCCAAGTTCCTCCACGACGAGGCCGGCTGGCGGCCCTGGACCTGTCGCAAGGTGCTCTGACCGGGTCCCGGACCCGACCGACCCGATCGCCACTCAGCCGGCGGCGTCCGCCCAGCGGGGCGGGCGCTTCTCCCGGAAGCTGGCGATGCCCTCGGCCGCGGCGTCGCTGCGGAACAGGTCGGCCGAGATCGGGGCCGCGTGGTCGAGGCCGTCGCGGTACGACAATCCGGGCAGGGTCCCGATCAGGTCCTTCGTGACGGCGAGGGCGTGCGGCTCGCCCAGCCGGAACGCGTCGACGAGCGCGCCGGTGGCGGTGTCGAGGTCGGCGGCGGGCACCGCCTCGGTGACGAGGCCGATGTCGACCGCGACCGTGGCGTCGAAGGTCTCGCCCGTGAGCAGGTAGCGGCGTCCGCCCCGTGGGGTGAGCGTGCGCAGCAACGGGACGGCGATCATCGCCGGGCTGAGGCCGAGGCGGACCTCGGTGAAGGCGAACGTGGCATCGGCGGGCGCCACGACGATGTCGCAGGCGGCGAGCAGCCCGATGCCACCGGCGCGGGCGTGGCCGTTGCAGCGGGCGACGATCGGCTTGGGGAACTCCCACACGGTGGCGAGCACGTCGGCGAAGGAGACGGGCGGGTCGTCGCCGGCCTCGGTCAGGTCGGCACCGGCGCAGAAGACCGAGCCGGTCCCGGTGAGGACCGCGGCGCGGACGTCGCCGTCGTCGCGCGCCGTCGCCAGGTGTCCGGCCAGGTCCTGCACCAGTCGGGCGGACAGGGCGTTGCGCTTGGCGGGGGAGTCGAGCGTGATGGTGGCGATGCCCCGGTCGACGTCGAGGTGGACGAGCTCGTCGGTCATGGCGCCATCCAATCGCACGAGCGTCACGTGCACTGGCCCGCACCCGCACCCGCGACCGGCAGCACGGCGGTGCGGCCGTCGCTACGGTGCGCCCGGTGCAGCTCGACAACCACGGCCTGACCCTCCACGTCGCCGAGGACGGCGACCCCGATGCGCCGCCGGTCGTGATCCTGCACGGCATCACGCAGAGCACCGAGACGTGGAACTGGCTGGTCGACGACCTGGCCGGTACGCACCGGGTGCTGCGGCTCGACTTCCGGGGCCACGGCCTCTCCGACCGCGCCGCCGCCTACGACAGCTTCGACGGCTACGTCAGCGACGCGGCCACGGTGTGCCGCCACGCCGGTCGACCGTGCGTCGTCATCGGCCACTCGCTCGGCGGCGGTACGGCCCTCGCCCTCGCCCAGCGGCACCCCGATCTCGTCGCCGCCGTCTGCTGCGAGGACCCGGCCCTGGCGGCGGCCGGCCCCCAGCTCGAGGGCAACGTGCTCCTCGACGCGTTCCGCCTCATCCGTGACGCCGCCGCCGACCTCCAGGCCAGCGGCATCTCGGTCGACGACCTCGCCCTCGCCCAGCGAGACACGCCGAGCATGGCCGGCCCGACGTTCGGTGAGCTGCTCCACCCCGACGCCATCCGGGCGATGGCGCACGGGCTCCTCCACCTCGACCCGAAGGTCCTCGACCCCGTGGTCGAGGGCCGGATGACGGCACCGCTCGACCTCGGCGTCAGCGTCGACCGACCCGGCATGGTCGTCGCCGCCGACCCCGACTCGCCCGACTGCGTCGCCCGCCCGGAGCTGCTCGCGCCGCTCACGGCGGCGAGCCCGGCGATCGAGGCCCGCACCGTCGCCGGCGCCGGCCACCTGATCCACGACTCGCTGGACCACCGCGACACGTTCCGGGCGCTCGCCCTCGCCGTGGTCGCCAAGTACGCCTGATGCGTCGATGAGCGTCCTGCGGTCCCGGCTCGACACCTCCTCCGAGGAGTTCCGCTCGAACCGGGACGCCATGCAGGCGCTGTGGGACGAGGTCGCCGAGCAGTTGGCGTCGGTGCCTGCGATCGGCGGGCAGCGCTACGTCGACCGCCACCGTCGCCGGGGCAAGCTGCTGGTGCGCGAGCGCATCGAGGCGCTCGTCGACCCGCACACCCCGTTCCTCGAGTTGAGCCCGCTCGCGGCGTGGGGCACCGAGGACCCCGTCGGTGCCGGCACGGTGTCGGGCATCGGGATCGTCGAGGGCACCGAGGTCCTCGTCTCCGGCTCCGACATGACCTACCGCGGCGGCTCCGCCAACCCGAGCACCGTCGCCAAGAACCAGCGCCTCGACGAGATCAGCCGCGCCAACCGCCTCCCCGTCATCACGCTCAACGAGTCGGCCGGCGCCGAGTTGCCCCGCCAGGCCGACATCTTCGTGCCGGGTGGTGCGGGCTTCAAGAACCTGACCCAGCGGTCGAAGCTCGGCATCCCGTCGATCACCTGCGTGTTCGGGCCGAGCACGGCGGGCGGGGCGTACACGCCGGGCATGAGCGACCACACCATCTTCGTGAAGGAGCGCGGCACCGCCTACCTCGGCGGCCCGCCGCTCGTGAAGATGGCCATCGACGAGATCGTCGACGAGGAGACGCTCGGCGGTGCCGAGATGCACTCCTCGGTGTCGGGCCTGTCCGACCACCTCGCCGTCGACGAACTCGACGCCCTGCGCATCGCCCGCGACCTCGTCCGCCACCTGCGATGGCGCAAGCTCGGGCCGGGGCCCACCGAGCCCGCCGACCCGCCCCGGTACGACCCGGCCGAGCTGCTCGGCTGCGCGTCCGCCGACGTCCGGGTGCCCTTCGAGGTGCGCGAGGTCCTCGCCCGGGTCCTCGACGGCAGCCGCTTCGACGAGTTCAAGGCGAACTACGGCGACAAGCTCGTCTGCGGGTGGGGATCGATCTGCGGGTTCCCGGTCGGCGTGCTCGCCAACAACGGCATCCTCTTCTCCGAGGAGTCGAACAAGGGCGCCCACTTCATCCAGCTGTGCAACCGCACCGACACCCCGCTCGTGTTCGTCCAGAACATCACCGGCTTCATGGTCGGGTCGGCGGCCGAGCGGGGCGGCATCATCCGCAACGGCGCCAAGCTCATCAACGCGGTGTCGAACTCCGAGGTGCCGCACCTCGTGCTGATGGTGGGCGCCAGCTACGGCGCCGGCAACTACGGCATGTCGGGCAAGGCCTACGACCCCCGCTTCATCTTCTCGTGGCCCAACCACCGCATCGCCGTCATGGGGCCGAAGCAGCTCGCCGGCGTCATGGAGATCATCGCCCGCAACGCCGCCGCCGGCCGCGGCCAGGACGTCGACGAGGAGGCGCTCGCCGCCCAGACCTCGGCGCTCGAGGGTCTGATCGAGGAGCAGTCGACGGCCCTGTACGCCACGGGCCGGATCTGGGACGACGGCATCATCCACCCCGCCGACAGCCGCACCGTGCTCGGTATCGCCCTGTCGGCCGCGCACTCCGCCGAGGTGCTCGGCACCCGCGAGTACGGCGTGTGGCGGCACTGACCATGCGCCGTCTGCTCATCGCCAATCGCGGCGAGATCGCCGTGCGGATCGCCGCCACCGCCCACCGGCTCGGCATCGGCACCGTCGGGGTCTACAGCGAGGCCGACGCCGGCGCGCTCCACGTCGACGCCGTCGACCGGGCCATCGCGCTCGGCGGCACCACCCCGGCCGAGTCGTACCTGCGCGCCGACGCGGTCATCGCCGCCGCCGCCGCCACCGGGTGCGACGCCGTCCACCCCGGCTACGGGTTCCTCTCCGAGAACGCCGCCTTCGCCCGGGCCGTCCGCGACGCCGGCCTCGTCTGGGTCGGACCGACCCCGGACCAGATCGCCCTGCTCGGTGACAAGCTCGCCGCCAAGCGGGCCGCGGTCGAGGCGGGCGTCCCCACGACCGATGCCGTGCCGGTGGCGGCCGACCTCGCCGGGGTCGACGTCGACGCCCTGCCCATGCCCGCGCTCGTCAAGGCCGCCGCCGGCGGTGGCGGCCGGGGCATGCGGGTCGTCCGCGACCGCGCCGACC
This sequence comes from Acidimicrobiales bacterium, assembly GCA_041984725.1. Taxonomy (GTDB): domain Bacteria; phylum Actinomycetota; class Acidimicrobiia; order Acidimicrobiales; family Salinilacustritrichaceae; genus Salinilacustrithrix. The sequence goes on along the minus strand of JBHIXO010000118.1, from coordinate 200 downwards.
TCGCCGACGCCGTCGCCGCGGCCAGCCGCGAGGCCGAGTCGGCCTTCGGCGACGGCACCGTCTTCGTCGAGCCCTACATCGAGCACGGGCGCCACGTCGAGGTGCAGATCATCGGCGACCGTCACGGCACCGTGCTCCACCTCGGCGAGCGCGAGTGCTCGATCCAGCGTCGCAACCAGAAGGTCGTCGAGGAGTCGCCG
>JBHIXO010000117.1:0-10637 GCA_041984725.1 Acidimicrobiales bacterium | reverse complement strand
CGGCAACGTGCTCGGCGAGTGCTTCACCTGGGATCTCGCCGTGGAGGGCGCCGGCGACCGGCTCCGCATCGCCATCGACACGCCCAGTCGGGAGGACGCGTTCGTCGTCTCGCTGCGCGATGCCGAGGGCGCGGTGCTGGCCTCGTTCGAGAACGGCAACCGCTTCAACGACGAACTGTTCGTGGCCGACCCCGCGCCCGGTGACTACGTCGTGCACGTGCGCCCGTCCGGCGCGACCGACGCGTCGTTCCGCCTCCGGGCCAAGCTCGAGGGCGACGCCGGTCCCGGCGCGGCCGCCGACGGCCCCCGCCGGGCGCTGCTTCCCAACCTGCAGGTCGTGCCGCCGACCGAGCTCGGCTTCGTCGCGCCGATCACCCCGAACGGGCCGTACCCGCCCGACGAGACGAACCCGCCGGCCCAGGTGCTCGGCACGCCGCTGTACTCCTGCACTCCCGACGAGTCGCTCCCGGTGGCGCTCGGCGGTGCCGGCGCGGTCGACTGCCTCCGCCTCACGTCGGGCCCGACCAACGTCGGCGCCGGTCCCTTCGACCTGCGCTTCACCTTCGTCGACGACCTCGTCGACGGGACGGCGGACCCGTACTACCTCCGCGGTCCGGTCGAACAGGCCGTGCACCACAGCGACGGCAGCATCGAGATGCGCCCCGGCGGCACCTACATCTTCCACACGACGCACACCCACTTCCACGACGAGAACATCCTCACCTACGAACTGTTGCGGGTGACCGACGCCGAGTCGGGTGGCCTGGCCGCGGCCGGCTCCGGTACGAAGTCCGGCTTCTGTCCGGCAGACCAGCTGTTCGGCGACTGGTACGCGTTCACCCAGCAGGTGCGCGGCGACTTCGGCGAGGGCGACAGCCCGACCGGCAACTGCATGTCGCCCGTCGACGGCGTGCTCGGACTGACGTCGGGCTGGGGCGACGTCTACCGGTGGCAGCGGCCGGGCCAGTACGTCGAATTCGACGGGAACGGCGACGGCATCTACGTGCTGCGGGCCACGGTCGACAAGGAGGACAACGTCCTCGAGGAGGACGAGGACGACAACAGCTCGTACGCCCTGATCCAGATCGTCGGTCGGACGATCGAGATCCTCGAACGCGGGCGGGGCACGGACCCGTGGGACACGACCAAGGTCGTCTACCGGGGCAGTGGCCCCGCCAGCGTCACGTGAGCATCAGCCGGGCGCCTGTCGCGCCGCCTTGCGGTGGGCGCGGAGCTGGCGGTCGCGCCACGACGACCCCCGGCCCGTGCCCCCGAAGGGCTCCCACCGCGGCGGCTCGGCGGGCTCCGGGACGTCGCCCATGACCGTGACGCGCTGGATCACGCGCTCGCCCTCGAAGTCGTTCAGCACGTAGTGCTGCGTGGCGCGGTTGTCCCACATGGCGACCGTGCCCTGCTGCCAGCGGTAGCGGACCGTGAACTCGGGGCGCGTGATCCAGCGGGTGAGCATCCCGAGGAGCACGTCGCTCTCCTCCTGGCTCACCTCGACCAGGCGGCGGGTGAAGTGTTCGTTGACGAACAGCGAGCGTTCGCCCGTCTCGGGGTGGACCCGGACGACGGGGTGGATGCCGGTGCGCTCGGGCTTGTAGTGCGGGCTGGCGTCGTGGAGCGCGGTGAGGCCGTCGCAGAGGTCGCGCAGCGGCGGCGACAGCGTGGCGTAGGCCCGCGCCGTGTTGGTCCACATCGTGTCGCCGCCCACGTCGGGGCACACCTTCATGTGGAGGATGGCGAGGACCGACGGTTGCTCGGCGAACGAGATGTCGCTGTGCCACTCGTCGGCGACCGCGCCCTTGCCGCCCTCGGCGCGCAGCTCGAAGAACTCCGGGCGCTCGGCGGCGAAGTCGAGGTTGGGGTGCGACTCGAGTTCGCCGAACAGACGACCGAACGCGATGTGGTCGTCGGGCGTGGGGTGCTGGTCGGGGAAGAACAGCACGCGGTGTTCGAGCAGGAGCCCGCGCAGGTCGGCGGCGAGGGCGTCGTCGGCGTCGGCGATCCAGAAGCCGCGGACCTCGGCGCCGAGCGACCCGGCGAGCCGGGTCACGTCGAGGGCGGGCACGGTCATCCGTCGAGCGGCTTGCAGTCGTGGCCGCAGCCCGTCCCGCCCGACCCGGGCCCGGGCCGGTGGAGCACCGCCTTGGACGGCGTGAGGTGGACCTCGCGCTCGGGGCCGTCGGACGAGCCGTCGGTGGGGGCATCGACGACCGTGGCCGTGGCGTCGATGATCAGCGTGTAGCCCTCGGGGTCGTCGGGCGGCACCACCACCGCGGCCGCCGACTGGCTGCCGAGGTTGCGGGCCATGCTGTTGCCGCAGCCGGCGACGAGCGCCGTGCCGTTCCACCGGAGGAACGCCGCCGACGCGTGCGGCGCCGAGGTGCCGTCGGACGTGAGCACGTACGCCGGCATCGACCGCCGACCCAGCTCGTCGACGAGTTCGGGCAACGGCACGGGGACGGACATGCGGTCGAGGCTATTCCCGGACCGGGCACGTCGGCTCCGGTCGGATTCGAAGCGCGCTCTGGCGCGCGTCGGCTCCGATGGGCGTCGAAGCGCGGCGTGGGCGCGCGTGGGCTCCGACCGGAGCCGGAGCGCGACGGTCAGAGCAGTTCCTCGACGGTGGCGACCGCAGCGGCGACGCCGTCCTCCTCGGCCAGCCGTTCGGCGAGCGCGTGGGAGCGGGCCGCGACCGCCTCGTCGTCGGCCAGCGACCGCACGGCGTCGGCCACCCGGCCCACCCGCCGCGCCATGCGCCCGACGCCGAGCTCCTCGAGCCGGCGACCGTGCCACACCTGGTCGAAGAGCTGGGGGTGGACGACGGTGGGCACCCCGGCCGAGAGCGCGGCGGCCACCCCGCCGAGCGCGCCCGACACCACCGCGGCCCGACAGCGCGGCAGCAGCGCGGTGATCGGCGCGAACGTGACCGCGCCGGGGTGCCCGGCGAGCGGCCGGAGGTTGTCCTCGTGGCCGACGAGCAGCACGGCCCGGAGTCCGTGGCGGTCGAGGTCGTCGGCGATGCGGGCGAACTGCTCGCCGGCGTTCGTCGCCGCCGAGGTGCCCAGCGTGACGAGCACCGGGGGCTCGCCGTCGGCGACGTAGCGGTCCAGTGCCGGGTCGAGCGTCTGGCCCGCCGGTCCCTCCCAGACGGCGAAGCCGCCCCAGCGCACGGGCGGCCAGTCGTCGGCCTCGCGGCCGAAGTAGTGGCGCGAGACGAGCACCACGGTCCGGTCGGCCTCGAGCCACGCCGTGCCGGCGTTGGCCCGCCGGGCTCCGAGACCGAGCCGTTGGCGGCTCGCGTTCACGGTCGCGTCGCGGAACGGCCGCGCCGACCCCCGCCACAGCACCTCCCACGCGGCGCGGTTCGCCCAGCGTCCGAGGTTCGGGGATCGTGGACCGAGCGGCGGGGTCCAGCGCGCGGTCGGGATCATCATCGGGAACAGGTGGCCGACGACCGTGCGGATCCCCATCGACTCGGCCACGGGGATCGATGCCGCGCCCATGGTCGGGTGCGTGACGACGACGTCGGCGCCGTCGAAGCCGGCCTGCAACGAGGCGACCGCCGCGTCGGGGTCGTCGGCGAACGTGCGGTCCATCCAGTAGCCGCCGAGCCGGGTCATGTTGCGGAACGGATGCCGCATGAGCTTCGTGTGGACCGGGTCGCAGTTCATCGCCGCGGGGGAGGAGTCGAGCCCGTAGGGATGGAAGGCGAACGGCTCGGAGGCGAGGAGGCTGCGGAACCCCTCCGGCGCCACGAAGGTCACGTCGTGGCCCCGGTCGTGCAGCGCCCGGGCGATCGGGATGTAGGGCGCGACGTCGCCGAGGTAGACGGCGGAGGTGACCGCGATGCGGGCCACGGGTGGCCGTCAGACCGTGACGTCGCTGCCGTCGAGGATGCGCCGCTTCTGCTCGTCGGTGAAGCGATGGAGCCGTTGCATGTGGGCGAAGCGGACGTGGTCGCGTCCGATCCCCGCCATCGTGTCGAACCAGTCGTCCTCGCCGAGCATCTCGCCGAGCCGCGGCGCGTTGCGGTGCAGCATCTGGGGGTCGACCTTCTTGGGTTCGAGGCTGCGGGCGATGCCGCGGTTGAAGTGCCAGTGGAGGGTGAGGCGCTCGCCCGGGTCGGTGCGGTCACCCTGCCAATGCCAGACCGCCTCGGTGAAGAAGACGACCGAGCCCTTCGGCATCTCGATCGGCACGGCGCCCTCGATCTCCTCGCCGGGGCGTGGCGCTCGGCGGAGGCGGTGGCTGCCGGGCACGATCCAGGTCGGACCGCTCGCCTCGGTCCAGTCCTCGAGCGCCCACACGCCGACGCCGGTGATCGCCCACTCGGGGTACGGCTCCGGGACGTGGGCGTAGTCGACGTGGAGTGGGATCTGGCCGGGGCCCGGGCCGCGCCGGATGGCGCTGAACGACCCGATCACCGCGCCCCGGCCGAGCGACGCGTCGACGAGGGTGAGCAGCCCGGGATGCTGGGCGAGCAGCTCGAACGGCCGACCCTGGTAGAGCATCCAGTTGAGGGATGGCACGCCGTGGTTGTGCAGGACGTCGTCGGCGGTGGCGCGCAGCGAGTCGGCGAACCGGTCGGACACGGCGCGTTCGAGCACCGTGAAGCCCTGCTCCTCGAGCTCGCGAATGTGCCCGTGCAGACCCTGGCGCCCGGCTCGATGGTGGAGATCGGGGTTCTCGGCGGTCTTGCGACCGAGGTGGTCGTGGAGGCGGGCGAGGAGCGCGTTGCCGGCGGGGTCGGCGAGGCTGCCGGTCGCTCGGACGGCGTCGGTGCCGTACAGCTGGGCCACCTCGCGGCCCAGGTGACGGGCCATCGCCGGGTCGGCGATACCCACGACCTGGGCCGCGGTACAGGCCGCCTGGTAGTCGCCCTCGACGACGACATCGGCGTCGGGGTCATGGTCCCGCGAGACCGTGAGCGCGTCACCGTCCCAGCGGACGCTCCACCCGGCCTGGTCGTCGGTGAACCCGAGGTGCGGTGGCGCGTCGCTGAAGTGCTCACTGAGCGAGAACGGCTCCACCGGACCGGCGGCGCCGTCGACCAGCTCGCGGCGCAGCATGCGCTCGGCCGAGGCCAACCACCCGTCGCTCAGGAACTCGACCTGGTGCGGAAGCGTGTACATGTCGTCCCCCCGAATCGTGCCGCTAGCGTCGACATCATGGAGAAGCGCTACCGGATCAGCATCACCTACTGCGTACCGTGAAACTACGTCCCTCGCGCCGTGCGCGCGACTGACGACCTGCTCGGCAACTACCAGCACCTCATCGACGAGCTCGTTCTCGTCACCGGCTCCAAGGGCGTGTTCGACGTCGCGGTGAACGGCGAGGTCCTCTATTCCAAGCACGAGACCGGCCGTCACGCCGAGGACGGCGAGGTCCTCGCCCTGTTCACCGAACTGGTCGGCCCCGACGTGCCCCGCTACGGCGCCGAGGACTGATCCCTCCCGCTTCTGGCAGGACGAGCGGAACAAGGGGTGGTGGCATCACCCCTCCTGCTTCTGGCAGGACGAGCGGAACACCGTGGCGGCGCCCGCTCTACGCTCGGCGCGAGTCGAGCCGGGGGAGTCCGCGATGGCCCAGCTGCAGCCGCACTACGGATCCGACCCCGTCGTCACCCTCGACGGCCCGGTCGACGACGTCGTCGTGCCGTTCCTGCGCCAGCGCCGGCGGTTCCACGACCTGTTGGGCGGGCTGACCGACGACCAGTGGCGCACCCCGAGTCGGTGCGACGAATGGGATGTCCACGGCGTCGCCGGCCACCTCGTCGACGTCGACCGGTTCTGGGAGTCCTCCATCCGCGCCGCCGTGGCGGGTAGCCCGACGACGGTGCTGGCGTCCTTCGACCCGCAGTCCACGCCACCGATGCTGGTCGCAGCGGCGGGTGGGCGTCCGCCGGCCGAGACGCTCGACCAGCTCCACTCGATGACCGCGGCCCTGTGCGCACTCGTGGAGCAGCTCGACGACGACGATCTCGCCGCCGTCGGGGAGGCGCCGCCCGGGCACGTCCCCGTCCGCCTCGTCCTCCACCACGCGCTCTGGGACTGCCTGGTGCACGAGCGCGACGTCGTGGTGCCGCTCGGTCTCGACGCGGTCGAGTGCGATGACGAGCTCGTGGCGTGTCTCCGCTACGCCGCGGCGCTCGGCCCGTGCCTGGCGGTCAACGCCGGTTCCACCCGGACGGGCGCGCTCGTCGTGCGGTCGACGGACCCGACGGCGGACGTCGTCGTCGAGGTCGGGGAACGTGTCCACGTCCACGGCGGATCGGCGCCGGACGGGGCGCTCGTGCTCGAGGGTCGCGGCGTCGAACTCCTGGAGGCGCTCAGCGTGCGGGCACCCTTCCCCATGCCGATCGCCGACGAGCACCGGTGGTTGGTGTCGGGGCTGCTCGCCGCCTTCGACGTCCCGGCCTGATCGCGGCCGTTCCGCCCGTCCTGCCAGTTTCAGAGGGGGGGCGGGTGTTCCGCTCGTCCTGCCAGTTTCAGAGGGGGCGGGGGGTCAGGAGGGGAGGGCGGCGCGGGCCTGTTCGACGGCGGGGGTCAGGACCTGGGTGACGGTGGGGAAGGGGACGACGATGCGGGCGGCGTCGTGGACGGTGGAGCCGGCGTGCAGCCAGGCGGTGAAGGTCGAGATGATCTCGTCGAAGCGGGCGCCGGCGCCGGAGCAGCCGACGAGGCGGCCGGTGGTGGCGTCGGCCACGACCACGACGACGCCGTCGCCGAGCTCGTCCGTCGTCGGGCGGGCGATGTCCCCGTAGCGGGCAACACCCCGCACCACCTCGAGGCCGTCACGCTCGGCCTGCAGTGTCGTGCGCCCGACCGAGGCGACCGGCGGGTTCGTGAACACGCAGCGGGGCATGTCGTCCATGCGGCCCGCCGGCCATGCCGTGCCGAGGAGTCGGTCGGCGAGCCAGGCGGCCTGGTGGTTGGCGCCGTGGGTCCACGGGGCGCGCCCGTTCAGGTCGCCGATGGCCGACAGCCAGTCGAGCCCGCCGACGCGGAGGTCGTCGTCGACGGTGGGGTCGTCGATGCCGACCGTGTCCAGACCGAGTCCGTCCCAGCGCGGGTCCTTGCCGGCGGCGACCAGGACGGCGTCGGCGGCGATCGTGCGGTCGTCGAGGTGGACCGTGACGCCGTCGCCGGTGAGGTCGACCCGCTCGATCTCGACGTCGCACCGGACGTCGACGCCGACGTCGCCCAGTGCGTCGGCGACGAGCGCGCGGACGTCGGGGTCGACATCGTCACCGAGCAGCGAGCTGTGGTCGAGCAGGGTCACGGCACCGTCACCGAACGCGGCGTGCACCGTCGCCAGCTCGCAGCCGATCGCGCCCCCGCCGATCACGACCAGCCGGGCGGGGAGGTCGGCGGCGCGGAGGTACCGCTCGCTCGTCCAGACCCGATCGTCGTCGAGTCGCAAGCCGTCCACGGGCGGGACCGACGGCGCGCCGCCGGTCGCCAGGACGACGTGATCGGCGGTCCAGCGCCGGCCATCGGCTTCGACCGTGTGTTCGGCGACGAGACGCGCCGCCGATCGGACGACGTCGACGCCGGTGTCGCGGAGTTGGTCGACGTGTCCGTCGTCGTCGAGGTGGTCGACGATCTCGTCGCGACGCGCCCGGGCGTCTCCCCACGATCGGCCGGCAGCGGCGTCGTGCAGCAACGCCTTGGACGGCATGCACGCCGTGAACGGGCACTCACCGCCGACCAGGCCGGGTTCGAAACCGACGACGGATCGACCGGCGGCTGCGAGCGTGTTCGCCAGGTTCTCGCCCGCCGATCCCAGCCCGACGACGGCGACATCGACGTGGAGGTCGCCGGCACCGTCAGGGCCCGAGCCGGCACCGTGCGGGGCGCTGCGGCTCACGATGCGGCGAGCAGCCGTTCGACGGCCACGGCCCCGGCGGCGGTGCGCAGCGAGCTGTCGCCGTGCTCGGACGCGGCGACCCAGAGCCGCTCGTTGGCCGACTCGACGGCGGTGGCGAAGCGCTGGCCGAGCTCGTGGGCGACGCCGGTCCGAGCCACCTCCCACTCGAGCCAGCTCCCGATCACGCCACCGCTGTTGGCGACGACGTCGGGGACGACCGTGATGCCGCGCTCGTGGAGCAGTCGGTCGCCGTCGACGGTGCACGGCGCGTTGGCGCCCTCGACGACCGCGGAGGCGCGCACGTCGGCGGCGTTCGCGCCGTCGATCGCGGCCTGCGTGGCGGCCAGGACGAGGACGTCGCAGTCGGTGCGCACCAGATCGTCGGACGGGCCGGTGTCGCCGGGGCCGGCGGTCACGCTGCCGTCGGCGCGCTTGGCCGCGAGGACGGCGGCCACGTCGAGTCCGTCGCCCGCGGTGACGGTGCCGGAGGAGTCGGAGAGGGCGACCACGCGCCAGCCGTCGTCGGCGAGGATCCGGGCGAGCGCGCCGCCGACCTTGCCCGCGCCCTGGATCGCGACCCGGGGTCGGTCGGGGAGGTCGTGGTGACCGCGGAGGTGGTCGATCGCGACGGACAGGCCGCGGGCGGTCGCGCCGGACCGCAGGTCGAGCCCGCCGGCGTCGGCGGGCTTCCCGGTGACGACGGCGCGAGCATCCGGTCCGTCCGGGTCGGCGCCGGTGGCCTCGGCCCACCCTCTCGAGAGCGCGAGCATCGCCTCGGCGTCGGTGCCGATGTCGGGGGCCGGAACGTCGAGGTCGGGCCCGAGCGCATCGGCGAGCGCCCGGCCGTAGCGGTGGGCGAGGTCCACGCCGTCGGCGTGGAGGTCGGCCGGGACGGCGATGCCGCCCTTCGCGCCACCCAGCGGCAGCCACGCCGCCGCGGTCTTCAGGGTCATCAGGGTGGCGAGGCCGACCACGTCGTCGAGGGTCACGGCGGGGTGCAGGCGCACGCCGCCCTTCCCGGGTCCGAGCCGGGTCGAGTGGCGGACCCGCCAGGCGGGGATCGGCTCGCCCGACCCGCCGAGGTCGGGGTCACCGAGGTCGACGGTCGTGACCGCCTCCGGTTCGAGCAGCGCCTGGATCTGGTCGTGGGAGGCACCGGCGGCGCGAGCGCCGGACTCGAACGCATGGCGGGCGGCGTGGAGGAGGGGAGAGTCACTCATGGCGCCCGCTCGCTACCCGCCGACCCCGGCCGGGAAACGATTTACTGTGAAACTCCACGCCCTCAGGCGATCCGGTCCAGCATCGCGGCGGTCACGACGTTGCGACCCGGTTCACCGGCGGCCCAGCGGCGGATCTCCTCGGCGGCGTAGGCGGTCATGCGTCGCAGCTCGGTGCCCTGCGATCCGGCGAGGTGTGGCGTGAGGACGACGTTGGGCTGGGTGTGCAGCGGGTGGTCGTCGGGGAGCGGTTCGGGCCAGGTCACGTCGAGGATGGCGTTGATCCGGCCCGCGCCGGTCTCGGCGGCGAGCGCGTCGTGGTCGAGGAGGCGCCCGCGTGCGGTGTTGACCAACGTGGCTCCCGTGCGCATGGCGGCGAGCTCGGTCGCGCCGATCATCCCGTGCGTGCTGGGCAGGTCGGGCGCGTGGATCGACACGATGTCGGCGCGCTCGCAGAGCGTGGCCAACTCGACCTTCTCGGCGCCGAGCGCCTCGGCCTCGGCGGCGGTGACGAAGGGGTCGTAGAGCAGCGGCCGGAGTGTGGGGAACGGGCGCAGCAGCTCGATCACCCGTCGGCCGATGATCGACGCGCCGACGATGCCGATGGTCTTGTCCCAGTTGCCGACCGGGACCGCCGACGGCTGCCGTGCCGTGCCGATGGTCGGGTCGCGCAGCTGGTCGCGCTGGAACAGCACGTCCTTGTTCGCGAGCAGGATCATGGCCAGCGTGTACTCGGCGACGGGTTCGGCGTTGGCGTTCGCGCCGCTGGTGACTCGCACGCGGTCGAGCACCTCGGGCGCGATCGTGCCCTTGACGGTGCCGGCGGCGTAGGCGACGAGCCCGACGTCGGGCGCACGGTCGAGAACCCCGCCGTCGATCGGCGGGCAGCCCCAGTGCCCGAGGATGACGTCGGCCCGGGCGAGCAGGTCGTCGGCCCGGGGGTCGTCCCACGCGCCGATCGGTTCGTTGTCGAGGACGTCGCCGACGCCGGCGAGCACATCGAGGTCCGTCCGTCCGAAGAAGCGCAGCCCGGCCCAGTTGGCGATGAGGATGCGGGGTCGTTCGGGGCGCGGGGCGGTCATGACGTCTCCGTGGTGATGGTCCGCCGCAGCACGGCGAGGTCGGCGATGGCGCGGTCGAGGAGGATGTGCGGCTCGTCGTCGGGGGTGAGGAGCCCGGCGACGAACTCGAGCGTCCACGACCCGGTGAAGCCGAGCTGCCGGAGGAGGGCGACCCGGGCCCCCAGCAGGTCCTCGACCTCGGCGAGCGTGGGGTGGGTGAGCGCCTGCTGGTCGAGGAAGTTCACGTGGACGTGGGTGATCCGAGGTCCGAGCGCCTCGAACTTGGCCCGCAACACGTGGTCGGCGTCGTGGGTGTGCACGAGGGCCTGCACGGCCGACGCGGGGCCGACGCCCTCGAGGATCCGGGCCGCGACGCGCGGGTCCTCGGCGATCGAGATGCCGTCGTGGCACTCGCAGATGGCGGCGGTGCCGGCCGGGAGTCGGTCGACCCAGTCGGCGAGGCGACTCGTGTAGTCGGCCT
>JBHIXO010000116.1:0-10691 GCA_041984725.1 Acidimicrobiales bacterium | reverse complement strand
GATGCTCACCGTGGTCGACCCCGAGACCGGGGCCAGCCGGGAGGTGCCGACCAACCGCCGGGTCCGGGCCCGCTACGCCGCGGCGGCCGACGCGCAGCGCCGGGCCATCGCCGACGAGCTCCGCCGCGCCGGCGCCGCCCACCTGCGGCTGCGCACCGACCGCGACTGGGTGTTCGACGTCGCCCGCTTCGTGCAGCAGCGTCGCCGCCTCCAGGGACGATCCGGATGAGCGGCCTCTGGCCCGACGCCTTCCTCGCCCCCAGCCGGCTCTACGGCCTGCTGGCGGTGATCGCGCTCGCGCTGGCCTACGTCGTCGGCGCGCTCTTCCGCCAGCGCTACACGGTGCGGTTCACCAACGTCGGCCTGCTCGACACCGTCGCTCCCCGGCGGCCGGGCTGGCGCCGCCACGCCGTGGCCGCCACGTTCCTGCTCGCCGCCTCGGCCGTGCTCGTCGCGTGGGCCCGCCCGGCCGACGAGGTCCGGGTCCCCCGCGAGCGGGCCACGGTCGTGCTGGCGATCGACACGTCGCTCTCGATGGAGGCCACCGACGTGGCCCCGAGCCGGATCGACGCCGCCAAGCAGGCGGCGCTGTCCTTCGTCGACGACCTGCCCGAGCAGATCAACGTCGGGCTCGTCACCTTCGACGGCGTCGCCCGCGTCCGGGTCACGCCCACCACCGACCGCCGGCCGGTCCGCGCCGCGATCGAGAACCTCGAGCTCGGCCCGGCGACCGCCATCGGCGAGGCGATCTTCGCCGGACTCGACGCCATCGAGACGGCCCCGCTCTCGACCCCCGAACCCGGCGCCGACGGCACGACCGAGGAGGAGCCGGTCCCGGCGCGCATGATCGTCATGACCGACGGCAAGACGACGGTCGGGCGACCCGACGTCGACGGCGCCCAGGCCGCGGTCGCCGCCGACGTGCAGGTGTCGACGATCGCGTTCGGCACGGACCGGGGCACGATCGTCATCGACGGCGAGATCCAGCCGGTGCCCGTCGAGGAGTCGGCGCTCCGGCTCATCGCCGACCAGACCGGCGGGCAGTTCTTCCGGGCCGAGTCCCTCGGCGAGCTCCAGAACGTCTACGCCGACATCGGCTCGTCGGTCGGCTTCGAGCTCGAGGAGCAGGAGGTCACGGACCGCTTCGCCGGCTACGCCGTCGTGCTCCTGCTGGCGAGCGCCGCGCTCTCGCTCCTGTGGTTCCAGCGCATCCCCTGACCCGCACGGCGGCCCTCCTCCTCGCCGCCGGCCTCCTGCTCGTCGGGGTCGGCTGTGGCGACGACGGTGGCGACGGCGACCTGGCGTCGTTCTGCGCCGCCTACGAGCGACTCGCCGCCGAGGACCCGTTCGAGGAGCTCGCCATCGCCAGCCCCGAGGAGATGCGCGCCGCGTTCCTCACCCTGCGCGACGGTGTCGCCGCCGTGGCGGCCGCGGCGCCGCCCGAGGCCGCCGTCCAGGCCGACCGGTACGAGGACGCCGTCGTCGCCGTGACCGACGAGCTGGCGGGCGCGGGCTACGACCCCCGCCGGGTCGACCCCCTCCGCTACCGCCGGGCGACCGACGACTACCGGTCGGCGGCCGCATCGGTCGAGAACAGCGCATCCTCGCTCTGCACCTAGGGTGGATCCCGATGAGCATCGACGAACGCACCGGCACCGGCCCTGGCCTCGACGCGATCCCCGGCACGGTGGCCGCCATCCGCCACGCCTTTCGGAGCGGTCGGACCCGCCCCCTCGACTGGCGGCGGGCCCAGCTCAACGGCCTCGCCACGATCCTGCGTGACCACGCCGACGACCTGGTCGCCGCGATGCAGCGGGACTTCGGCAAGCCCACGCTCGAGGCGCACACCACCGACATCGCCTTCACGCTCACCGAGGTCACCTCGATGCGCAAGGAGGTCGCCCGGTGGATGAAGCCCCGCAAGGCCAAGCTCCGCCTCCAGGACATGCCGGGCAAGGGCCGGGTCCAGCCCGAGCCGCTCGGCGTCGCCCTCGTCATCGCCCCGTGGAACTACCCGGTGCAGCTGCTGCTGGCCCCGATGGCCGCCGCCTTCGCCGCGGGCAACGCCGTCGTCGCCAAGCCGTCGGAGCTCACCCCCGAGACGTCGCGCGTGCTGTCCGACCTGCTGCGGACCCACCTCGACCCCGAGGCGTTCGCCGTGTTCGAGGGCGGCCCCGAGGTCTCGACCGCACTGCTCGAGGAGCGCTGGGACCACATCTTCTTCACCGGGTCCACGGCGGTGGGGCGCATCGTCGCCCGCGCCGCCGCCGAGCACCTCACCCCCACCGTGCTCGAGCTCGGCGGCAAGTCGCCCGCCATCGTCACCGCCGACGCCGACCTGAAGGTCGCCGCCCACCGGATCGCGTGGGGCAAGCTCCTCAACGCGGGGCAGACCTGCATCGCCCCCGACTACGTGCTCGTCCCGCGCGAGCGGCGCGACGCCCTGGTCGACGAGCTGACCACCGCGATCGGCGAGTTCTACGGCGACGACCCGACCACGTCCGCCGACTTCACCCAGATCGTGAACGACCGCCACGTCGGCCGGCTCCAGAACCTGCTCGACTCCCACGGCGGCACGGTCGTCACCGGGGGCTCGCTCAACACCGCCACTCGCAAGCTCGCCCCGACGATCATCGTCGACCCCGATCCCGACGCGGCGATCATGCAGGAGGAGATCTTCGGACCCGTCCTGCCGATCCTCACCTACGACGACCTCGACGAGGCCATCGCGTTCGTCAACGGCCGCGAGAAGCCGCTGGCGCTCTACGTCTTCACCGGCGACACCAGCCAGTCCGACCGGGTCGTCGACCAGACGTCGTCGGGCGGCGTGTGCGTGAACCTCACGCTGTTCCACATCACCGCCCCCGACCTGCCCTTCGGCGGCGTCGGCGAGTCGGGGATGGGTCGCTACCACGGCCGCTCGGGCTTCGAGGCGTTCTCGAACCTGAAGCCGATCCTCGAGAAGCCGACCAAGCCCGACGTGAGCCTGATCTACCCGCCCTACACCAAGCTGAAGGCGGCGATCTTCAAGCGTCTGGTCTAGGCGGCGCCGGCCGGCTGGGCCGACGCACCCTTCTCCGACACCGCCCGCGACGACCCGCCGGGCGCCATGGTGACGCCGTACAGGATGTCGGCCGCCTCCATCGTCCGCTTCTGGTGCGACACGATGACGAGCTGGGCCTCCTGGCGGAACTCGGCCACGAGGTCGAGGAACCGGTGGAGGTTGACGTCGTCGAGGGCGGCCTCGACCTCGTCCATGACGTAGAAGGGCGACGGCCGGGACCGGAACACGGCGAACAGGAAGGCCAGGGCGGTGAGCGAGCGCTCGCCGCCCGAGAGCAGCGACAGCTTCTTCACGTTCTTGCCCGACGGCTTCGCCGAGATCTCGATGCCGGTCTCGAGCAGGTCGTCGGGCTCGGTCAGCGACAGCTTGCCGACGCCACCCGGGAACAGCGTCGAGAACAGGTCGACGAAGTTCTGCGACACGTCGGCGTAGGCGGCGGCGAAGACGTTGACGATCTCCTCGTCGACCGCCTTGATCACCTTGTTCAGCTCACGACGGGTGGACTTCACGTCGTCGAGCTGGCTCTGGAGGAACTCGTGGCGCTCCTGGAGCGCCTCGAACTCCTCGAGGGCCAGCGGGTTGATCGGGCCCATGAGGCGCAGCTCGCGTTCGAGCTCGCGGGCCCGGGCCGCCGGTGACGGCGGGGCGCCGTCGGCGGCCGCCTCGATCTCGGGGCACTCGGCCGCGATCGCGGTCTCGGGATCGATGTCGAGCTCGCGACGCATGGTCTCGACCGCGGTCTCGATCCGGACGTCGATCTCGCCGAGCTCGAGCTCGGCCCGCTGGATGCGCTCGCGCGCCTCGGTGAGCTGCTTCTCGACCTCGTGGCGCTCACGGCGGAGCCCGTCGAGCCGGGTGGTCACGGCCCGCTGGGCCTCGGACTGCTTGGTGCGCTCCTCGCGCAGGACGACCAGGCGCTCCTCGATCGTGGCCAGCGAGCCCTCGCACCCGGCGGCGAGGGCGGTGAGGACGGCGGCCCGCCCGTCGAGCGCCTCACGGCGCACCGCCGCCTCGGCGGCGGCCTCGCGGTTGCGGGCGACGCGGGCGTCGACCTCGGCGAGGCGGGTCTGGACCGAGCCGCGCCGTTCCTCGAGCTGCGCGACGCGGACCTCGAGGTCGGAGCGCAGGGCGTGGACGGCGGCGGCGCGCTCGTCGAGCGCGGCGCGGGCCTCGTGCATCGCCTGGGCGGCCTCGGCGGCGGCGGCCTCCTCGGCCTCGAGAGCGGGGAGCATGGCCTCGAGCTCGGCGATGCGGGAGCGCTCGACCTCGATGCGGTCGCGGATCTCGCCCCGGACGTCGTCCTGGCCGGCCACCTCGTCGCCGGTCTCGGCCGCCTGCGTCTCGGCGCGGGTGGCGGCGTCGGTGGCGCGGGACAGTCGGTCGGCGATGCCGGTGGCCCGGGACGCCGCCTCCTTGGCCGCGGTGCGGGCGGCCGTGGTCCGCTCGCGGGTCGCGGTCACCTCGGCGCGCGCCGTGGCGAGGGCGTCGGCGCACTCGTCGACGCGGGCCCGGGCCTCGTCGAGGGCGGCACCGGTGGCGCCGGTGGCCGAGCCGCCGACCGACCAGGCGCCGGGGCCGAAGCGGGCGCCGTCGGCGGTGACGACGACGGCCTCGGGGTGGGCGACCGCGACGTCGCGCCCGGCGGCCCAGTCGCCGTCGACCCGGACGGCCGCGCCGAGCACGGCGTCGAGCAGGGCGTCCACGCCGGCGCGGGTGGCCCGGACGTGCCCGCGGATCGGTTCGCCGACGGGCGGCGGCGAGCCCACCGGCCGCGCGACGCCGAGGGCGACGACGGCACCGCTCGCGTCGCCGTCGGCCAGGGCCGCCAGCGCGCGCCGGGCGGCGTCGGTGTCGGCGACCACGACGGCGGCCAGCGCGTCGGCGGCCGCGGCCTCGAAGGCGGGCTCCCAGCCGGCGTCGACCTCGACCAGGTCGAGGAGGGTGCCGACGACGCCGTCGACCGCGGCGAGGCGCTCGGCCCCGGCGGCGGCGCGGGCCTGGTCGAGGGCGAGGGCGAGGGCGTCGGCCCGGGCGATCCAGCTGCGGTGCTCGGCGTCGGCGTCGGCCTGGGCGGAGGCGGCGGCCTCCGCGGCGGACTCGGCCTCGACGAGGGCGGACGCCGTCTCGTCGCGGGCTGCCTCGGCGCCCTGCAGCGCGGCCTCGAGCTCGGCGATCTCGGCGCGCAGGCGTGCGGCCTCCGCGGCGAGGCGCTCGGCCTTCTCGCCGAGCGACGTGCTGCGCTGATCGGTGCGGTCGAGCTCGGCCTGGGCCCGCTGGACGGCCTGGCGCAGGCCGGCGAGCTCGCCCCGGACCTCGGCCGCCTGGCCGGACGGCGCGGTGAGGCCCTCGCCCCAGCGGTCCTCGAAGGTGGCGCGGGCGTCGGCGAGGCCGCGTTCGGCCCGCTGGACGTCGTCGGCCTCGGGCACCAGGGCGGCCGCCTGGGTCTCGATCTCGGCGAGCTGGCTGCGCAGGTCGGCCTGGTCGGCCTCGAGCGACGCGATGAGGGCGGCGTCGACCGACGACTCCCGCTCCTTGGCCAGGCTGCGCTGGCGCTCGACGAGGAGGGCGGCGATGCCGCGGCCCCGCTCGCGCAGGGCCTCGTAGCGGGTCAGCTCGTCGCCGACGTCGGTGCCGCCGAGGGCGTTCAGCTCGGTCTCGGCGGCGAGCACCGCGGTGTCGAGCTCGGCGAGGCGGGCGCGGGCCGACCCCTCGGTGCCGGCGTGCTCGGCCCGGGCCGCCACGGCGGACTGGCGCCGTGAGCGGAGCTGGGCCAGCTCGCGACCCGCGAGGAACGTGCGCAGCGCCTGGAGTTCGTCCACGACGGCACCGTGGCGGCGGGCGGCCTCGGCCTGGCGCTCGAGCGGCCGCAGCCCGCGCCGCACCTCGCGCAGCAGGTCCTGGACGCGCGTGAGGTTGGCCTCGGTGGCCCCCAGCCGGCGCTCGGCCTTCTCCTTGCGCTTGCGGTACTTGAGGACGCCGGCGGCCTCCTCGATGATCAGCCGCCGCTCGGTCGGCTTCGCGTTGAGGACCGCGTCGATCTGACCCTGGCTGATGATCACGTGCTGCATCCGGCCGACACCGGAGTCGGAGAGCATTTCCTGGATGTCGAGCAGGCGGCACGACACGCCGTTGATCGAGTAGTCGGAGTCGCCGCTGCGGAACAGCGTGCGGCTGATCGTGACCTCGGCGAAGTCGATGGGCAGCAGGCCCGCCGAGTTGTCGATGGTGAGCCCGACCTCGGCGCGACCGAGCGCGGGACGCTTCGCGGCCCCGGCGAAGATCACGTCGTCCATCTTCTGGGAACGCACCGCCGACGGAGCCTGGGCGCCCAGCACCCAGGCGATGGCGTCGACCACGTTGGACTTGCCCGACCCGTTGGGCCCCACGACGACGGTGACGCCGGGCTCGAGGTCGAGGCTGGCCGTGTCGGCGAACGACTTGAAGCCCTTGATGGTCAGGTTCTTGAGAAACACCGTCGGAGACGGTAGTGGGGCACCGGAACGGCGCCGCGCATGCTCGGTCCCGTCGCGGACGCGGCCGGACGGGGGCTCAGGCCGGGTGCCAGGTGGTGGCCGACCGGGCCACGAGATCGGCCGCCGGATCGGCGTGGACGTCGGCGAAGGCCCGCTGCAGCAGTGGGAGGAAATGGCTGCGGCTGAGCCGGCGGGCGGCCTCCGGGCTCAGGTGGAGCCCGTCGGGTCGGTCGTCGCGGTCGATGACGCCGTCGCTCCCCGCGACGGCGGCGGTGTAGCCCCACCGGCGCGCGTTCGCGTGCCGGCGGTCGATGTCGCCGTCGATCCGGTTGAGCTCGGCGGCGCGGGCCGGGTCGTTCCCCGTCGCGGGCCCCTCCCCCGGCACGGGCGCGCCGTGGATCTGCGCGGTCGTGTCCGGGTCCCAGTCGGGGGTCGGGACGTCGGCCCACAGCACCGGGATACCCCGGCCGGCGAGGTAGCCGATGCCGGTGTCGATGGCCTGGCGGTAGCGGGCGAGCACGGCCGGGTCGAGGAACGAGCGGAACTCGTCGCCCAGGCCGTCGTAGCTCGCGTCGAGCAGCTGGGCCGACCCGACGAGGAGGATCACGGCGTCGGCGTCGACGTCGGCGGCGTGGCGGAACCCCTTGCCGATGATGTCGCCGCACGGCGAGACGTACTCGTAGCCCTCCCGGACCTTGGCGACCTGCTGGCGGGCGACGGCACACCCGGGTCCGGTGATGAGGTGCACCTCGGCGACGCCGTCCTCGGCGGCGACCTGCTGCAGCGCCTCGCCGGTGGCCCGGGCCGTCGAGTCGCCGACGACGAGCAGCCGGGGCACCCGGCGGGGATCGGTCGTGGGGGGCGGCGCGGTCGCCGGCACCGTCGTCGACGGGGTCGAGGGGCCGGTCTCCGGTGCGGTGGCGGGCGACGTCGGCGCGGTCGGGTCCGAGCCGGTCCCGCCGCCGCGGGTGGTGGGCGGCGCGGAGGACCCCGGGTCCGGTCTCGGGACGGTGGCGGGCGCACCTGTCGGGACGGCCGCCGAGCCCGGGCGCCCGGTCGACGGCCCGGACGAGGGCACGGTCGTCGACACGACCGGCGGCGCCGAGGCCACCACCAGGTCGTCGCCGACGAGGTCGTTGCCGGCGGGCACCCACACCGTGGCCGCGACGACCGCGGCGACGGCGATGCCGGCCGCAGGCACGAGGCGGCGCGTCGTCGGGAAGCCGTGCCGGATCGGCAACTCGAGCAGCAGGAAGGACGCGGTCGCCAGGGCCAGCGTCGCGATCGACCGCACGGCGAACAGCGACCAGCCGTCGTAGCCGGTACGCGTGCCGGTCAGGTACAGGTAGACGGGCCAGTGGTACAGGTACACGCCGTAGCTGATCCGGCCGAGTCCGACGAGCGGGGAGAGGCCGAGGAGGGCGGGCACGACCCGGCCACACGTCGCCGCGACGAGCAGCCCGACCCACACGACCGTGACGGCGGTGAGGCCGGCTGCGCCGACGAGGTCGCCGGTGAGGTCGGCCACGCCGAACGCGACGACGGCGGCGACGAGGGCGACGGCACCCCATGCGTCGGCCAGCACGCGCCGGTCCCGCAGGGCCTCGACGATCGCCGGGAAGGCCATCGCCAGCGCGACGCCGACGAGCAGTTCGGCGAGGCGGGTGTCGGTCCCGAAGTACACGCGGTCGCGGTCGCCGATCACCACCTGCAGCGCGGTCGATCCGGCGAGCAGCCCGCCCACGACCCAGGGCAGGGCTCGCCGGCCGGCGAGCAGCGCGACGAGCAACGGGAAGACGACGTAGAACTGCTCCTCGATCGCCAGCGACCAGTAGTGCTGCACGGGCGACGCCGCGCCCTCGGCCCCCGCATAGGGCGTGTCGGCCCCGATGAACCGCCAGTTCGCGACCTGCAGGACGGCGGCGCGCAGGTCGACGATGTCGGCGGTACGCGCGCCGCCCTCGCGGCCGGCCGCGACGAGCGCGGCGAGGCCGAGCGCGACGACCGAGGCGGGGAGCAGGCGACGGATGCGCCGGACCCAGAACGCGGGGGCGTCGACCCGGCCGGTCGAGCCGTGCTCGGCGAGCAGGATCCCGCCGATCAGGAACCCGGACAGCGTGAAGAACAGCGAGACGCCGAGCCAACCGCCGGGGACCAGCGTGACGTCGTGGTGGTAGAGCAGGACCGCGACGACTGCGACGGCGCGGAGGCCGTCGAGCGCGGGGATGTACGGGAGGCGCGGACGCGGCGGAGCGGGCGGCACAGTCGCCGCGAATCGTACGCCGCGCCCCTCAGCCGGAGCGCCCCGGGCGGGTCAGGTCTGGCACTGCTCGCAGTAGTAGGTGGTGCGACCGCCGAACTTGCCCTTGGAGATGGTGTCGCGGCACCGACGGCACGCCTGGCCGTCGCGGGCGAACACCTGGTGGTACTCGCCGTAGCCGCCGACCGCGCCGTGCAGGTCGTGCCACCCCTCGTCGGCGAGCGTGGTCCCGCCGTGCTTGATGGCGTCGTGCAGGATCTCGACCACGCTGCGGTAGAGGCGGCGCACCTCCTGCACCGACAGCGAGTCGGTCAGGCGGTCGAAGCGCAGCCCGGCGTCGTAGAGGATCTCGTCGGCGTAGACGGCCCCGATACCGGCGAGCAGGTCCTCGTCGTTGAGGAAGGTCTTGAGCTTCACCGACCGGTTGAGCACCAGGCGGGCGAAGTCGGCCCACGGCACGGGGCTGTCGACGACGTCGTAGCCGAGCAGCTCGATCTCGTCGACGCCCTGGGCGACCTCCTCGGGGGTGAGGATCCACAGCTCGCCCGTGTGCTTCGGGTCGATGTAGCGGAGCTGGCCGCCCTGGGTGAAGGTGATCACGACCGAGGTGCCGTCCTCGAGGTCGTCCTTGGCCGCCGTCTTGCGCAGCTGGCCCTTCTCGCCGGGCTTCAGGATGAACCGGTCGTCGGTGTCGAGCGTGAAGATCAGGAACGTGCCGCGCCGGATGAGCGACTTCAGCTTCACGCCGTCGAGCATCCCGATGAACTGCTTCTTCGAGCTGTGGCGCGGGATGGCCTTGGTGTCGTGCACCTCGGTCGTCTTGACCTTGCGGCCCACGACGTCGCGCTCGAGTTGGCGCCGGATGGTCTCGATCTCGGGTAGCTCAGCCATCGGAGGTGCCTCCCGGCGGGTTGGCCGACGTGTCGTCGGACGCGTGGTCGCCGGTCAGGGCGGGTGGGTCGCCGAGCGGCGCGTCGAGGTCGTCGAGCGACTCGAGCGCGGCCCGGGCCGCCTGTTGCTCGGCCTGCTTCTTCGAGCGGCCCGTCCCGGTGCCGAGGGCGTGCTCGCCGGCCGTCACGGTCACCGTGAACTCGCGAGCGTGGTCGGGCCCCGCGGCCTCGAACCGGTAGCGCAACGGCAGCGTCGTCTCGGTGGCGAGCCGCTCCTGGAGCCGGCTCTTGTGGTCCTGGTTGCCGCCGCCGGCGTCGACCGCCGACTGGATGCGGTCGCCGACGAGCCGGAGCACGAGGTCGGTGACGACGTCGAGGCCCCCGTCGAGGTAGACGGCGCCGAGCACGGCCTCCATGCAGTCGGCCAGGATCGACGGCTTCTCGCGCCCGCCGGAGGACTCCTCGCCCTTGCCGAGGAGCACGTGGGCGCCGAGGTCGAGGTCGGCGGCGACCTCGGCGAGGCAGACCGCGTTCACGACGGCCTTGCGGACGTCGGTGAGGACGCCCTCGTCGTGGGCGTCCTCGTTGCGGTACACGTGGTCTGCGACCACGAAGCCGAGCACGGCGTCGCCGAGGAACTCGAGGCGTTCGTTGGTGGGCAGGCCGCCGTTCTCATAGGAATAGCTGCGATGCGTCAGCGCGATCGTCAGCAACTCCTCGGGCAGTTCGACGCCGAGCGCCGCGAGCAGAGGCGCACGGTCCGCCGTCACTGCTCGTCTCCGCTGGGCTCCCGCGGTCCCCCTGCTGTCTGGTCGCGGAGCTCGGCCAATTTGGCCCAGCGCGGATCGATCTTCTCGTGCTGGTGTCCAGGTTCGGCGTCGGCCAGCGGCATGCCGCAGTCGGGACACAGCCCGGCAAATCAGCACGACCGAAACCCAGATCATCGCAACGAGCTATCAGATGGGCGCATTGATTCCTGATGATCCGTCTGATGCAAACCAGAA
>JBHIXO010000115.1:0-10691 GCA_041984725.1 Acidimicrobiales bacterium | reverse complement strand
CGCCGCCACCCACGACGTCGCCGCCGCCTTCGAGCCCGGCGACCACGCCACCACCTACGGCGGCCAGCCCCTCGCCGCGGCCGCGGCGCGCGCCGTCCTCGGCGAGATGCGCCGGCTCGACATCCCCGCCGTGGCCACCCGGGCCGGCGAGCGGCTCGGCGCCGCGCTGCTCGCGCTCGACGGGGTCGTCGAGGTCCGCGGGCTCGGGCTCCTCGTCGCCGCCGAGCTCGACGTCGAGCGGATCGGCCGCGACGCGAAGGCGGTCGCCGCGGAGCTGCTCCGGCGTGGGCTCGTCGTCAACGCGGTGACGGCGTCGGCCCTGCGGCTCGCGCCCCCGCTGACCGTCGGCGACGACGAGATCGTCGAGGCCGTCGCGCTCATCGGCGCCGTGCTGGCGGGGGAGACGTCGTGTCCGCGCCCGTCCCGACGTCCGGGCCGCCCCTCGCCACCCGGCACTTCCTCGAGGTCGACGACCTCTCGCCGGGGGAGCTCGTCCGGGTCCTCGACCTCGCCGAGCTGGCGAGCGACGCCCGCATCCTCGCCGACCGCAGCGTCGCCCTCTACTTCGAGAAGCCGAGCCTGCGGACCCGGCACTCCTGCGAGGCCGCCGTCACCCGCCTCGGCGGGCACGCCGTCACGTTCGCCCGCCACGAGGTCGAGATCGGGGCGCGCGAACCCGCCCCCGACGTCGCCCGCGTCCTGTCCGGCTACCACGCCGCGCTCGGTGCCCGGGTCTTCGACCACCAGCTGGTCGTCGATCTCGCTGCCGCGGCGTCGGTGCCGGTCGTGAACCTCCTGTCCGACCTCGGGCACCCGTGCCAGGCGCTGGCCGACCTGCTCACCATGCGGGCCGAGTTCGGCGACCTCTCGGGCCGGACCGTGGCCTGGATCGGCGACTACAACAACGTCGCCCGCAGCCTCACCCTCGGGGCCGCCATGCTCGGGATGCGGGTGCAGATCGCCGCGCCGACGGGCTACGGGCCCACCGAGGAGGACATCGACCGGCTCATCGCCGCCGGGCTCTCGGGCGCGCCGGTCGTGACGCTGCGCGCCGAGGAGGCCGCCGCCGGCGCCGACGCCGTGCACACCGACGTGTGGGCCTCGATGGGCCAGGAGGGCGAGGCCGACCTGCGCCGGCGGGCCTTCGAGGGCTTCCAGGTCGACGACCGGGTCATGGCCGCCGCCGGCGACGCCGCGATCTTCATGCACTGCCTCCCGGCGCACCGGGGCGAGGAGGTCTCCGCATCGGTGGCCGACAGCCCCCGGTCGCGGATGATCACGCAGGCCCACAACCGCATGCACGCCATGATCGGGCTTTTCCGCTGGTTCGACGAGATCGGCGTCCTCGGATGAGCACCGCCCGGTCGGCACGACTCACCAAGCCCCAGCGCCAGCACCGCATCCAACGACTCCTCGAGGACCAGGCGGTGTCGACGCAGGAGCAGCTCGTCGACCTGCTCGCCGCCGACGGCGTCGTGGCCACCCAGGCGACCGTCTCCCGCGACCTCGAGGACCTCGGCGCCGTCAAGGTGCGGGTGCCGGGCGGCGACACCGTCTACGCCGTCCCCGCGCTGCCCAAGGACGCCGTCGCCCCCGAGGACCACCTCCGGCGGGTGTGCAGCGAGTGGGTCGTTGAGGTCAGCCACTCGCACAACCTCGTCGTCCTGCGCACCCCGCCCGGCTCGGCCCACGTGGTCGCCGCCGCGATGGACCGCGCCGGTCTCGCAGACGTCCTCGGCACCGTCGCC
Source organism: Acidimicrobiales bacterium (assembly GCA_041984725.1). Classification (GTDB taxonomy): domain Bacteria; phylum Actinomycetota; class Acidimicrobiia; order Acidimicrobiales; family Salinilacustritrichaceae; genus Salinilacustrithrix. The sequence continues at coordinate 8,943 of JBHIXO010000115.1, read as the reverse complement.
GGCGACGACACGCTGCTGCTCGTCGTCGCCGAGTCCTCCACCGGACAGGCCGTGGCCCGGCGCGTCCAGGAGCTCGCCGGGCTCTGACGAGCGCCCCCCGGATGGGGGCGCCCGAACGACGTCTGACAATCTCTCGGGCAGCCACCGCGCACCGCCCGACACCGCCCCCACCACATCGCACACAAGGAGCATCCATGGCCAAGCGAGTCGTCCTCGCCTACAGCGGCGGACTCGACACGTCCGTCGCCGTCCGCTGGCTGATCGAGAACGAGGGCGTCGAGGTCGTCGCCCTCGCCGTCGACGTCGGCCAGGCCGCCGAGGACTGGGACGTCGTGAAGGAGCGCGCCCGGGCCGCCGGCGCCGTCGAGGCGATCGTCGTCGACGCCCGCGAGGAGTTCGCCCGCGACTTCTGCTTCCCGGCCCTGCGCGCCAACGCGATGTACGAGAACCGGTACCCGCTCGTCTCGGCCCTGTCGCGGCCCGTGATCGTGAAGCACCTCGTCGAGGCGGCGCGCGCCCACGGCGCCGACGCCGTCGGCCACGGCTGCACCGGCAAGGGCAACGACCAGGTGCGCTTCGAGGTGTCGACCCGGGCCCTCGCCCCCGACCTCGAGATCATGGCGCCCGTCCGTCACTGGGGCATGACCCGCGAGGACTCGATCCACTACGCCTACGACCACGACATCCCGATCCAGGCGACGAAGGAGAAGGTGTACTCCATCGACGACAACCTCATGGGTCGGGCGATCGAGTGCGGCGAGATGGAGGATCCGTGGGCGACGCCGCCTCCGGGCGTCTGGCTGCTGACCAAGCAGACCGCCACCGAGCCCCGTGACCTCGTCGTCGGCTTCACCGAGGGCACGCCCACGTCGGTCGACGGCGTCGAGCGCTCGCCGGCCGAGGTCATCGCCGAGGTGAACCAGATCGTCGGCAGCTACGGCTGGGGTCGCATCGACATGGTCGAGAACCGACGTGTCGGCATCAAGAGCCGGGAGACCTACGAGTGCCCGGCGTCGCTCGCGCTCATCATGGCCCACGTCGACCTCGAGTCGATCTGCCTCGAGCGCGACCTGCAGCGCGAGAAGTACCGGCTCGAGTCCCGCTACGCCGAACTGGTCTACGACGGGCTCTGGTTCTCGCCGCTGCGCGAGGCGATGGACGCGTTCATCGCCGAGTCGCAGAAGCACGTCACCGGTGAGGTGCGCCTCCACCTCACGCCCGGCAACTGCCAGATCGAGGGTCGGCGCTCGCCGCACAGTCTCTACGACTACGGGCTGGCGACCTACGACGCCGAGGACAGCTTCCGGCACGAGGACTCCGCCGGCTTCGTGCGGCTCTGGGGTCTCGGCATCCAGACCTGGAGCCAGCGCCAGGGCCCGGGCTCGCGGTCGTGAGCTCGGCAGACGGGTCGGCCCACACCCTGTGGCACGGACGGTTCGCGGGCGGACCGGCCGAGGCCCTGCTCGCCTACACGGTGAGCCTGCCCTTCGACGAGCGGCTCTACCCCGACGACATCGCCGGGAGCCGGGCCCACGTCCGCGGTCTCGGGCGGGTCGGCCTGCTGGCGTCCGACGAGGTCACCGCCGTCCTCGCCGCGCTCGACGCGGTCGAGACCGAGCTCTCCGACGGCACGTTCGTCTTCGAGCCGAGCGACGAGGACATCCACACCGCGGTCGAACGGCGCGTGACCGAACTGGCGGGCTCGGCCGGTGCCAAGATCCACACCGGCCGCAGCCGCAACGACCAGGTCGCCACCGACCTGCGCCTGTGGTGCAAGCGCGAGCTGGTCGCCGTCGCGACCGACGTCCTCGCCCTCCAGGCCGTCCTCCTCGACCGGGCCGAACGGGCCGGTGCCACGTACCTGCCCGGCTACACCCACCTGCAGCGCGCCCAGCCGGTCCTGCTCGCCCACCACCTGCTGGCCCACGCCTGGGCGCTGGCCCGTGACGTCGACCGCCTGCTCGACGCCCGCCGCCGCCTCGACGTGTCGCCGCTCGGTGCGGGCGCGCTCGCCGGGTCGTCGCTCCCGCTCGACCCGCCATCGGTCGCCGACGACCTCGGCTTCGCCGCCGTCTTCGACAACAGCCTCGACGCCGTGTCGGACCGCGACTTCGTCGCCGAGTCGCTCTTCGCCCTGACGATGGTCGGGGTGCACCTGTCGCGGATGGGGGAGGAGATCGTGCTCTGGAGCAGCGACGAGTTCGGCTTCGTCCGCCTCGACGACGCCTACGCCACCGGGTCGTCGATGCTGCCCCAGAAGAAGAACCCCGACATCGCCGAGCTCGCCCGGGGCAAGGCCGGCCGCCTGATCGGCAACCTCACCGGCCTCCTCGCCACGCTCAAGGGCCTGCCGATCGCCTACAACCGCGACCTCCAGGAGGACAAGGAGCCGCTGTTCGACGCGGTCGACCAGGTCCGGCTCGCCCTGCGGGCCACGGCGGGCATGTACGACACCCTCACGATCCGCGAGGACGCCATGGCTGCGGCGGCCGACGCGCCCGGCGCCGCCGCGACCGACCTCGCCGAGTTCCTCGTCCGCCAGGGGACGCCGTTCCGCGACGCGCACGCCGCGGTCGGCGCGCTGGTGCGCACCGCGCTCGACGGCAACATCCCCCTGGCCGAGCTCGTCGCCGGCCACGAGGACTTCGGCCCCGAGGCGGCCCGCCTGCTCGAACCGGGCGTCCCGGTCACGCAGCGCACGACACGCGGTGGCGCCGGACCCGGACCGGTCGCCGACCAGGTCGTGCGCTTCCGTGAACGACTCGCCGCCGACGGCGCGCGGGTCGACGCCCTGGCCGGAGGCACGGCGCGATGAGCGTCCGGGTCAGCCTGGACGTGCGCTACTCCGAGTGCGACATGCAGCGGGTCGTGCACAACAGCAACTACCTGAAGTGGTGCGACGACGCCGCCGACCTGTTCTTCCGCGCGAGCGGCGCCGAGCTCGAGGACGACTGGTGGGACGTCATGGTCAAGGCGGCGTCGATCACGTGGTCGGCGCCGGCCCGCCTGCTCGACACCGTCGACATCGACGTCTCGATCGCCCGCTTCGGCCGAACGTCGTTCGACATGGCCTTCCACGGCACGCGGGGCGGCGAGCCGCTGTTCGAGGGCACGCTCACCTACGTGTGCGTCCGGACCGGGACGCTCGAGACCATCCCGGTGCCCGACGACTTCCGCGAGCTGGCCCCGAACCTGTGACCCCGGCGGCGTGACCGTGGAGCCGGTGGAACGCGCCTGGCTCGCCCGCGACCCACGCGCCGTCGCCCCGGAGTTGCTCAACAAGGTGCTGCGCCGCGGCGACCGCTCGATCCGCATCGTCGAGACGGAGGCGTACTGCGGCGCCATCGACCCCGGCGCCCACACCTATCGCGGCCGCACCGAGCGGAACGCCACGATGTTCGGACCGGCGGGCCACCTGTACGTGTACTTCACCTACGGCATGCACTGGTGCACGAACGTGGTCTGCGGCGCCGAGGGCGAGGGCGTCGCCGTGCTGCTGCGGGCCGGTGCGCCGCTCACCGGGGTCGAGGCGATGACCGCCGCGCGGGGCCGCGCCGCGCGCCGGCCCCGCGACCTCTGCAGCGGGCCGGCCAAGCTGGCGCAGGCGCTCGGGATCGACGGGACGTCCGACGGCACCGACCTCCTCGTCCCCGGCGGCCCGATCGAACTGCTCGACGACGGCACCGCGCCGCCGGCCGAGCCCGTCCAGACCACCCGGATCGGCCTGACGCGGGGTGCCGAGCACCCGTGGCGCTGGTACGTCGCCGACGACCCGAACGTGAGCCGGCCGTGAGGGGTCGCCGGGCTCGGGCGTGCGCAGCGGAGCGGTCACGGCGGGCTCCGGAGCCCGCACCGGCGCCCCGTTAGCCTGCGGTGCCGTGCCCTCCGGATCGTCGCTCACGCCCGTCCCGCTCGACGCGTCGCATCCCGGGCTGGAGGCCTGCGACGACCTCGCCCGGGCCCGGGCGCACGTCGTCGCCGCCGAGATCGACCCGGCCGCCGAGGTCCACCGGCGCACCATCCTCGACTTCGTCGACGCCCACGACGACGCGCTGCACCGGTCGTGCCGGACCGGCCACCTCACCGGGTCGGCCGTGGTGTTCGACGCGGCGGGTGAACGGTTCGTGCTGCTGCACCACGCCAAGCTGCAGCGGTGGCTGCAGCCCGGCGGGCACTGCGACGGCGACGCCAACCTGCCGGCGGTGGCGTTGCGCGAAGCGACCGAGGAGACCGGCCTCGAGGGTCTGCGGGTCCACCCCGTCGCCGTCGACCTCGACGTCCACGAGGTCGACCCGCCCGCCGATGGCCCCCACCTGCACCTCGACGCCCGGTACCTCGTGGTCGCCCCCGAGGACGCCCGCCTGGCCGGCAACCACGAGTCGACCGCCATCCGGTGGGCGACCGAGGCCGACCTCGCCGCGCTCGGCGCCGACGAGGGGACGGCGCGCATGATCGCCAACGGCCGGCGGGTCCTCGAGCGGCTGCGCCGGTCGGGAGACGGTGGCGCGGGTGCCTGAGCCCCCGGGCCGCCGTCGCGACGCCAGCGACCCCGAGGTGGCCAAGCTGCTCGGCGGCGCGGTCGCCGAGAGCGAGCAGGTCGTCGAACTGCCGTCCTCGCCCGGCCTCGCCGCCCTCGGGTGGGACGGTGAACGCGCCGACGAGGCCCGGGCGCACGAGGGTCGACCGGGCCGAGTCGTCCGCCAGGACCGCGGCTGGGTCCAGGTCGCGTGCGACGACGTCGTCCGCCCCGCCAAGACGCGCGAGGACCGCGTCGGCACCCCCGTCGTGGGCGACTGGGTCGTGGTCGCCGGCCCCGATCCCGACGACCCCGACGACGACGGCGACGACGAGGTCGCGGCCGTGCTGGCGCGGGCCACCGCCCTCCGGCGGGCCGACCCGGTGGGCGAGGGCGAACAGGTGCTGGCCGCCAACCTCGACCGGGTCTTGGTCGTGGCCGGCCTCGACCGACCGGTGAAGGCCGGCCGCCTGCAACGGGCGCTCGCCCAGGTGTGGGACTCGGGAGCCGAACCCGTGCTCGTCCTGAGCAAGGCCGACCTCGCCGACGACCCCGACGGCGACCGGGACCGGATCGTCGCCGACCACCCGGGCCCCGACGTCGTCACGGTGTCGGCGGTGACCGGTGACGGTGTCGACGACCTGCGCACGCGGCTCGCCGGCGACACGGTCGTCCTGCTCGGCGAGTCGGGTGCCGGAAAGTCCAGCCTGCTGAACGCCCTCGCGGGGGACGAGATCGCCCTCGTCGGCGACGTCCGCACCGCCGACGCGAAGGGTCGCCACACCACGACCCGTCGGGAGCTCCACGTGCTCCCCGGCGGCGCCATCGTGATCGACACCCCGGGCGTGCGGGCGGTCGGCCTCTACGCCGACGCCGAGGCCATCGACGCCACCTTCCCGGACATCGAGGCCCTGGCCGAGGGGTGTCGCTTCGCCGACTGCACCCACGACCACGAGCCCGGCTGCGCCGTCCGCCGGGCGGTCGAGGACGGCGCACTCCCACCGGCCCGGCTCGACGCGTTCCGCGAGCTCCACGCCGAGGCCGCCCGGGCCCGCGAGCCCGACCGCGCCCGCCGGCGGGGGAGCGGACGGCGCGGCGGTGGCCGCCGCCGCTGACACCCCCAACCCGTTCTGTGGTGCGTTCCGTGTCGGGGACGACACGAAACGCACCAGGCCTCACACGTCGTCGGGCGTCTCGCAGGACGTCATGTCGTTGACCTTGGCGAAGTCGTCGACGAGGACGTCGATCTGGAAGCCGCCCCGGTCGGTGACGGTGAAGGGCTCGTCGTAGCGGGGATGGGCGGGATCCCGCTGGGCGTCGGCGTACGCGCGCCGGTCGTCGAGGTACACGCGGTAGTCCGCCAGCCAGCGTTCCACGGCGGCCGCCTCGTCGGCGGGGCCGGGCTCGACCAGGCCCCCCACCCGGTCGACCAGGCGCGCGCTGATCGCCGTGCCCGCGTCCAGCAGGTCGGCGCGCTCCTCGGGTGAATCGACCTCGCTGGCCAGCTGCAGGTCGGCGAAGTCGTCGGTGAACTCCGCGCACGTCGCCTCGGCAGCCTCGGTCCAGTCGGTGTCGTCGAGGCGGTCGCGGGGCTCGGCCCGTCCCTCGAACACCGACAGGTACATGACGTAGCCCCAGATGCCCACGAAGCTCGCCACGACGACGAGGACGCCGGCCCGGCGCAGTCCGGACGGGAGCCGGGAGCCGGAGGTGGGAGGCGCTTCCACCTCGCGATCGTCGCCGATGGGTCGCCCCCGGGGCCAACCGCCCCGAGGTGTCGACGACCAACCGGGCGGGGCCCGCCCGGAGGAGCCGCGTACTGTCGACGACGATGAGCGAGCTCCTCGACGACCTGACGGCCCGTGGCCTGGTCCACGACCACACCGACCTCGACGACCTCGGCGCTCGGCTCGACGAGGGGCCCCTGCGGCTCTACTACGGGTGCGACCCGACGGCCCCGAGCCTCCACGCCGGCAACCTGATCGGGCTGCTCGTCCTGCGGCGCTTCGCCGACGCCGGCCATCGCCCGGTCGCCCTCGTCGGCGGGGCCACCGGCATGATCGGCGACCCCGGCGGGCGGTCCGAGGAGCGCAACCTGCTCGACGAGGACACGCTGGCCGCCAACGTCGCCGGCATCCGGGCCCAGGTCGAGGCGGTCGTGGGCGAGGTCGCCGACGTCGTCGACAACCGGGCCTGGACCGAAGGGGTCGGGGTCCTGCAGTTCCTGCGCGACGTCGGCAAGCACGTCACGGTGAACCAGATGCTGGCGAAGGAGTCCATCCGGTCGCGGGTCGACTCCGAGCACGGCATCTCCTACACCGAGTTCAGCTACATGCTCCTGCAGGCCAACGACTACTGGCACCTGCACGCCCACGACGGGGTCGAGCTCCAGATCGGTGGATCCGACCAGTGGGGCAACATCGTCGCCGGCGTCGACCTGGTCCGCCGGCGTTCGCAGGCCTCGGTCCACGGTCTGACCTGGCCGCTGATGACCCGGGCCGACGGCGCCAAGTTCGGCAAGTCGGCCGAGGGCGCGATCTGGCTCTCGGCCGAGCGCACCTCGCCGTACCGGTTCTTCCAGTACTGGATGAACGTCGACGACCGCGACGTCCAGCGGTTCCTCCAGCAACTCACGCTGCTGCCGGTCCGCGAGATCGCCGACGTGGTCGCCGCGCACACCGACCACCCCCAGGAGCGCACCGCGCAGCGCCTGCTCGCCCGGGAGTGCACGACGATCGTGCACGGGGCGGCGGCCGCAGCCGCCGCCGAGGAGGCCTCCGCCGTCTTGTTCGGCGGCGACCCGACCGACGCCTCGCTCGGGGCCTGGGAGGTCGTCGCCGCCGAGGTCGAGTGCGTCGGCGCACCGCCCGACGAGGACCTCGCGTCCGGCATCGACGTGGTGGCCCCGCTCGTCGCCTCGGGCCTCGCCAAGTCCAACTCCGACGCCCGCCGCCTGGTCAAGGAGGGCGGTGTGCGGGTCACCGGCCGGCGCCTCGCCGAGGGCGACCGCATCCTCGCCGACGACGTCCGCCACGGCCGATTCGCCCTCCTCGCGCGGGGCCGCAAGGCCTACGCCGTCCTGGATCTCGAAAAAGCTCCCGTGTGAAGTTGACGCCGGGGCGGCGCATCGCTACCTTGGTCATTCGCCCCGCACGGCCCCACCGGCCGGAACGGGGCACCGAAGGCCTCGTGAGTGCCGGTGTGAGCACCGGGCAGCGACGGCGAGCGATCACCTCGAGTGGCCGCCGGCCGAAGTTGCCCACCGCACACTTCCCCGCTACCTTGGCCTGCCCGGCAACACCGGCCCCGGCACCGCCCGGACCGATTGCCCCAGAAGCTCCTTGAAAACAGAAGAGAGGAAATGACGTGCGAGTGCGGGCGATCGCCCTCACTTCGGTGAGCGTGATCGCACAAATACATTTGCACCTGTCAGCTTTGAGTCATCTCATCGATCCACCCAAGGATCGGTGACTCAGATGAAGTACAGATGCCAGAGGCATCGGCCGGCCAGGCCGGTGCCACTCACCAATTGATCGAGTCGAGCGCCCTCGGGTGCTCGCAAGATCTCGACGGAGAGTTTGATCCTGGCTCAGGACGAACGCTGGCGGCAGGCTTAACACATGCAAGTCGAACGAGGTCCATGGAGCTTGCTCCGGAAGACCTAGTGGCGAACGGGTGAGTAACACGTGAGAAACCTGCCCCGGAGACCGGGATAACCCACCGAAAGGTGAGCTAATACCGGATACCTTCACGAGGTCACATGGCCATGTGAAGAAATGGATTCCGCTCCGGGAGGGTCTCGCGGCCTATCAGCTTGTTGGTGAGGTAACGGCTCACCAAGGCGACGACGGGTAGCTGTTCTGAGAGGAAGATCAGCCACACTGGGACTGAGACACGGCCCAGACTCCTACGGGAGGCAGCAGTGGGGAATCTTGCGCAATGGGCGAAAGCCTGACGCAGCGACGCCGCGTGTGGGAAGACGGCCTTCGGGTTGTAAACCGCTTTCAGCAGGGACGAAATTGACGGTACCTGCAGAAGAAGCTCCGGCCAACTACGTGCCAGCAGCCGCGGTAAGACGTAGGGGGCGAGCGTTGTCCGGAATCATTGGGCGTAAAGGGCTCCTAGGCGGTTCAGTAAGTCGACTGTGAAAATCCAAGGCTCAACCTTGGGGCGCCAGTCGATACTGCTGTGACTCGAGTCCGGTAGAGGAGTGTGGAATTCCTGGTGTAGCGGTGAAATGCGCAGATATCAGGAGGAACACCAACGGCGAAGGCAGCACTCTGGGCCGGTACTGACGCTGAGGAGCGAAAGCATGGGGAGCAAACAGGATTAGATACCCTGGTAGTCCATGCCGTAAACGTTGGGCACTAGGTGTGGGGTCTAGCTAACAGATTCCGTGCCGCAGCTAACGCATTAAGTGCCCCGCC
>JBHIXO010000114.1:0-10696 GCA_041984725.1 Acidimicrobiales bacterium | reverse complement strand
AAGGTGCCTCAACAAGGGTGGCGTCGGCGGCACAACACGCCATTGCGGGCCTTCCGCGCCCGGCACAAGGCGATCCCGGTCGTCTACCTGTCCGCGCAGGCGGCCAACGCCGAGGTGGTCGCGCGCCTCAAGGGGGAGGGCGCGACGGCGGTGCTGTCGTGGCCGCTGCCGGCGGCCGCCCAGGTGGTGCCGGTGTTCGAGACCCTCTTTCCGGCGGCGATGTCGTCGGCGTCGTCTCCGGTCGAGGCGGGATTCGGGGCGAGCACGCCGGCGCCCGTGCTCAGCGAGCTGCCGGCCGACGCGCTGATGCCGATCGGCTCGGAGCCGCCCGGCGACGACAAGACCCCCTCGGTCGCGACGAGCATTCCGGTGCCGCCTGAGGAGCTCGGGTCGACGTCCGTCCCCGACGACGAGGCGTCGGTGTTGCGGCGAAAGCTCGGCGACCTCGAGGCCGAGCTCATCGACGAGCTCGCCGACATCGAGGCCGAATGGGCCGAGAAGGCGGCACAGATCGAGGACGTCGAGGTCGGCCTCGAGAAGTCCGACATCACCGTGAAGCAGGTCACGCTGATCTGGGTGCCGGTCTGAGCGTTCCTGTCGGAGGGGGTCGTTAGGTTCGACCCATGGCCGTCGCCACCGCTCCGCCCCGTCCCTCCGCCGCCGAGGTCGAGGAGGAGCTCGCCGCCCACGTGCGGGCGCTCGCCGGCGACGACGCCGTGCCGCGACCCGAGCAGCTCGCCGCCGTGCAGGCGGTCGTGGCGGAGGGCCGGCGCACCCTCCTGGTCGCCCGGACGGGCTTCGGCAAGTCGGCGGTGTACTTCTCGGCGACCCGCATGCTCCGCGACCGCGGGTGGGGCCCGACCGTCGTCGTGTCGCCGCTGCTGGCCCTCATGCGCGACCAGGTGGCCGCCGCGCGCCGGCTCGGGCTCGCCGCCGAGACGATCAACTCCGCGAACACCGACGAGTGGGACCGCATCGAGGCGGCCATCACCGGCGGCGAGGTCGACCTGCTCCTCATCTCGCCCGAACGACTCGCCAACCAGGGCTTCCGCGACCGGGTGTTCGACCTGCTCCGCTCGCAGCCGATGGCCCTGGTCTGCGACGAGGCGCACTGCATCTCCGACTGGGGGCACGACTTCCGGCCCGACTACCTGCGGCTCCGGCACCTGCTCGACGAGCTCCCGGCCTGGACCCCCGTGCTGGCGACGACGGCCACCGCCAACCAGCGGGTCACCGACGACGTCGCCGGCCAGCTCGGCGCCGACACCCTCGTGCTGCGCACCACGCTCGACCGCGCCTCGCTGCGCCTGTCGGTGGTCGACCTGCCCGACGACGCCACGCGCCTGGCCTGGCTCGGCGAGCACCTCGCCGACCTGCCCGGATCCGGGATCGTGTACTGCCTGACCCAGGAGCAGGCGGCCCAGACGGCCGAGTGGTTGCGGGCCCGCGGTCACGGGTGCGAGGCGTACACGGGCGCCACCGAGCCCGACGACCGCCTCGTCCTCGAGGAGCGGCTGCGGAACAACGACCTCAAGGCCCTGGTCGCCACGTCGGCGCTCGGGATGGGGTTCGACAAGGGCGACCTCGCGTTCTGCGTGCACCTGGGCCTGCCGCCCACGCCCGTCGCCTACTACCAGCAGATCGGTCGTGCCGGGCGTGCGCTCGACCGCGCCGAGGTCGTGGCCCTCCCCCGGCCACGCGAGGACGCCGCCGTCTGGCGCTGGTTCGAGCCGGTCAGCCTGCCCGCCGAGTCGACGTGCGAGGTCCTCCGCCAGCTCGGCGGCGACCGGCCCACCTCGGTCCCGACGCTCGAGTCGCTCGTGAACCTCGGCCGTTCCCGGCTGCAGACCCTGCTGAAGATCCTCGAGGTCGACGGTGCCGTCCGCGCCGTGAAGGGCGGCTACGTCCTCGCCGATCGCAGCTGGCGGTACGACCACGACAAGGCCGACCGGCTCCGGGCGCTGCGGCGGGACGAGGCCGAGCAGATGCTCGCGTTCGCGGGCCTGCCCGGCTGCCGGCTCCGCTTCCTCCGAGAGGCGCTCGACGACCCCACGATCCCCGACGGCCCGGCCGGCGACTGCGGCCGGTGCGACCGGTGCACGGGGGCGATGCCCGGTGCCGAGGCGCACGCCGCACCGATCGACCCCGATCTGATCGACCCCGATCTGGTCGACGAGGCCCGTCGCCACCTCCGCGCCGGCGACGTCGGCATCGAGCCCCGCCGGCAGTGGCCCACGGGCCTCGACGAGCCCCGCGGCCGGATCGCACCCGATCACCAGGCGCGGTGGGGTCGCGCCCTGTGCCGGCTGGGCGACGGCGGCTGGGGCCCGGTGATCGACGAGGTACTCGCCGGCGACCGCCTGCTGCACGAGGACATGGTGCGGGCCGTGGCCGGGGTGCTCAAGCGGTGGGACTGGGCCGAACGTCCCCGGTGGATCTGTCCCGTGCCGTCGCGCCGGCGCCAGGGCCTGGTCGACCGTCTGTGCGACGGGCTCGGCCAGCTCGGCAAGCTCCCCGTGCACCCGGCGCTGGTCCGGATCGCCGACGGCGGCTTCCAAGCCGACCAGGCGAACTCCGCGCACCAGGTCGCCAACCTGTGGGGCCGGCTCGCGATCGAATCCGAGTCGCTGCCGGCCCGCCCCGAGTTCGACGGCCCCGTGCTGCTGGTCGACGACGAGTGCGACTCCCGCTGGACGCTGACCGTCGCCACGCACCTCCTGACCGAGGCGGGCGCCGGGCCCGTGCTCCCCCTCGTGCTCCGCGCCCGCTGATCGGGCGCGGCGCGCTACAGCGCCCGGCCGACCTCGCCGAGGCGGTCGAGCAGCCCGGGCTCGGCCCGGTACATCTCCTCGGCGAAGTAGAGGAGCACCCGGTCGGCGATGCCGTCGTACTTGGCCCGCAGCACGCCGGCGAGGTCGTCCCACGTCGCCTCGACGGCGTAGTGCTCGAGCATCTCGTCGGTGATCAGGGCGGCCATGCCCTGCAGGTCGCCGGCCTTCAGCTTCTCGTTGATGCGCGCCGACGTCCCGTCGAACCCGAGCATGTCGAACATGAACGTGTAGTTCTTCGTCGACCCGTAGAACGCGATCTGGAAGCGGGCCCGCTGGCGCCACCGCTCCCGCTCCTCCTCGGTGTCGCCGACGATCGTGAACACGGGGACGGTGAGGGTGAGGTCGGCACGAGACCGACCGGCGCCGGACGCGCCGTCGTCCAGGCCGGGCAGCAGGCGTTCGTCGAGGTAGCGGCGGGAGTGGAACGGATGCACGTGCACGCCGTCGGCCACCGCCCCGGCCATGCGCACCATCCACGGCCCGACCGCGGCGATGTCGACGGGCGGGTCGGGGTGGTCGATCGCCCCCGGCGACCACATGGCCGGCATGAGGGACAGCTCGTGGTAATCGCCGCTGAAGGCCAACGGCTCACCCCGGAACGATGCGAACACCGCCTTGACGGCCTGCACGTACTCGCGCAGGCGCGGGCCGGGCGGGTCGAAGTCGACGCCGTAGCGCCGCTCGATGTGGGCCCGGACCTGGGTGCCGAGGCCGAGCCGGAACCGGCCGCCGGAGGTCTCCTGGAGCTCCCAGGCCGTGGCAGCCGTGACGGTCGGGCTGCGGGGGAAGGCAACGGCGATGCCCGTCGAGTACTCGAGCGTCGGCGCGGCGAGCGCGGCGGCGGCCACCGAGAGGTACGCCGTGCGCCCCGACTCGACGAACACCATCCCGTCGAGACCCGCCGCGGCGACGGCGCGGGCGTAGTCCTGCACCTCGTCGAGGCGGCGGCCGCTGGCCATCACGTGCAGCTCCATCGATGACTCCCCTTCCCCGGACGCTCAGCGAGGGTCCTGGATCGAGACCGTGCCCTGTGCGGCGGCACAACGCCGGTCGTTGTTCGTGACGTCGACCCGCACGACGGCGGTCCGCCGCGACATGGCGATGATCTCGGCCCGGGCCGACAGTGGGCCCTCGAGCACGGGCCGCAGCAGGTTGATCTTGAACTCGGTGGTCGCCGCCCATCGCCCCGGCGCCATCACCGGGTACATCACCGACCCGAGCGCGTGGTCGACGAGCGCGGAGACGACACCGCCGTGGGCGTTGCCGAACGGGGTCAGCAGGTCGGGCCGCACGACCATGTCGGCGGTCAGGTACCCGGCGCCGCACTCGGAGACGGTGATGCCGAGGAACCCCATGATCCCCGACTCGAGGAGCTCGTTGGACCCGAGCATGCCCTCGGCGACGGCCGGGCGGTAGTCGGGGAAGTCGCTCGGCGCGGCGTCGGGACCCATCGGCCGGACCATAGTTGACCGATCGGTCAAGAACGGACGGGTCACACCGGGCGGACGACGTCTGCGACGGCGGGCTCGGCGAGCACCTCGCCGTCGACACCGCGGAGTCGGAGGCCCGTGACGTCGCCGAGCGCACCCGGCAGGGCGAATGCCCGGGTCTCCCGCCCCTCGTAGCCGGCGGGCAGCACCGTCGGCGCCGACGCGCCGGACTCGAACTCGACCTCGACCCCCCACACCGAGGGACCCACGATGCCCACGATCAGCGCGCCGGCGGCGGCGTCGACCTCGGCGACCGCGATCCCGTCCTGACCCGCCACGCCCTCGACGCAGACCGGGTCGCGGTCGCTCGCGACGACGCGCAGGCACGTGTCCGGGGTCGACGCCGAGGCCGCGGCAGTCACCGTCACCGGTGTCGCGCCGCCCTCGTAGCGGGCGACGACGCCCTCGAGTTCGGGTCGGTCGCCCGCCGTGATCTCGAGCGATCGGACCATGGCGTCCATCCGGGCCACGGCTGCGGCGAAGTCGACGTCGTCGTGCACGTCGACCGCATCCACGAAGAGGGTGCCGTCGCCGTCGTCGACGCCGAGCGCCAGGTCGACGGACCATCGGACGACCTCGGTACCGGCGGCGTGGAGCCCGTCGCCGGACGCCTCCGACACGACGCGCACCGCCTGGCGGCCGTCCACGACGCCCACGGCCCGGGCGGTCTCCTCGTCGCTCGGCTCGACGACGTCGGCGAAGTCGACCGCGTCGACGTAGGCGGTCACGACCCCGGCACGTTCGTCGGTCCCGGGCGTCGGCTCGTCGAGGGGCGCAGGACCGAACTGTCCGCAGTCGGCGACGGCGGCCCAGCCCGCGGGCACCGCGATCTCGTAGCCCTCGGACGAACGGCATCGCTCGCCACCGTCATCGGGCACCGAGCCGGTCGGGTCGGTCGAACTCGTCGGGGCGGACGTGCTGGTGGCGCCGGCTTCGTCGTCTCCGGAGCCACCGCCGCCACACGCGGCGAGCAGGAGAGCGAGCGCGGCGAACAGAGCGGTGCGCATGTGTCGGTCCCTAGCCCGTCGGACCGGGGACCGAAACGGGGCGCCCCGTGACGCAGGAGCGTCAGCTCAGCGCGGCACGTCCTTCCACGGGAGGTCCTTGTCGGTGCGGGGCTCGCCGGGGAGGCCGAGCACACGCTCGCCGAGGATGTTCTTCATGATCTCCGACGTGCCGCCCTCGATGCTGTTGGCCCGTGAGCGCAGGAACATCTTGCGGGCCGAACCGGGAGGGCCCTCGAGGCCGATGGCGTCGGCACGACGCATCTCGTAGTCGTAGTCGATGAGGCCGTCGGCGCCGAGCAGGTCGACGCAGAACGCGTAGATGTCCTTGTTGACCAGCGCCATCGCCAGCTTCCCGATCGACGCCTCGGGGCCGGGGTTGCCGACCTTGCGGTTCTGGCCGGCCCGGATGTTGGTGAGCCGCAGGACCTCGGCGTCGCACCACAGCTCCATCAGCCGGTTGCGCAGCGCGGGCGCCTGGGCGTGCTCGGGCAGCTCGTTCCAGATGCGCACGGCCTCGGCGATCGGTCCGGAGCCCGCCGGACGAGGACCGCCGGCGCCACCGCCGAGCGACGTGCGCTCGTTCATCAGCGTGGTCATCGACACCCGCCAACCGTCGCCGATCTCGCCGATGCGGTCGGCGTCGGGGATGCGGACGTCGGTCAGGTACACCTCGTTGAACTCGGCCTCGCCGGTGATCTGGCGCAGCGGTCGCACCTCGACGCCCGGAGCGTGCATGTCGACCATGAAGTAGGTGAGGCCCTTGTGCTTGGGCTGGTCGGGGTCGGTGCGGGCGACGAGCATGCCCTTGTCGGCGAGGTGCGCCATCGTGTTCCAGACCTTCTGGCCGTTGACGATCCACTCGTCGCCGTCGCGGACCGCCTTGCAGGCGAGGCCGGCGAGGTCGGAGCCCGCGCCCGGCTCGGAGAAGAGCTGGCACCACGAGTCCTCGCCGGTGAACATGCGCTGCAGGGTGCGGGACCGCAGGTCGTCGCTGCCGTGGCTCACCACCGTCGGGCCGGCCAGTGCCAGACCGAAGAACTGGGTGGGCAGGATCGACGGGCCGCCGGCGGCGCGCAGGGCGTCGTCGACGATGCGCTGCAGCGTCGGCGCCACGCCGAGGCCGCCCCAGCCATCGGGGAAGTGCACCCACGCGAGCCCGGCGTCGTACTGGGCGGCCCGGAACGCGATCCGGTCCTCGACCTTCGGGTCGTGGTCGGCGAGGAAGGCGTCGACGGCGTCCTGGACCCGGGCGGCGTCGGTTCGGGGTTCGGTGGCGGTCATGCCTCCGATTCTGGCAGGACGAGCGGAACGGGGGCGGAGGCCCGATCAGGAACCGCGTTCCGCTCGTCCTGCCAGTTCCGGAGGGGGCGTCGTAAGGTCCGCGCATGCTCGAACCGACGATCGACCCCGCCGAGGTCGGCATCGCCGCCGACCGCCTCGCCCGCATCGACGCCGTCACGCACGCCTACGTCGACGACGGTCGCTTCCCGTTCGTGCAGTTCCTGCTGACCCGCCGGGGCGAGATCGTCCACCACGACCTCTACGGCTTCGCCGACCGCGACTCGGAGCGGCCGATCCGAGACGACGCCATCGTCCGCGTGTACTCGATGACCAAGCCGGTCACGAGCGTCGCGCTGATGATGCTGTACGAGCAGGGTCGTCTGCTCCTCGAGGACCCGGTCGCCCGGTACCTCCCGAGCTTCGCCGACCCGCGGGTGTTCGTCGGGGGCAACCACCTGAACTTCACCACTCGTGAGGCCGCCCGCGAGATGACGGTCCACGACGTGCTGCGCCACACCTCCGGGCTGACGTACGGCTTCCAGAACCAGCACCACGTCGACGCCATCTACCGGACCCACGGCCTCGGCGACTTCTCGCCGTCGACGCGCACGCTGACCGAGGAGATGGAGCTGCTCGGCACGTTGCCGCTGCAGTTCGACCCCGGGTCGGCGTGGTGCTATTCGATGTCCACCGACGTGTGTGGCGCCATCGTCGAAGTGGTGGCGGGCCGGCCCCTCGACGAGTTCTTCCGCACCGAGATCTTCGAGCCGCTCGGCATGGTCGACACCGACTTCTGGGTCGACGGCGACGACCGGCGCGAGCGCTTCACGACCAACCACCTCTTCTTCGGCGGCACCACCAGCGTCATGGACCCGTGGGACCGGTCGGGCTACCACCGCCGGCCGCCCATGCTCTCCGGCGGTGGTGGGCTCGTGTCGACCATGGCCGACTACCACCGGTTCACCCAGATGCTGCTGCGCGGCGGCGAGCTCGACGGCGTCCGCCTGCTCTCGCCCCGGACGGTCGACTTCATGACGACCAACCAGCTCCCCCACGGCCGCACCCTCAACGAGATGGGCCAGGTCGGGTTCTCGGAGGTCGTGATGGAGGGGCTGGGCTTCGGACTCGGCTTCTCGGTGAACGTCGACCCCGCCGCCAACGGCGCGCTCGGCTCGGTGGGCGACTACGGCTGGGGCGGCGCGGCGTCGACCGTGTTCTCGATCGACCCAGCCGAGGAGCTGACCTTCGTGTTCCTCACCCAGCTCCTGCCGTCGTCGACGTACCCGATCCGTCGCGAGCTGCGGGCGACCATCTACCAGTCGCTGATCGATTGATCCCTGCTTGACTGGCCCCATGGCCGAACACGATCTCGTCATCCGCGGGGGCACGGTGATCGACGGCACCGGTGCCCCCCGACGCACCGCCGACGTCGCCGTGACCGCCGGCGTCGTCACCGAGGTCGGACGGGTCGACGGCACGGGCCGGCGCGAGATCGACGCCGACGGCGCCCTCGTCACGCCCGGGTTCGTCGACATCCACTGCCACTACGACGGCCAGGCCACGTGGGACGAGCGACTCCAGCCGTCGTCGTGGCACGGCGTGACCACGGTCGTGATGGGCAACTGCGGCGTCGGCTTCGCGCCCGTCCACGACCGGGATCACGAGCGGCTCATCCAGCTCATGGAGGGCGTCGAGGACATCCCCGGCGCCGCGCTCGCCGAGGGCCTCACCTGGGGGTGGACCGGCTTCGACGGGTTCCTCGACGCGGTCGACGCCCGACCCCACGACCTCGACGTCGCCGCCCAGGTCCCCCACGCCGCGCTGCGTCTCCACGTCATGGGTGAGCGGGGCGCGCAGCACGAGGAGCGCGCCACCCCCGAGGAGATCGCCGAGATGGGCCGGCTGGCGGCTGCCGGCATCGACGCCGGCGCCCTCGGCTTCACGACCTCCCGCACCCGGAACCACCGCACGAGCACCGGCGAGTACACGCCGACCCTCACCGCGGCCCGCGAGGAGCTCGTCGGGATCGCCGAGGCGGTCGGCGCCACGTCCGGGGTGCTGCAGATGGTCGGCGACTTCCTCGACGTCGACTTCGAGTTCGGCACCCTGCTCGAGATGATGCGGGTGTCGGGTCGCCCGCTGTCGTTCAGCCTCGCCCAGAGCCCGGTCCTGCCCGACCAGCACCGCGAGCTGCTGAAGCGGCTCGACGCGGCGGTCGACGAGGGCCTGCCGATGCGGGCCCAGGTCGCGCCCCGCGCCGTCGGCCTGCTGCTCGGCCTCGACTGCACGCTCAACCCCTTCCTCACCAACCCGGTGTGGCGCGAGATCGCCGACCGCCCGCTCGCGGAGCAGGTCGCCACGATGTCCGACCCGGCGTTCAAGCAGCGGGTCCTCGACGCGCACGAGGGCCAGAAGGCGAAGGGCAAGCTCGGCGGCGGCCTGATCGGCATGTTCGACCGGATGTTCCCGCTGACCGACCCGCCGGACTACGAGCCGGCCGAGGCCGACGCCGCCCCCGGGCAGGCGGCCCGGGCCGGGCTGCCGGTCGAGGAGTGGGTGTACGACTTCCTCGTCGGCGACGGCGGTGAGGCCAAGTTCTACGTGCCGTTCCTCAACTACGCCGACGGCAACCTCGACGCCACCCGCGAGATGCTGGCCCACCCGCACACGGTGCCCGGACTGTCCGACGGCGGCGCCCACGTCGGCACGATCTGCGACGGCAGCTTCCCCACGTTCCTGCTCACGCACTGGGGCCGCGACCGCACCCGGGGCGAGCTGTTCGAGCTCGAGTGGCTCGTCCAGCAGCACACCAGCCGCACGGCCGAGACGGTCGGCCTGCTCGACCGGGGCGTGCTCGCGCCCGGCCACCGGGCCGACGTCAACGTGATCGACTTCGAGGCCTTGGGCGTGCACCGGCCCGAGATGCACCACGACCTCCCGGCGGGTGGGCGGCGCGTCCTGCAGCGGGCCAGCGGCTACCGCCACACGATCGTCGCCGGCGAGGAGACCTACGCCGACGGCGAGGCCACCGGCGCACTGCCGGGCCGTCTCGTCCGGGGCCAGCAGGTCGCGCCGGCCTGACGGCACCGACCGACGCCCGACGAGGGCGACCCGGGTGGTCAGAGCTCAGGCGGGCAGGCGGTCGGCGACGCTCGCCGGCAGCACGGCGAGCAGCCGGCTGCGCAGCTCCTCCTCACGCCTCTGCAGCAGCACGGCCACGACGATGACCACGGGCGCGGGCAGCCACACGACGTCGGCGTCCTGGCCGACGAGACCGAGGACGACGCCGACCGCCGTCGCCAGCCCGAGCTGCAGCGTGATCCAGGCGCTGTAGGCCCAGCTGCGCCGACGGTCGACGAGGCCGACCACCAGCTCGGCGGCGGCGAGGCCGAGCACGAGCGGCAGGGCGATGCCGAGCCCGATCCAGGACGCGAAGGCGAACTTCGCCACGGCGAGGGCCACGACGGCGCCGTAGTGCAGGAGCGAACCCGCCCGCGTCCCGGACCGGACGTCGACGACGAGCGCGAGTCCCACGAGCACGAGGGCGAGCACGAAGGACTTCGTCGCCACGTTCGCCGCGAACCGTTCGAACGGCGCCGGCGCGGCGAGCGTCGCGGCCAGGCAGAGCAGCGCGACGCTCACGCCGAGCACGGGGTGGGGACGGGCGAGGAGGGTGCCGACGGCGTACGGCAGGGTGCCGAGGACGACGAGCCAGAAGCGGGCGTCGCCCGAGAAGCCGACCCCGGCGCCGAGCGCCCACAGGGTCGTGCCGACGTAGAAGCTGCTCCCCGCCATTGCGACGATGCCCAGCGGGTCGAGCTCGCCCCGCCAGCGGTCGGCGAGGTGGACGAGGCCCGCCGTGAACGCGGCCGCGACGGCGGCGAGCACCAGCGCGGCCGGCCCGGCACCGGCGTCGAGGTCGTCGCCGACGACCGCCGCCGCGATCGTCCCGAAGACCGAGTTGACGAGTCCCAGACCGAAGTACCCGCCGACGAAGAGGCCGGCCCGCCCGACGCTGTTGCGGGGCGTCGTCGGCGCGGCGGCGCCGGCGCCGCTCGGCGACCACATCCACGTGCCGCTCGGCTCG
>JBHIXO010000113.1:0-10729 GCA_041984725.1 Acidimicrobiales bacterium | reverse complement strand
CCCTCGCCGCCGTGGTTGGGGAGAAGATGTGGCGGCTCCTCATGGCGGACGTTGCGATCATCCTGGCGGACTATCCCCCTCAGCCCTCGCTCTTCGACCCCGTCGTCCTCGAGCTGCACGGCGCGATGCGCAACCTGCGGCGTCAACTCGTGGAGGACGTCTCGGTCAGCCTGGCGGGTATGGGCGGCGGAGACTCCTGACTGGCAAACGTCCAATGGAGCTTTTATACACCGCCGCGGAGATGCGCGGCGTCGTTCGGACATGGAGGGGGGCCGGTCAACGGATTGGCCTCGTCCCGACCATGGGCTACCTCCACGACGGGCACGTCTCGCTGATGGACGCGGCCCGGGCGACGAACGACGTCGTCGTGACGTCGATCTTCGTGAATCCGCTGCAGTTCGCGGCGCACGAGGACCTCGACGACTATCCGCGGGATCTCGAGCGCGACGCCGCCCTCGCCGAGGCCGCCGGCGTCGACGTCCTCTTCGTGCCCCCGGTCGACGAGATGTACCCGCAGCCCGTCGCCACCACGGTGTCCGTGGGCGGCGTCTCCGAGGGCTTCGAGGGGGCGTCGCGGCCGACGCACTTCGCCGGCGTCGCCACGGTCGTCGCCAAGCTCTTCGCCATCGTCGGGCCGTGCCGGGCGTACTTCGGCGAGAAGGACTTCCAGCAGCTGGCCGTCGTGCGGCGGATGGTCGCCGATCTGTCGATCCCCGTCGAGGTCGTCGGCTGCGAGACCGTCCGCGAGCCCGACGGGCTCGCCATGTCGAGCCGCAACGCCTACCTCTCCGACGAGGAGCGGGCCGCGGCCCCCGTCGTGCATCGGGCCCTGCGGGCCGGCGCCGCCGTCGTGCTCGCCGGCGAGACCGACCCGGCCGAGGTCGAGGCCGCGATGGCCCGCGTCGTCGCCGCCGAGCCGCTCGGGACGCTCGACTACGTCGCCTGTGTCCGGGCCGCCGACCTGTCCCGTCCGTCCGCGCCGCTGTCCGGCGATTTGCGTCTGCTGGCCGCCGTGCGCTTCCGTACCACCCGTCTGATCGACAACCTGGGGGTGACCGTGCCGGCTCGCGAGGGTCCAGCGGCGCCCACCGAGAGGAGCTGATCACCATGCGCCGTCGCATGATGAAGTCCAAGATCCACCGCGCCACCGTCACCGACGCGAACCTCCACTACGTGGGGTCGGTCACCGTCGACGAGGACCTCCTCGACGCCGCCGACATCATGGAGTTCGAGCAGGTCGCGATCGTCGACGTCGACAACGGCGCCCGGCTGGAGACCTACACCATCGCCGGGCCGCGCGGCTCGGGTGTGCTGTGCCTCAACGGCGCCGCCGCCCGGCTCGTCAACCCCGGCGACAAGGTGATCCTGATCTCCTACGCCGACTACGAGCAGGCCGAGCTGGCTCACTACGAGCCCCGCGTCGTCCATGTCGACACCCAGAACCGCCAGATCGACGAGGTCACGGCCGAACTGCTCGCCGAGCAGCAGAACGGCCCGGCGCCGCACCGCTACATCGAGGTCGAGGGCAGTACGCCTCAGGCCCGCTGAGCGACCGTGACGGCGTAGCCCGACCCCTCGGTCCACCCGTCACGATCCCAGGTCGAGAAGCGTTCGACGACCGTCATCCCCGCCGCGGCGAGGTGGTCGTCGAACGTCGCGACCGGGTACTCCCGGCCCTGCCAGTCGGTGCTGAAGCCCGCGATCAGGACGCCGCCGGCAGCCACATGGGCCGCCGTTGCGGCGACGAGCGCGCCCTGGGTCCCCGCGGGCGTGAACAGCGGCACGTTCCCCGCCAGGACCACGACGTCGAACGTCCGGCCCAGATCCAGCGCGCACAGGTCGGCCTCGATCCACTCGACGTCCGGTCCCCGGTCGCGGGCCGTGGCCAGCATCGACGCATCGATGTCGACCCCGACGACGTCGATCCCGTGACGGGCGAGCTCGATGCCCACACGCCCCGTCCCGCACCCGGCGTCCAGCACGGTCGCCGGGCCGTACGCCCGCACGAAGGTCGCCTCGCCGTGGACGTCCTCACCGGATGCCGCGATTCGGTCGAACCGCCGTTGGTAGTCGTCGCCGTCCCAGGTCACGGCAGAATGGTGCCATCGAAGCCGCCGCCATCCCCGCCGACGAACCCGTCCGGCTCGCCGAACTCCGGGCCCTCGCCCTCCTCGACACCGAGGACGAGGAGCGCTTCGACCGCATCACCCGCATGGCGCAGCGAATCTTCGACGTGCCCATCGCGCTGGTGTCGCTGGTCGACGAGGACCGGCAGTGGTTCAAGTCCAGGCAGGGCCTCGACGTGTGCGAGACGCCGCGCGAGCAGTCGTTCTGCGCGCACGCCATCCACCACGACGACGCCTTCCACGTCCGCGACGCCACCGACGACGAGCGCTTCGCCGACAACCCCCTCGTCCTGCAGTTCCCCGAGATCCGCTTCTACGCCGGCCACCCGATCAAAGGCCCACGGGGGGCGAAGCTCGGCACGATCTGCGTGATCGGCCAGGAGCCCCGAGAGCTCTCCGACATGGACCGGCTCCTGCTCCGCGACCTCGCCGAGATGGTCGAGGCCGAGGTCGCGTCGATGCAGTTGGCCACCACCGACGAGCTCACCGGTCTCGGCAACCGGCGCGGCTTCGACCTGCTCGGCGAGAAGGTCGTCGACGTGTGCCGGCGGATCGACCGCCCCGTCGCCCTGCTCTTCGCCGACCTCAACGGGCTGAAGCAGGTCAACGACCGCGACGGTCACGAGGCGGGCGACGAGCTCCTCCGGACGTTTGCCGGGATCCTCGAGGAGCGCTTCCGCGCCTCCGACGTGGTCGCGCGACTCGGCGGCGACGAGTTCGCCGTGCTGCTCACGGGGAGCGACGACGCCGAGACGCCGGCCGCCGATCTGCGCCGGGCCATCGACCGCCACAACGCCGCCGGCGCCGGGCCGACGCTGTCGGCGGCGATCGGGGTGGCGACCATCCGCCCCGCCGACGACGGTGCCGGGCTCGCCGACCTGGTCCGGGCCGCCGACGAGGCGATGTACGCCGACAAGCGCGCCGGCCGCTGAGCCCCGGAGACCTCAGCCGACGAGGAGGTCGTCGATCGCCGCCTCGATGAGCGACCCGCTGCTCGCGTCCGCGGCCTGGACGAGGATCCGGATCGACTGCCCGGCGTAGGACGCGAGGCTCGTGCTGAACGTCGACCACGAGCCCGACCGGTTGGTGGCCGAGCCGCGCTGGTCCAGCACGACCGCCGTCCCGGACCCGGTCACGACCGAGACCCGGAGGAAGTCGGCGGAGGTGGCGTTGGTCAGGTGCCCGAAGGCCCACGAGAAGCGCAGGTCCGCGCCCGGGGGCACGATGATCGGCGGCGCCAGCGCACTGGTGACGCCGCCGTCGATGTCGTAGCTGCCCGCCGACGAGCCGGCGGCGGCCTGGGTGACGAGCGCCTGGCTGCAGCTGGTGGTGGTGCCGGGCTGCAGGACGACGCCGCCCGACGACGTCTGCTCCGGGTTCGCCACCTCCCACCGGCCCGTCGAGGCCGTGTCCGTGCCGTACGGGTCGATCGTCCAGCCCCGGTCGGTCTCGAAGTCGTCGGACCACGGACCGGCGGTCGCGGCCCGGACGGCGACCTCCTCGACGACGTGGAACTCGTCGCTGAACGTGTTGTACGCCTCGATGACGACCTGCACGGTCGATCCGGTGAGCGGTCCCGTCTCGACGGTCTCGGTGGCGAACGAGTCGGCGTTCTCGGCGAAGCGCGTCAGGGGGCCGCCGTCGATGCGGTAGGCCGCCCGGATCGTGTCGCCGGACTCCATCGGGCCTGTGCCCCGCCAGGTCAGCGAGACGTTCGCCGGACCACCGGACAGGTCGATCGTCTCGGAGGTCCAGCGGGCGACGCCGTCGGTGTCGTTGAACGTCAGCTCGCCACCCTGGACCGAGGCCGTACCCGACCCGCCGTAGCTGATCGACCATGCCGTCGGACCCGTGTCGGACGTCGTGCCGTTCGGGAGGGCGAAGTCCTCCACCCAGTCGCCACCACCCGTCGTGCCCTCGACGGCGAAGCGGACCCACGGCCGGTCGGGGCCGCGCACCCCCTCGTCGTCGGTGGTGCGCACGAGGGTGCCGTAGTTGCCGTCGGCGAGCGCGGCGGTGAACGCGAAGTCGGTGCTCGGCTCCCCGGGGTCGGCGAGCGAGGCGTCGAACCAGTGGATGCCCGAGGCGAACGACCCGTCCGGCCGCAGCCAGGTGCCGTTCGACCGGTCCTGGACGCCGACCTCCACGCTCGCCACGCCGCCGTCGTCGGTCGCCGTGCCGCGGATCGTCACCGGGCTCGGGACGACCTCGTCGTAGGACGGGTCGGTGACGGTGACCACGGGTGCCTGATTGCCGGCGCCGCCCGTGCCGACCTCGACGACGACGGTGTCGGCTCGACCGTTGCCGGCTGCGTCCTCGGCCCGGGCGCGGATCTCGTAGATGCCCGAACCGGCGGGGGGATCGAACGTGAAGCTCCAGGCGGTCGTGGTGCCGCCGTGGTCGGCGAGGTCGGCGTAGAGCCGGCCGCGGGGCCCGAACGTGTTGTCGGGCCGCAGCTCCTGGCCGCTGCCGAGGTCGGTGATGCGCAGATCGACGAAGGTGACGCCGCGGTCGTCGCCGGCCGTGCCCGTGATGGTCACGGGACCCTCGACCGTCGACCCCGACGCCGGGGTCGAGATCGAGATCGTCGGCCGGGTCGTGTCGTTCGGGCGCGGATCCTCGGCGATGGCGGCGTCGAGCTGCGCAGCGAGCGCCGACCGGATCCCGGCGTAGGCCGGGTCGTTGGCGAGGTTCTCGAGCTGCCACGGATCGGCGACGTCGTCGTAGAGCTCCACCTCCCCGGTGTCGAGCTCGGCGTAGAGCCAGTCGAGGGTGCGGATGGCCCAGTAGCCCGGCTCCTCGTCGTCGGCCTCGCTGACGCCGAGGTACAGGATCTCGTCGTGGGTGGCGCCGGAGCCGCTGTCGAGCACGCCGGTGAGGTCGACGCCCTCGATCGGGTGGGTCGCGTCGGCGCCCGCGAGCCCGACGATCGTGGCCGTGATGTCGGCGAGCGTGACGAGCTGGTCACGGGAGCCGGCGGCCGCACCGGGCCACCGAACGAGGAACGGGATCTCGTGGCACTCGTCGTAGATGCAGCGCTTCCCGGTCCAGCGGTGCTCGCCGAACGCGTGACCGTGGTCGGACACGAAGAACACGACGGTCTCGTCGGTCTCGCCCCGGGCCTCGACCTCGTCGAGGAGCCGCTCGATCGCCTCGTCGGCCGAGAGCAGGGTCTCGGCCGCGGCCTGCCGGTTGGCGAGGGCGTTCGCCTGCACGCCGGGTCCGAAGTTCAGCTCCTGGATCCAGGTCGGCTTGTCACTGACATCGGCCTCGTCGAAGGCCGGCGAGGTGCCGAGATCGACGCCGTCGAGCGCGCCGACGTGCCGGGGGGCGGGGTCGAAGGGGTGGTGGCCCGACAGCGGGGCGAAGTAGAGGAACCACGGCTCGTCGGCGTCGGCCGCGGTCAGGTAGTCGACGGCGTGGTCGGCGAGGACGTCGGTCAGGTAGTCGGACTCGCTGGCGCCGTACGTCTGCTCGACGCCGTCCTCGACCAGCGTGTAGTCGAAGTACTGGCCGCCGTCGCCGGTCGTGAAGTCCATGCCGACGAAGCGGTCCCAGCCGGGCGGGACGTGGGGCACGTTGAACGGGTACCCGTTGAAGTACTTGCCGATGTGGGCGGTCTGGTAGCCGACCGCGTCGAGCCACGTCGCCAGCGTGCCGCCCTCGCGGAAGGTCCCGGCGAGGCGGTTGAGCGTGACCCCGGTGTGGTCGGAGCGCTGGCCCGAGTAGAGGGTTGCCCGCGCCGGACAGCACAGCGAGGTGTTGACGTAGGCGTTCGGGAAGTGGACCCACTCGTCGCCGGGATCGTCGACCCGGGCCTGGAGGTTGGGCATGATCGGCGCGGTCGACGGGAAGGTGTCGGCCCGTTGGTCGTCGGTGAAGATGAGCAGCACGTTGGGGCGGTCGACCGCGGCGCCCGCCCGGTCCGTGGGTGCGTCGCCCGCCGCCAGGACCGCCAGGGCGGCGAACAGCACCGCCACCGCGACCGCGCCTCGGACACCTGTGTGGACACGACCCGTCACCACCGCCACCACCTGCTTTCCCGCCATCGCCGATTCTTCGTGGTTGTCCGGATCGTATCGGCCGGCCGTGACACGACCCAGAGGGTCCTCCCGCTGTTCACACGGCCGTGACAGGGCAGACTGGCGGGACATGTCCGTCCCGCCGATCGCCGACAGCCGCCTGGACCTGCTGGTCCTGGGCTCGGGCGTGGCCGGGTTGTCCGCGGCGGTGCGGGCGGCCGACGCCCACCACATGCGGGTCGGCGTGCTCACGAAGGGCGAGCTGCAGCAGTCGACGACCCGCTGGGCCCAGGGCGGGGTGGCCGCCGTGCTCGGCGGCGACCCCGACTCCACCGACCTGCACCTCGCCGACACCCTCGGCGCCGGCGCCGGCCTGTGCGACCTCGAGGCCGTCCGCGTCCTCGTCGACGAGGGGCCGGCCCGGGTCAACGAGTTGATCGCGCTCGGGGCGATGTTCGACCGCGACGACGCCGGCGAGTACCTGCTCGCCCGCGAGGGTGGCCACAGCCACCCCCGCATCCTCCACGCCGGCGGCGCGGCCACCGGCGTCGAGGTCGAGCGGGCGCTGGTCGAGGCCGTGCGCAAGACCGCGGCCGTGGTCCTCGAGCGGACCTTCGCGCTCGACCTGCTCGTCGACGGCGACGGCCGCTGCGCGGGCGTGGTGGCCATCGACGAGGTCGGCGAGCGCATCGAGGTCCGGGCGCGCAACGTGCTGCTCGCGACGGGCGGCGGCGGCCAGCTGTACTCGGTCACGACGAACCCGCCCGAGGCGACGGGCGACGGCATGGCCATGGCGCTGCGCGTCGGCGCGGCCGTCGCCGACGTCGAGTTCGTCCAGTTCCACCCGACCGCCCTCCACCACGAGGCCATGCCCCGGCCCCTGCTCTCCGAGGCGCTGCGCGGCCACGGCGCGCTGCTGCGCGACGCGGCCGGCGAGCGCTTCGTCGACGAGCTCCTGCCCCGCGACATCGTCAGCCGCGCCATCACCGCGCAGCTCCAGGCCGACGGGACCGACCACGTCTGGCTCGACGCCACCCTGCTCGACCAGTTCGACGAGCGGTTCCCGACCATCCGGGCGGCCCTCGACCGCGTCGGCCTCGACCCCACCACCGACTGGCTCCCGGTCGCGCCCGCCGCCCACTACACGTGCGGCGGTGTCGTCGCCGACCTCGACGGCGCGTCGACCCTGCCCGGCCTGTGGGTCGCCGGCGAGGTGGCGTGCAACGGCGTCCACGGGGCCAACCGCCTGGCCTCGAACTCCCTGCTCGACGGGATGGTGTTCGGACCTCGTGTCGTCGAGGCGATCGACGCGGGCAAGGAGCGGGCCGAGCCGACCGGGGCCATGCGCTGCGCGCTCGACCGGGACGACGCCGGCCCGGTCGGCGACGGCGGCGTGCGGGGGCGCGAGCTGACCGTCGACTTCGACGTCCCCGGCCCGGCGATGCGCACCCGCGAGGGCACGCCTCCCGCCCGCATCCGGTTCCAGCGGCTGATGACCGACCGCGTCGGCGTGCTGCGCGACGCCGACGGCCTGGCCGGTGCCGCCGAGGGCATCGAACGGGCGCTCACCCGGCCGGTCACCGACGTCGCCAGCGCCGAACTCCACAACCTCGCGACGCTCGGGCTCGCCGTCGCCGCCGCCTCCGCCGCCCGGACCGAGACCCGCGGCGCCCACACCCGCACCGACCACGCCGACGCCGACCCCGACCTCGAGGTCCGGTTCGTCGTACGCACCGCCACCCCGTGATGCTCGAACCCCCGATCCACGCCGTCCGGGCGGCCGTCGCCTCGGCGCTGGCCGAGGACCTCGACCCGCTGGGCGACCTCAGCGCCGCGGTCGTCCCCGCCGGGGCCACGGTCCACGCCGCGTTCGTCGCCCGCCAGACCGGCGTGCTGGCCGGCACGGCCTGTGCCGCCGAGGCGTTCGCGCAGGTCGACGCGGGTGTCGAGGTGACGTGGGACCTGGCCGACGGCGCGGTGCTCGCGCCCGGAGCGACCATCGGGGTCGTCCGCGGTCCGCTGGCGCCGGTGCTGACCGCCGAACGCACCGCCCTGAACTTCCTGTGCCACCTCTCGGGCGTCGCCTCGCTCACCGCGCGTTTCGTCGCCGCGGCGGCGGAGGGGGGTGCCGCCCGGGTGTGGGACACCCGCAAGACGACCCCGGGTCTCCGGGCGCTCGAGAAGGCCGCGGTCCGGGCGGCAGCAACCACCGCGGCAACCTCTCGGACTGGGTGATGCTGAAGGACAACCACCTGAGCGGGCTGTCGGTGGGCGACGGCGTGGCGCGGGCACGCGACGCCTGGCCCGGTCGCACGATCCACGTCGAGGTCGACGACCTCGACCTGCTCGGTCAGGCGCTCGAGGCCGGCGCCGACGCCGTCCTGTTCGACAACTTCACCCCGGAGCAGGCGGTCGAGGCCGTCGCGGTCGCCGAGCGGTGGGCCGTCGACCACGGGCGCCGGCCGCTCCTCGAGTGCTCGGGTGGCATCACGCTCGAGACGGCGGCCGCCTACTCCGCCACGGGCGTCGACCTGCTGTCGACCAGCCAGATCACGCAGTCGGCGCCGGCACTGGATATCGGGCTCGACGTCGTCACCCCGTAGCCTCGCCCGCCGTGCACCTGCTGGTCATCGACGTCGGCAACACCCAGACCGTGATCGGCCTGTACGAGGTCGAGACCGAGTCCGAGCCGGCCAATCGCCGGGCCGACACCGACCTCCTCGACCACTGGCGGATCTCGACGAACGTCGAGCGCACCGCCGACGAGTACGCCCTCCTCTTCCAGGAGTTCCTCGCCTTCCACGGCTTCGGCTGGCCCGAGGACATCCAGGGCTTCGCCGTCTGCTCGTCGGTCCCGCGGGTCACGGGCGCGCTCCGCCGCTTCGCCGAGCGCTACCTCGGCTACCCGGCGCTCGTCGTCGAACCGGGCGTCAAGACCGGCATGCCCATCCTCTACGAGAACCCCCGCGAGGTCGGCTCCGACCGCATCGCCGACGCCGTCGCCGCCTTCGACCTGTTCGGCGGCCCCACGATCGTCGTCGACTTCGGCACGGCCACCAGCTTCGAGGCCGTGTCGGCCAAGGGCGAGTACCTCGGCGGCGCCATCTTCCCGGGCATCGACGTGAGCCTCGACGCCCTGTTCGGGCGGGCTGCCGCGTTGCGCCGGGTCGAGTTGATCGAGCCGTCGAGCGTGATCGGACGCTCGACCACCGAGTCGATGCAGTCCGGCGCCGTCTACGGCTTCACGTCGGTGGTCGACGGCATGGTCACGCGGTTCGAGGAGGAGCTCGGCGAACAGGCGACCGTCGTGGCGACCGGAGGCCTCTCCGGCCTGATCGCGCCGCTGTCGGAGAGCATCGACCACCACGAGCCCTGGCTGACGTTGCACGGGCTGCGGATCATCCACGAGAAGAACGCCGACCGCCCATGACGCTGCAGCCCCCGTACCGCCTCGACGTCGACGCCTCGGTCGCCGATCTCGTCGCCGACTTCTCCGGGCTCGACGACGGCGAGGAGACCGACCGCACGGTCACCGTCGCCGGTCGGGTCATGCTGCTGCGCGACCAGGGCAAGCTCGCCTTCGCCACCCTGCGCGAGGGCCACACCGGCGCCGAGATCCAGCTCTTCGCCCTGGCGAAGGTGCTCGACGGCTTCGACGAGTTCGTGAAGCTGAACCTCGGCGACTGGGTCGGGGCCACCGGGCAGGTCGTGAAGACCCGGCGGGGCGAGCTGTCGATCAAGGCGACGTCCTTCGTCGTGCTCGCCGAGGCGCGGCGCGGCTTCGGCGACAAGTTCCACGGCATCACCGACACCGACCTGCGCTACCGCCAGCGGTACGCCGACCTGTGGGCCAACCCCGAGGCCGCCGAGGTGTTCCGGGTCCGCAGCCGGATCCTGTCCCTCACCCGCCGCTGGCTCGAGGACCGCGACTTCGTCGAGGTCGAGACGCCGATCCTCCAGCACGTCGCCAGCGGCGCGGCGGCCAAGCCCTTCACCACCCACCACAACGCCCTCGACGTGGACCTGAAGTTGCGGATCGCTCCGGAGCTGTTCCTGAAGCGGCTCGTGGTCGGGGGGTTCGAGCGGGTCTACGAGATCGGCCGGGTGTTCCGGAACGAGGGCATCTCGACCCGGCACAACCCCGAGTTCACGATGCTCGAGCTGTACCAGGCCTACGCCGACTACGGCGACATCATGTCCCTGGTCGAGGAACTGGTCGCCCACCTCGCCACCGAGCTGCACGGCACGACGAGCCTGCGCTACGGCGACCGCGAGCTCGACCTGTCGGTCCCGTGGCGGCGGGCCACGATGGTCGAGCTGATCGAGGACGCGATCGGGGTCGCCCTCGACGTCCGGATGCCCGTCGACGATCTCCGGGCCGTCGCCACCGAGCACGGCGTCGAGGTCGAGGAGTCGTGGGGGCCCGGCAAGCTGATCCTCGAGGTCTACGAGAAGACGACCGAGGCCGCCCTGTGGGGCCCGATCTTCGTCACCGAGTACCCCGAGGAGGTGTCGCCGCTCTCCCGGTCGCACCGCGAGAAGCCGGGCGTCACCGAGCGTTTCGAGGCCATCGTCGCCGGC
>JBHIXO010000112.1:0-10768 GCA_041984725.1 Acidimicrobiales bacterium | reverse complement strand
ACGGGTGCGGGCGTGGTCCACCCGACCGGCGACGAGCCCATCGAGCTGCTCGAGGTCCAACCGGCCGGCAAGCGGCGCATGGCCGCCACCGACTGGGCCAACGGGGCACGGTGGGGTGCCGCCGACCGTCTCGGGTCGTGACCGCCCGCCGTCTGGCCCTCGACGTCCTCGTCCGGATCGAGACCGAGGGCGCGTACGCCAACCTCGCCACCAACGCCGCTCTCGACCGGGCCGACCACCTCGACGACCGCGACCGCCGCTTCGTCACCGAGCTGGTCTACGGCACGACCCGGATGCGCCGGGCGTGCGACCACCTCGTCGACCGCCACCGCCGGGGAGGCGTCGAGGACCGGGTCGCGGCCGCCCTGCGGCTCGGGGCGTACCAGCTCGCCTTCGCCGACGTCCCGCCCCACGCCGCGGTCGCCGAGACGGTCGCCGCCGTCCCCAAGCGGGCGCGGGGGCTCGTCAACGCCGTCCTGCGGCGGGTCGCCGACGACGTCGCGGCCGGGATCGACTGGCCCGACGCCGGCACCGAGCTGAGCTGCCCCGACTGGATCGTGGCCGAGCTGGGCCGCCGCCTCGGCCCCGACGCCGCGCTGGCCGCCGTGCGGGCCATGAACGACCCGGCCACGACCCACGTACGCGACGACGGCTACGTGCAGGACCCCGCGTCCCAGGCGGTCGTCGACCGGGTCGCGACCGTCGCCCCGCCCGCGTCGCCGGTCCTCGACCTGTGTGCCGGACCGGGCGGGAAGGCGACGGGCCTCGCCGCCGCGGGCCTGACCGTCGTCGGCGCCGACGTCACCCAGGCGCGCAGCCGGCTCGTCGCCCGCAACGCCACGCGCACCGGCCACGCCGTGCCGGCGGTGTGCGCCGACGGCACGGCCCCGCCGTTCGGACCCGCGACGTTCGGCACCGTCCTGGTCGACGCCCCCTGCTCGGGGCTGGGCGTGCTCCGCCGACGGCCCGACGCCCGCTGGCGGATCGACGCCGGCGCGCCCGAGCGGCTCGCCGTCCTCCAGCGTCGCCTGCTCGGAGCGGCGGCTGATCTCGTCCGGCCGGGTGGCGTCCTGGCCTACAGCGTGTGCACGCTGACCGACGCCGAGATCGACGGCGTCGTCGACGCCTGGGCGGGTCGGGACGCCTTCACGCCGATCGACGCCTGGGAGCGGCCCCCCGACGCCGACGGCGACGGCATGCACCTGACGATCTGGCGCCGTCACGAAGTCGACACGTCGTGATGCGCGGCGGGTCGGCGGTCGCTCCGTAGGCTCCGGCGCCGTGGACCGCGCCAAGATCCTCACCGTGTCCGACGGCGTCGACGAGGGCACGCGCGAAGACCGTTCCGGCGCCGCGCTCGACGCACATCTCCGTGAGCACGGGTTCACGATCGACGACCGGCTGGTGATCCCCGACGGCGTCGAGTCCGTCGCCCGGGCGCTGCGCGCCCTGACCGACGGCTACGCCGGGCTGATCGTCACGACCGGCGGCACGGGTTTCGGACCACGCGACCTGACCCCGGAGGGGACGCGCGCCGTCCTCGACCGCGAGGCGCCCGGCCTGGCCGAGGCGATGCGACTGGTCAGCCCGCTCGGCCGTCTCTCCCGCCAGACCGCCGGCACGATCGGGGAAGCGCTCGTCCTCAACCTGCCGGGGTCCACGTCGGGGTGCATCGAGTGTCTCGACGCCGTGCTCGACGTGCTGCCCCACGCCCTCGAGTTGCTGCGGGGCGGGCGGCCGCACTAGCAGCGCACGCTCCCGGGGCCCTGCCTCAGAGCATGTGGAGCGGGTGCTCGGGGGTGAAGTCCTCGCGGATGCGCTCCAGCAGCCGCACGAGCGTCGACGCGGGGCGGTGGTCGCGACCGATGTGCCCGAACGCGGCGACCGGCATCGCGGCGCCGACCTCGCGCTCCCAGTGGCCCTGGAGTCGGTCGAACACGACCATCGGGGCCTCGGGGTGGCCGGCGACGACGAGCATCACCGGGTGCCCGTCGGGGGAGAGGCTGACCCGGTCCTGGCTCCGGCGGGTGGCGGCGACCGACCGGGCGAGCGTCAGCCGGTAGTCGATCCGGTACACGTCGTCCCACACGTTCAGCAGGCCGGGCGTCGGGCGGACGTCGAAGGCGATGACCGCATCGCCGGGCACGAGCCGGTCGACCGCCTCCCGGAACGAGCGCCACGACTCGAGTCCGCCGAGCGTGATCCCCGCCGGCGCCGGCATGTCGGGCAGTTCCCGAGGCATCGGCCGGCGCTTGTCGAGGCCGTACGTCGTCCCCTCCATCAGGGAGCGCAGCACCTCTTCCAGGCGGGTGAAGTCCGGCTTCTCGACGACGGCGGCGGCGCCGGCATCCAGCAGGCGCATCGGGTCGGTGACGTACGCGGAGAACACGACGACCGAGATCTCCGGGAACCGCTGGCGCAGGGTGGCCAGCAGGTGCTCGCCGTGGCCGGACCGTAGGGCGAGGTCGAGCACGACGAGGTCCGGCATCGTGCGCTCGATCGTGTCGAGTCCGAACTCCGTGTTCTCGGCCTCGCCCGCGACCTCGTACCCGACCTCGGTCATCATCTGGCTGATGACGCTGCGGAGCAGCGCGTCGTCGTCACAGAGGACAGCCTTCCTGGTCAAGACGGCGGTCATCTCCTCCGGCTCCGGTCCTGGCACCGGGTCGGCCGGGCCGATCGGGTGCGGGCTGGTGGTGCCCTTCCCATCGGCGACGGACGACCCCGGTGTAGGAAGTGTCAGGTCAGGAGTCATCTTTTCACCGGTTCGGTCCGGACACGCGGATTCCCCCGCTCCACGGCGCCGGTAGCCTGCCCAGCGCACCGGCCGTCGACCCGAGGGCCGGGCGACACCCGCCCGCCGCCGAGGACCGATGGCTGCCCCACGCACCGATCTGGACGTGATGCGCACGGCGATGGCCGCGGCCGGCGCAGTGCGGGCGACCGCTCATCCGAACCCCTGGGTCGGGTGCGTCCTGGTCACCGCCGACGGCACCGAGATCGTCGGCGCCACGCAGCCGCCGGGCTCGGCGCACGCCGAGGTCGACGCCCTCGCCCGGGCCGGGACGGCCGCCGCGGGCGCCACGGCCTACGTGACGCTCGAGCCCTGCGCCCACCACGGACGCACCGGACCCTGTGCCGACGCGCTGGTGGCGGCGGGCGTGTCGCGGGTGGTCGTCGGCATCACCGACCCGGATCCCCGGGTCGCGGGCGCGGGGGTCGAGCGGCTCCGGGCCGCGGGCATCGCCGTCGAGGTGGGCATCGCGGCGGCCGAGATCGAGCAGCAGCTCGCCCCCTACCTGCACCAGCGCCGGACCGGTCGCCCGTACGTCGTCCTGAAGCTCGCGGCCACGCTCGACGGCGGCACCGCGGCGCCCGACGGCACCAGCCAGTGGATCACGGGTGACGCCGCCCGGGCCGACGGCCACCGGCTGCGGGCCGAGAGCGATGCGATCGTCGTCGGGGCCGGCACCGTCCGGGCCGACGACCCGTCGCTCACGACCCGCCACGTCGACGGCCCGGACCCCGAGCGGATCGTCCTCGGTCGGGCGCCGGCCGGGGCGCGGGTGCACCCGTGCCGGGAGCACGACGGGAGCCTGACGGCGCTCCTCGACACGCTCGGCGGCGAGGGCATGGTCCAGGTGCTCGTGGAGGGTGGCGCCCGTGTCGCCGGCGACTTCCACCGGGAGCAGCTCGTCGACCGCTACGTCGTCTACCTCGCCCCCGCGCTGTTCGGCGGCGACGACGCCCGGGGTCTGCTCGCTGGCCCCGGCGCGGCGACCATGGCCGACGTCTGGCGTGGCGAGATCGCCGCGGTGAGCCGCGTCGGACAGGATGTGCGCATCGACGTGGTGCCGCCGCACCGCCACTGACGCCGAGGAGGCCACCGTGTTCACGGGCATCGTCGAGGAACTCGGGAGCGTCGACGTCGTCGAGGGCGCCACGCTGCGGTTGCGGGCGCGCGACGTGCTCGACGACGCCACGATCGGCGCGTCGATCGCCGTGAACGGCGTGTGCCTCACCGTCACCGGGTTCGACCCGGACGAGGGCTGGTGGACCGCCGACGTCTCCGACGAGACCCTGGCCCGGACGTCGCTCGGCGACCTCGCCGCCGGCGACCCGGTCAACCTCGAACGGCCCGTCCGGGCCCAGGACCGTCTGGGCGGCCACATCGTCCAGGGCCACGTCGACGGCGTCGGCGAGATCGTCGAGCCGGTGCCCGACCTGCGCGTGCGCATGCCGCGCCCGCTGCTGCGCTACGTCGTGGAGAAGGGGTCGGTGACCGTCGACGGCGTCAGCCTCACCGTGGTCGACGTGCTCGACGACGGCTTCACGGTCGCCGTCATCCCGCACACCGCCTCCGTGACCACCCTCGGCCACAAGGGTCCCGGCGACCCGGTCAACCTCGAGGTCGACGTCACCGTCAAGTACGTCGAGCGCCTCCTGAGTTGGCGGGACTGAGCACAGCTAGCCTCTGGAGATGTCGTTCGCGCCGATCGAAGACGCCGTCGCCGCCATCGGACGAGGCGAGATCGTCGTCGTCGTCGATGACGAGGACCGGGAGAACGAGGGTGATCTCATCATGGCGGCCGAGTACGCCACGGCCGACAAGATCGCCTTCTTCCTCCACCACACCTCGGGCTACATCTGCGCGCCGGTCACCGAGGAGCGGGCCCGGGCCCTCGACCTCGACCTGATGGTGCGCGAGAACACCGAGTCGATGCGCACGGCGTTCACCGTCTCGGTCGACGCCCGCGAGGGCACGACCACCGGCATCTCGGCCCACGACCGGGCCGCGACGATCCAGGCCCTGGTCGACCCGCGCACCCGACCGGGCGACCTCGCCCGTCCCGGGCACATCAACCCGCTGATCGCCCGTGAGGGCGGCGTGCTCAAGCGGGCCGGCCACACCGAGGCCGCCGTCGACCTCGCCCGGATGGCCGGTCTCTACCCGGCGGGCGTGCTGTGCGAGATCGTCGACGAGAAGAAGATGGACATGGCCCGCGTGCCCGAGCTCATCGAGTTCGCGCAGGAGCACGGCCTGGTCATGATCTCGATCGCCGACATGATCCGGTATCGCCGCAAGACCGAGAAGCTGGTCAAGCGAGTGGCCGAGGCCCGCATCCCGACCCAGTTCGGCGACTTCAGCTGCTACGTCTACGAGTCGACGCTCGACGGCGAGGAGCACGTGGCGCTGGTGCGCGGCAACGTCGCCGGCGAGCAGGACGTGCTCGTGCGCGTCCACAGCGAGTGCCTGACCGGCGACGCGTTCGGCTCGCTGCGCTGCGACTGCGGGCCGCAGCTGCACGCGGCGATGGCCCGGGTCGCCGAGGAGGACCAGGGCGTCGTCGTCTACCTCCGGGGCCACGAGGGCCGCGGCATCGGCATCCGCCACAAGATCCTCGCCTACGGGCTGCAGGAGCAGGGCCAGGACACCGTCGACGCCAACGTGTCCCTCGGGCTGCCGGTCGACAGCCGCGAGTACGGCATCGGCGCCCAGATGCTCGTCGACCTCGGCATCACCTCGATGCGGCTGCTGACGAACAACCCGTCCAAGCGGGGCGGTCTCGAGGGCTTCGGCCTCACGATCACCGAGCGCGTCCCGATCGAGTCGGTGCCGAATCCGGAGAACATCGAGTACCTGCGCACCAAGCGGGAGCGCATGGGCCACCTCCTCGAGGGACTCGACGACGTCCTCTGATGGCGAGCGGCGACCAGCGGGCCGAGGTGTCCGCCGACCTCGACGGCGTGGGGCTGCGGATCGGCCTGGTCCGCGCCCGCTGGAACGTGGCGATCGTCGACCGGCTCGCCGCCGGAGTCGAGCGTGGTCTGCTGCACCTCGGCGTGCCCTTCGACGACATCGTCATCGAGTCGGTGCCCGGCAGCTTCGAGATCCCGATGGCGTGCTCGATCCTCGCCCGGTCCGGTCAGGTCGACGCCATCGTCACGATCGGCGCCGTGATCCGCGGGGAGACGACCCACTACGAGCTGGTGTCGGAGGGCGCGGCGGCGGGCGTGCAGAAGGTGCAGCTCGAGACCGGCGTCCCGGTGGCGTTCGGCCTGGTGACCGTCGAGAACGAGGCGCAGGCACTGGCCCGGTCCGAGGGCCCCGGCGGCCACAACGTCGGCGAGGAAGCAGCCGTCGTCGCCGTCGAGATGGCCCGTCTCGCCCAGCGCCACCGCGCGGGCGGAGTCGGGGCGGGAACGGATTCGGGCGCACCGGCCGGCGACTCCTAGCCTCGCAGCCGTGCTGAAGCTCGTCCTGCCCAAGGGCTCCCTCGAGAAGGCCACGCTCGAGCTGTTCGCCGATGCCGACCTCCAGGTCAGCCGGTCGAGCAGCGTCGACTACAAGGCCTCGGTCGACGATCCCCGCATCGACGACGTCCGGATCCTGCGGCCCCAGGAGATCCCCCAGTACGTGTCCGAGGGCCTGTTCGACCTGGGCATCGCCGGTCGCGACTGGGTCGAGGAGACGAGCGCCGACGTCGTGTCGCTCGGTGAGCTGAAGTACTCGAAGGCCACCAGCAAGCCGGTGCGGATCGTCGTCGCCGTCCCCCAGGACTCCGACTACGGGTCGGTCGCCGACCTGCCCCAGGGCGTCCGGGTGTCGAGCGAGTACCCCGAGCTGACCCGGCGCTTCTTCGCCGACAAGGGCATCGACGCCGACATCCGGCTGTCGTACGGGGCCACCGAGGCCAAGGTGCCCGACATCGTCGACTGCGTCGTCGACATCACCGAGACGGGCCGTGCGCTGCGCGCCGCCGGGCTCAAGATCATCGACACGATCCTCACGAGCTACACCGAGCTGCTGGCCAACCCCGCCGCGTTCGCCGACCCGGTGAAGTCACACGCCATGCAGCAGATCCTGACCCTGCTCAACGGCTCGCTCGAGGCGCGGGGCAAGGTCCTCGTCAAGCTCAACGTGGGCGGGGGCGACCTCGACAAGGTGATCGAGCTCATCCCGTCGATGAAGGCGCCGACCGTGAACGAGCTCTACGGCGGCGGCGGGTACGCGGTCGAGACGGTCGTCCCCAAGAACGAGATCAACGTCCTGATCCCGGCCCTGGTCGACGCGGGCGCGAGCGACATCATCGAGCTGCCGCTCTCGAAGATCGTCCACTGATCGGCCCGGGCTCCAGCGCTTCGCCCATGGCCGCGACCCTCGGCACCCGCACCGGCACCGTGACGAGCTTCGACGACCCGCGCGGGCTGGGCGAGATCACGGCGGACGACGGCACCGTGCACGCCTTCCACTGCACCGCCATCGCCGACGGCACCCGCACGATCGAGGTCGGCACCGCCGTGCACTTCGCAGTGGTCGCCGGCCGCCTCGGTCGCTGGGAAGCGGCCGCCATCACCCCCACCTGACCGGGCACGTCGCCTCCGATCGGCGTTGAAGCGCGCTCTGGGCGCGCGTCGGCTCCGACCGGAGTTGAAGCGCGCTCTGGGCGCGCGTCGGCTCCGATCGGAGTCGACGCGCGTCGTCAGCCGGTGGACGACCGGAGCCAGTCGTCGCCGGCGTCGAGGAGGGCCTCGAACTGCTCGGCGGTGACCGGGCGGGCGAAGTGGTAGCCCTGGGCGATGTCGCAGTCGAGCTCGCGCAGCTCGATCACGTGGTGGGCGGTCTCGACGCCCTCGGCGAGGGTCGTCATCCGCAGGGCCTGTCCCATCGACACGACCGCCTGGACGATGGCGGAGTCCTCGGGGTCGTGGCCGAGCCCGTTCACGAACGACTGGTCGACCTTCAGGACGTCGACCGGGAAGCGGCGCAGGTACGACAGCGACGAGTAGCCGGTCCCGAAGTCGTCGATGGCGAGGTGGACGCCGAGCGCCTTCAGCCGGTTGAGCTTGGCGATCGTCTCGTCGGCGTCGTCGAGGAGGACGGTCTCGGTGATCTCGAGGCACACCTGGGCCGGGTCGGCACCGGTGTCGGCGAGCACCTTGCCGACCCGCTCCTCGAAGTCCTCCTGGAGGAACTGCTTGGCCGAGATGTTGACCGCCATCGTCAGCGGGGCGTGGTCGGGATAGGCCTGGGACCAGGCGGCCCCCTGGGTCAGCGCCTCCTGGAGCACCCAGTCGCCGATCTCCAGGATCAGGTTCGACGACTCGGCGATCGGGATGAACTCGCCGGGGGGCACCAGACCCCACTCACGGTGCTTCCAGCGCAGCAGCGCCTCGCAACCGACGATGCGGTTGGACCGGAGGGCGACCTCGGGTTGGTAGTGCAGGACCAGCTCGTCGCGGGCGATCGCCCCGCGCAGCTCGTCCTCGAGTTCGGCCCGGCGCAGGGCCCGGGCCCGGAGTTCCTCGTCGAAGAGGCGCACCGATCCGCTGCCCGTGTTCTTCGCCAGCTGGCCGGCGGCATCGGCGTGGCGGATCAGCTCGTCGGTGTGGGTCTGACCCGGAACCCCGAGGGCGACCCCGATCGAGGCGGTCAGGAACACGGTGTGGTCCATCACCTCGAAGGGTGCCGCGAAGCACGAGGCGACCCGGTCGGCGACGGCCCGGGCCTCGTCGTCGTCGGTCACGCGCTCGCACAGGACGACGAAGTCCTCGTCGCCCCACCGGTGCACGCTCTGCTCGGCCCCGAGCTGGGCGGGGATGCGGCCGGCGATCGCCTTCAGCAGCTCGTCGCCCGACCCGTGCGGGAAGCGGTTGATGCGCTCCTTGAAGCGGTCGGGGCTCACGAACAGGACGGCGACGGGGGAGGGGGCGTCGCTCTGGCGGCGCAGCAGCAGGTCGAGGCGGTCGAGGAACAGCGACCGGTGCGAGAGCCCGGTGACCTGGTCGTAGAACGCTCGCTGGCGCAGGCTGCGGATCACCTCGCGGTCGGTGGTGGTGTCCTTGGCGATCCAGCCGATGGCGGCGGCGCCGTCGTCGAGCTCGAGGGGGCAGAAGGTCGACCGGGTCGGGATCTCGTCGCCGACCGGGGGCTGCATGGTGAGCGGCCCCGACCACACGTCGCCCGAGGCGACCCGGCTGACGACGGCGTCGAGGCGGGCACGGTCGTCGTCCTGGACGAGGGCGTCGAGGGTGAGGTCGCCGACCGGGGCGTCGAGGTCGAGACGCAGGATCCGCCGGCCCGTGCGGTTGAGGTACCGGCACGACCCGTCGGCGTCGAAGATCGCGACGAGGTCGTTGAGGTGGTCCGCGAGGACGAGGTGCGCCTGGACGGTCCGGACCGACATGCTCCCCCTCTCCTCCCCTCCGTGGCGGTCGGGTGCGAACACTACCGGTCTGGTCAGGGCCGGTTGTTCACGCAGGGTATTCGGTTCCGTTCGTCCTGTGCGTGTCGAACGGGTGTCAGGACGGGCTGCTTCCGGTTCGTCCCTTCGCCTCGACGAAGGCCATCTGCAGCTGCGGCACCACCTGGCGGAGCTGGTCGCCGAGGTCGCCGAGCCGGTCCCCGATCCCGTCGACGAGTGACCGCAGCGCGTCGATCGCGAGAGCGGCGTCGTCGAGGCGGGGCTGCTCCTGCGACAGGTGGACGGCGGCCAGCTCGTAGAGGCCGACGACGTGCTGGGCCACGACCTCGGCGGCGGGCAGCTCGAGCAGCATGCGCTGGACCTCGCGGGCCCGGGCCTCGAGCTCCTCCTCCGTGGGTGCGTCCCCGCCCGGGTCCGGTCCGGGGGAACCGCCCGCAGGCGCCTCGGTGGGCGGCGGCGCGCCCGGCCGGTCGCGTTCGACGGGGACCTCGCCGCCTGGCGTCCACAACGATGACATGGGCTTCCTCCCGGGCTCCGTGCCGATGTCCGCCGATCTTCGCGCGCCCGCCTCCGACCCGCGGCGCGACCGCCGGTTGCCCCGCAGCGCGGTCGAGACGGTACGCTGATCGCTCGTACAACCGAGAGCAAGCGGGGCCCGCCCCCCACCCGGCCACCTCCGTGCGTCCGGGTCGTGGATCCTTCCTCGATGCCGTGCCTCCAGCCCGGCGTCGTCCGGATGTGGCGGACGCCTTCGGGCGTCCGTTTCCCTTTCTGCCCTGCCCGGGTCACCGGGTGGTGCGGCGGGGTGCGACGTCACCGCTTCCTCCACCACATCCGGACCACAGGAGGAACGGACATCTTGCTGAGGAGTGATCGGCGATAGCTGCTGACGAGCCCCGCATCAACGACCGCATCCGCGCGCGCGAGGTCCGCCTCGTGGGTGCCGACGGTGAGCAGATCGGGATCAAGCCACTGCCCGAAGCGCTGGCCATCGCCCGCCAACAGGATCTCGACCTGGTCGAGGTGGCGAAGCAGGCCAACCCACCCGTGTGTCGCATCATGGACTACGGGAAGTACAAGTACGAGGCGGCGCAACGGGCCAAGGAATCTCGTCGGAAGTCCTCCACGACATCGATCAAGGAGATGAAGTACCGGCCCAAGATCGGGCCCGGCGACTTCGACACCAAGACCAAGAAGGTCATCCACTTCCTCGAGGAGGGCCACAAGGTCAAGGTGACGCTCATGTTCCGGGGCCGGGAGATGACCCACCCCGAGCTCGGGCGCAAGATCCTCGATCGCGTGGTCGACGCCACCAGCCACGTCGGCCGGGTCGAGACCCAGGCCCGCCAGGAGGGCCGTCAGATGACGATGGTGCTCGGCCCCGACAAGCAGGCGCAGGCGGCCCATGCCGCCAAGCTGGCCGAGGCGGCCGCCGAGGCCGAGGCCCAGGCGCCGGCCACCGACGCCGTCGAGACCCCCGCCACCGACTCCTCCGAGTGACCTTCCCCGCTCCGTGACCGGCCGGCCCCACCCGGGCCCCGCCACCCCCGAACACCGCACCC
>JBHIXO010000111.1:0-10789 GCA_041984725.1 Acidimicrobiales bacterium | reverse complement strand
CTTCAAGATGGTGAACGACTGCTTCGGTCACGCGGCCGGCGACCAGACGCTGCGCCTCGTCGCCGAGCGCTTCCGCAGCCGGCTGCGCGACACCGAACTGCTCGCCCGCTGGGGTGGCGACGAGTTCGTCGTCCTGCTCGACGTGCCCGGCCCCGCGCTGGCGATCAACGTCGCCGCCCGTCTCCACGCCGCGGTCACCGAGCAACCGTTCGAGATCGCCGGTCAGCCCGTCGATCTCGGCCTGAGCGTCGGCGTCGCCGTCGGTTCGCCGACCGATCTCGCCGACGACCTCGTCGAGGCCGCCGACCGCGCCATGTACGCCGCCAAGCGACGGGGTGGCGGGATCGTCACCGCCGACGAGATCGCGGCCTGACCGGACGCAGCCGGCGAGCCACGAGCAACGCCGCCACCACGACGAGCCCGGCGCCGGCGACGGTCGCCACGGCCGGCACCGGACCGGTCGCCCCCGGGAAGGCGGCGAGCACGACGAGTCCGCCGGCGAGCGCGCCACCGACGAGGACGGCGACGAGCTGGGCGACGGAGCGCACGATCGCGGCCGCGGCCTCCCGACGAGCCTTGCGTGCAGCGGACCGTCCCATCCGTGGACGGTACCGACCGGGCGACCCGAGGGCGGCGCGGCACCCCGGACGACCGGGGTTCACCGGTAGCCTCGCGTACGTGACCGCGACGATGAAGGCCAACGACGTCTGCTTCTGCGGCAGCGGCAACAAGTTCAAGCGGTGCCACAAGGCGAGCTTCGAACCCGTCCGTCCCGGCCGGATCTCCGAGCCCCGCCCCGTGCCCGACCACATCGTGGTGCCCGACTACGTCACCACCGGCCGGGTCGACCGGCGGGAGGAGCCGGCGGTCAAGAGCGCCGACGTCATCGAGCGCATGCGGCGCACCGGCGCCGACGCCGGGCGCATCCTGGCCGCCATCGGTGCCGCGGCCGCCCCGGGCGTCACCACCGACGAGCTCGACGAGCTGTGCCACACGCTCGCCATCGAGGCCGGCGCCTACCCGAGCCCCCTCCACTACGGCGGGCCCGACAACCCTTTCCCCAAGTCGGTGTGCACGTCGGTCAACGAGATCATCTGCCACGGCATCCCCGACGACCGGCGCCTGCGCGACGGCGACATCCTCAACGTCGACGTCACGATCTACCGCGAGGGCGTGCACGGCGACACGAACCGCACCTTCCTGATCGGCGAGGTCGACGAGACCTCCCGGCGCCTCGTGCAGGTGACCGACGAGGCCCTCCACCGGGGCATCGACGCCGTCCGGCCCGGCCGCCCGATGTCCGACATCGGCCGGGCCATCCAGGAACACGCCGAGGGCGAGGGGTTCGGCGTCGTGCGGGCCTTCGTGGGCCACGGCATCGGCGAGCAGTTCCACACCGACATCCACATCCCGCACTACTACGAGCCGCGCCTCACCACGGTCATGGAGCCGGGGATGACGTTCACCATCGAGCCGATGATCACCGTCGGCGCCCACGAGCACCTGCTGTGGAACGACGGGTGGACGGCGGCGACGATCGACCGCAAGCGCACCGCCCAGTTCGAGCACACCCTCCTCGTGACCGACGACGGCGCCGAGATCCTCACACCCCGACCCGACCAACCTCGGCCCTGAGCGGCGGGGCCAGGTCGCCCCGGTCCTCGACCACGACGCGCTCGAGGCGGAGCCACCGCGCCAGGAGGCGCAGTTCCTCGGTGAGGGCGGCGGCGACCGTCGCCGTGTCCGTGCCCCGCGCCGCGAGGTCGGGCTCCGCGTGGGCGCTGCGCACGAGCAGCGTCGCCGACGGCCGGTCGGCCTTGAGGTCGACACGGGCGACGAACGTGTCGCCGAGGAGGAACGGGAGCACGTAGTAGCCGTAGCGCCGGGCGGGCTCGGGCACGTAGATCTCGATCCGGTACTCGAACCCGTGGACTCGCTCGACCCGGTCGCGCTCCCACATCGCGACGTCGAACGGTGACACCAGGGCGCGTGCGTCGACCCGGCGGGGGAGAGGCGCGGCCGGGTGCCGGTAGACGGGCCCCGGCCAGCCCTGCACGTCGACGACCTCGAGCTCGCCGTCGGCCGCCATCGCCCGCAGCAGCCGCGCCGACTCGGGCACCTTCAGGCGCCAGTAGTCGGCGAGGTCGCGGGCCGTGCCGATGCCGTGGGCGCGGGCGGCGGTGAGCAGGAGTCGTCGCTTGGCCGTCTCCTCGTCCGGGGTGGGGCGGGCCCGGATCTCGGGGGGCACGGCGAGGTCGGGGTGGCAGTAGACGCGCTCGAAGTTGCCGCGCCGCAGGGCGCCGACCCGGCCGGTCCAGAACAGGTACTCCAGCGCGAGCTTGGTGTCGTCCCAGCCCCACCACGGCGAGCCGTTCGGCGCGTCGCCGAGCCGGTCGCGGAAGTCCCGTGCCGACAGCGGCCCGCCGGCCAGCACCTCGGCCTCGAGGGCGTCGACGAGATCGGGGCGGCGCGCGGCGATCTGCCCGGGTCGCTTCCACTGGTGGTCCTGGGCCATCCGCCACCGGAGGTCGGGCTCGTGGTCGACGACGACCAGCGACGCCACGTGGCCCCAGTACTCGAACAGCTCCCGCCCGTCGTAGGCGAGGCGGTCGAGCAGGGTGGCGTCGTGGATCCCGAGGCGCGAGAACGCGGGGACGTAGTGGGCCCGGGCGAGCACGTTCACCGAGTCGAGCTGGACCAGGCGCAACCGGTCGAGCAGCTTGCGCAGGTGGCGGCGGTCGACCCGGCCGGCCGGCCTCGGATGCGCGAGCCCCTGGGCGGCGAGGACGGTGCGCCGGGCCTGCGACGCGTCGAGTGCCTGTGGAGGTCCCATCCCGGGAGTATGGTCCGACGCCAGTCATCGCCGTCTCCGAGGAGAGCTCCGACCATGGGTTACAAGGTTGTCGTCGACTTCGATCTCTGCGAGTCGAACGCCATCTGCATGGGCATCGCGCCCGAGGTCTTCGAGGTGCGTGACGACGACTTCCTGTACGTGCTGCAGGAGGAGCCCGGCCCCGAGCTGCGCGAGAAGGTCGAGGAG
The DNA here is from genome assembly GCA_041984725.1 of Acidimicrobiales bacterium. Taxonomy (GTDB): domain Bacteria; phylum Actinomycetota; class Acidimicrobiia; order Acidimicrobiales; family Salinilacustritrichaceae; genus Salinilacustrithrix. Next base: position 7,749 of record JBHIXO010000111.1, on the reverse strand, counting down.
TCGGTGCGGCGCTGCCCGAAGCAGGCCATCTCGATCGACGAGGGCTGACCCGGGCCCGAGCACGTGGACGACATCGTCATCGCCGGCGGGTCCATCGCCGGCTTCACCGCGGCCGGTGAGCTGCGCAGCCGGGGGTTCGAGGGCCGCATCCGGATCGTGGGGGACGAGCCGGTCCGGACCTACCAACGACCGCCGCTGTCCAAGGGGGTGCTGGCCGGCGACGACCCGGCCTCGACCGCCTGGAAGCCGGCCGCGTCCGACGACCTCGAGATCGACTGGCTCCTCGGCGAGCGCGCCGTCGGCCTCGACCTCGGCGGCCGCACCGTGCAGCTCGCGTCGGGCGACGCACTGGGCTTCGACGGCCTCGTGATCGCCACGGGCGCGACGCCCCGGCGCCTGCCCGGCCAGCCCGACCTCGCCGGCGTCCACGTCGTCCGCAGCCTCGAGGACTCGCTCGGCCTGCGCGCCGACCTCGACATCGGCGGCGATCCCGCGGCCGTGCGGGTCGTCGTCGTCGGGGCCGGGTTCATCGGCGCCGAGGTCGCCGCGACGTGTCGCGACCGGGGCCACCCGGTCACCGTCGTCGAGCCGCTGCCCCTGCCGCTCGTCCGGATCATGGGTGAGACGATCGGCACCGTCGTCGCCGACGAGCACCGCGCCCGCGGCGTCGACCTGCGGCTCGGCGTCGGGGTCGAGCGCCTCGAGGGCGACGATCGCGTCGAGCGCGTCGTGCTGGGCGACGGCTCGGTCGTCGAGGCCGACGTCGTGGTCATCGGGATCGGTGTCGTCCCGAACACGGGGTGGCTCGAGGGCAGCGGCATCGCCATCGGCGACGGCGTCGAGGCCGACGCCACCACGCTCGTCGCGCCGGGCGTCACCGCCGCGGGCGACGTCGCCTCCTGGGACAGCCCGCGCTACGGCCGCATCCGGGTCGAGCACTGGGACCATGCCGTCGACATGGGTCGGGCCGCGGCCCGCCGGCTCCTCGCGTCCGACGACGAGGCCGAGGCGTTCGACCCCGTGCCGTGGTTCTGGTCCGACCAGTACGGCTACCGGCTCCAGCTCGCCGGCCGCGCCGTGGGCGAGCCCACGATCGTCGACGGGTCGGTCGAGGACCGGAAGTTCCTCGCGCTGTACGAGTCCGACGGGTGGGTGGCCGGGGCGTTTGGCTGGAACTGGCCGCCGCGGGTCGCCCGCATGTGGCGCAGCATCGAGGAGGGCATCCGGTGGCTCGTCGTGGCGGGCATCGTCGCCGTCGCCGACTGGGTCGCCGTCGCCCGCGACGACCGGCGGGCCGAGTACGTCGCCAAGCCCGGCACGATGGTCGCCCTGGTCCTGGCCGCGCTCGTCCTCGACCCCGTCGACGGCACGCAGCGGTCGTGGTTCGTGGCCGCCCTGTTGCTCTCGCTGCTCGGCGACGTGTTCCTGATGCTGCCCTCCGACCGGTTCGTGCCCGGTCTGGCGTCGTTCCTCCTCGGCCACGTCGCCTACATCCTCGGACTGCTGCAGCTCGAACGCTCCACCGCCGGGCTGCTGGTCGGCGCCGGCATCGTGGCGGTCGCGCTGCCGTTCCTCGGGACCCGGATCGTCCGTGCGGTCCGGGCGGGTCCCGAACCGGAACTGCTCGCCCCGGTGGGCGCCTACATCGCGGTCATCACGGCGATGGTCCTCGCCGCCGGTGCGTCGGGCGAGGCGATCGCGCTGGCGGCGGCCGTGTCGTTCTACGCGAGCGACGCGTTGATCGCCTGGACGAGGTTCGTGCAGCCCCTCGCCTGGGGGCGGGTCGCGGTCATCGTCACGTACCACCTCGCCCAGATCGGCTTCGTCATCTCCCTCGTGTGACGACGAAGCAGCGGTCGTCGAGGTCGCCCGGCGACCAGTGCTGCCACACCCCGAATGCCGCCCGGCGGGTGTACTCGGTCCACCGGATGCACGACGGTTCCTCGATGCGGCGGACGCTCTGCACGATGCCGCCCTCGTGGACGTCGTAGCGCGCCCACGAGCCCGGGTAGTCCTTGGTGGAGCCCACCTCGGCGACGGTCACCGACCGGTGCCGCCAGCGCCGGTGGCGGTGCGTGTGACCGGCGACGACCAGCGCACCCGGCGCGGCCCGGTGGAGGGTGTCGAGGAACCGGCGCGACTCGGGCCCGGGCACGCCCGGCGGCAGGTAGGTGGGGAAGGGCCAGCGCGTCGGCTGGTGGTGCAACGCGACCAGCACGGACCGGTCGTCGCCGGCTCCGGCGGCGAGGTCGGCGACGTCGGCGACGACGTGGTCGAGGCGGCCGGTGTCGCGGCCGTAGCGCCCGGTGTCGACGAGGATCATGCGGACGCCCGGGCGGTCGACGTGCCCGACGGGGTGCACGAGGTCGATCCCCACCGCGGCCGCACCGGCGACGGGGTCGATCGTCGGACGCCGCCGGTGCTCGTGGTTCCCTCGGACGACGTGGACCGAGTCGGGGAAGCCGGGGAAGTCGCCGAGGAGCGTCGCCGCCATGCCCCAGTGGTCGTCGTCGCTCCGGTCGACCAGGTCGCCCTTGACCAGCAGATCGGTCGCGCCGGCGTCGACGGCGGCGCGCAGGGCCGCCCGCCCGCACCGGAAGGGATGGGCCACCAGCGGCGCCGGCTTCTCGACCATCGTGTGCAGGTACCCGGTCGACGTCGAGCCGAGATGGACGTCGTTGAGCGACGCCACCCGGTGCACCAGCGGCCCCGGTGCGTCGAGGGTGCGGGCGGTCAGCGACACGTCGAGTCGCGGTCCGTGGAGGCGGATGGCCACGCTGCGCCCGGCGTCGAGCCCGTCGATCGTGACCGCGCCGGGTCCGCCGTCGGCCTCGAACGCGTGCTCGACGCCGTCGACGGTGGCCGTGCACGGTCCCGGCCCGAGCGCGCCCCAGGCGAGCTGGACCGACGTGGTGCCGACGGCGAACACCTCGAGGCGGGCGGGTTCGACGGGGCGCCGGGACGGTAGCGGCGGCACGTGGCGCCGGAAGGCGTTCGCGAGGCGGGCGCGACGCTCGCTCTCGCCGGGGTGGAGGGCCATCGCGGGCGTCAGGGGAGCTCGGCGGTGAGGCGACCGGTCTCGCGCCGGCACAGGGCGACCTGCACCCGCATCCGCTCGATGCTCTGCTCGACCAGGATCCGGGCCTGCGCGATGTCGGCGGCCCGCAGGAACTCGGTGATCTCCGTCGCGGTCTCGGCGTCGCCGATCGTGCGGATGCCCTCCACGAGCCGGCCCATCGCGTTGAAGGGCAGGCGCCGGAGCACGTCGTCCCATCCGGCGCGCAGCGCCGCCCAGGCACGGGGCCCGTGGTCGGGGTTGCGCAGCGCCGCCCGGAACGCCAGACCGAGGTTCTGGCTGCGGACGTCGTCGGAGAGCAGCAGCGCCAGGTAGCGGTCGAAGCACTCGGGGTCGGCGACGGTGGCCGCCGCGTAGAGGTGGCGGACCTGCTCCTGCGGCGTCGCCGAGTGGTGGTAGCGGTCGATGATGGCGTCGAACTCCGCGGTGCCGGCGTGCCGGGCGACGGTCCGCAGCGCGGCGGCGGCGATCTCGGGGTCGTCGGTGCCGGCGGCGAAGACCTCTTCGGCCCGGCGGCGGGCGTCGGGGTCGCCGTGGACGCCGAGCATCCCGAGCAGGACGCCGCGTCGGGCGCGCTCGCGGTCGTCGGCCGGCTCGGGCCCGCCGTCGAGCCCGCCATCGAGCCCGCCATCGAGTCGGCCGGCCGCCGGTGCGACCGTGGCCCGGATCCAATCCGAGACGGTGGCGCGGTCCTCGCCGTCGACCACGTCGTGCAGGAGGTCGAAGACGTTCGAGAGCAGTTGCCAGATCGCGAGGTCGCGCTCGCCGGCGCTGACGATCGCGGCCGCGACCTCGGCCAGTTCGCCACCGCGCAGGTCGCCCCGCACGGTCAGGGCGTGGGCGTCGTCGAGCAGCACGTAGCGCTCGAGGGGCGCGAGCCGGTCGAGCGACTCGAGCAGGCGGCGCCCGCCGTCGCCGTCGTAGCGGACCCGGTAGAAGCCGTGGCCGCCGGCGTTGACGACGACGGGGTCGTCGGATCCGAGGCCGGGGACCGGGAGGCGGGTGCTCGGGTCGGTGAGCACGGTGCGGGCGTCGTCGCCGGCCAGCGTGCGCGCCACGACCGGCACGTGCCACTGCTGCCCGGTGGTGCGGCCGTCGGAGCGGAAGACCTCTTGGCCGAGCTGCAGCCCGGCCGCGTCTCGTCCGACCGTGACCAGGGGATGGCCGCCCTGGAAGATCCAGGAGTCCATCAGCGCACGGACGGGTTCGCCGGTCTCGGCCTCGATGGCGTTCCACAGGTCGCCCGTCTCGGTGCTCCCGAACTGGTGCATCTGGAGATAGCGGCGGATCCCGTCGCGGAACGGCTCCTCGCCGACGTACTGCTCGAGCATGCGGACGACCGCCGACCCCTTCTGGTACGTGAGCACGTCGAACATTCCCTCGGCGTCCTCGGGCGTCTCGACCCGGTACTCGATGGGGCGTGTCGACTCGAGCGCGTCGACCTCGAAGGCCGCCGAGCGCTCACGACCGAAGAACATCCACCGCTTCCACGCCGGCCGGAAGGCGTCGGTGCACTTCATCTCCATGAAGGTGGCGAACGCCTCGTTCAACCAGATGCCGTTCCACCACCGCATCGTCACGAGGTCGCCGAACCACATGTGGGCGAGCTCGTGGGCGATCGTGTCGACCACGGCCTGCAGTTCGTGCTGGGTCGCCGTCGCGGGGTCGACGAGGAGCAGGTTCTCCCGGTAGATGACGCAGCCCAGGTTCTCCATGGCGCCGAACGCGAAGTCGGGCACGGCGACCATGTCGACCGACTCGCCGGGGTAGACGATGCCGTAGTAGTCGGCGAGCCAGGCGAGGGCGAACGCGCCGACCTCGAGCGCGAAGTCGGCGAGGGCGCCCTGGCCGGGACGGTGCACGATCCGCAGCGGGACCCCGCCGGCGTCGACGGTGCGGCTGATCTCGAGCGGTCCGACGACGAAGGCGACGAGGTAGGTCGACATCGGCATGGTCTCGGCGAAGCGCACCGCGACGTGTCCGTCGTCGAGCACGGCGCGCCCGAGCTCCGGGCCGTTGGAGACGGCGACGAGGTCGGGGCGGACCTCGAGCGTGACCGCGAAGCGCGCCTTGAACTCGGGCTCGTCCCAGCAGGGGAAGGCCCGGCGGGCGTCGGTGGCCTCGAACTGCGTCACGGCGATCGTGCGCTCGGCGCCGGCGTCGTCGGTGTACGTGGAGCGGTAGAAGCCGCGGAGCTTGTCGTTGAGCACGCCGCGGAAGCGGGCGTGCAGCTCGACCTCGCCGGCCGGGATGGTCGACCCCGAGGAGAACCGGACGCGTTCGTCAGCAGGCTCGAGGACGACATCGAGCGGTGTGGACACGCCGCCGGCCGTGATCGTCGCACCATCGATCTCCAGGTCGGCCGCATGGCACACGAGCTCGTCGACGGGCTCGTCGACCATCAGCCGGATCGTCGCCGAGCCCGAGAACGTGCCGGCGTCGAGGTCGGGACGCAGGACGAGGTCGTAGTGGGCCGGACGGACGGCGGTGGGGAGGCGGCCGGCGCGGTCGACCGCGGTGGCGCTGTCGTGGGTCACCCGGGAGACGGTACCGGCGCCGGTGGGGTGGTCGACACGCCGCCGGCGCCGCGTCACGGCGGGGTCGGGCGACCGCGGACGCAGTACGGTCGCCCGCCGTGCAGAACGACGCATCCGTGCACCGCCTCCTCGCCGACGTCCGGTCCGACGGCACGGCACTCGACGTCGTGGGCATCGGCAACGCCCTCGTCGACGTGCTGAGCCACGAGACCGAAGGGTTCATCGGCGAGCTGGGTCTGACGAAGGGCGCGATGACCCTGATCGAGACCGATCGGGCCACCGAGCTGTACGAGGCGATGGGTCCCGGCATCGAGGTGTCGGGCGGCTCCGCGGCCAACACGGTGGCCGGTGTCGCGTCGTTCGGCAGCCGGGCCGCCTACCTCGGCAAGGTGTTCGACGACCAGCTCGGCGTGGTCTTCGCCCACGACATGCGGGCGAACGGGGTCGTCTTCCGCTCCCCGCCCGCCGTCGACGGCCCGCCGACCGGGCGGTGCCTCATCGTCGTGACGCCCGACGCCGAGCGGACCATGAACACCTACCTGGGGGCGTCGGCCCTGTTCGGGCCCGAGGACGTCGACGAGGAGCTCGTCGCGACGGCCCGGTACACCTACCTCGAGGGGTACCTGTTCGACCGTCCGGAGGCCAAGGCGGCCTACCGCAAGGCGTCCGAGGTCGCCCACGCCGCCGGCCGGCGGGTCGCCCTCACGTTGAGCGACACGTTCTGCGTCGAGCGCCACCTCGACGAGTGGCGGTCGCTCGTCCGGGACGAGGTCGACGTGCTGTTCGCCAACCACGGCGAGCTCGAGGCTCTCTACGGCTGCCCGATGGACGAGGCCGTCGACCGGGTCCGCGCCGAGGTCGATCTGTCGTTCGTGACCCGGGGCGCCGACGGGTCGGTCGTCGTGTGCGAGGACGCCGTGATCGAGATCCCCGCCGAGCCGACGACGGTGCGCGACACGACCGGCGCCGGCGATCTCTACGCGTCGGGCGTGCTGCACGGCCTGAGCGCCGGGTTGCCGCTCGCCGAGTGCGGCCGCCTGGGCTCCGTCGCCGCGTCGGCCGTGATCGGCCACACCGGCGCTCGCCCGGGCCAGTCGCTCGCCCAGCTGTTGTGACACCCGCGCGCGACTCGTCGCTCGACGGCGACCCCTACGCCCGAGCCGACGCGGCCGCCGGGGCGCTCGCGCGGGTGACGGGCGCCGACCGCCACGACGTCGCCGTCGTCCTCGGCTCGGGGTGGCGACCCGCCGCCGACCTGCTCGGCGAGCCCGAGGCGGTGCTCGACGCCGGGTCGCTGCCCGGGTACCCGACGCCCCGCGTCGCCGGTCACGGCGCCGAGCTCCGCTCCGTCGTGGTCGGCGACAAGCGTGTCCTGCTGGCGCTGGGCCGGGTCCACGCCTACGAGGGCCACCCGCTCGCCGACGTCGTCCACGGCGTCCGCACCGCGGTCCGGGCCGGGTGTTCGGTCGTGGTGCTCACCAACGCCGCCGGCGGGATCAGCAGCGGTCTCCGGGTCGGCCAGCCCGTCCTGATCGCCGACCACCTGAACCTGACCGGGCGGTCCGCGCTGACCGGACCGTCGCCCGACCCGTCGTACGGCCCGCGGTTCCCCGACCTGTCCGACGCCTACAGCGCCCGGCTCCGCACGCTGGCCCGCTCGCTCGACCCGACGCTCGCCGAGGGCGTGTACGCCGGCGTCAACGGCCCGCAGTACGAGACGCCGGCCGAGATCCGCATGATGCAGACCCTCGGCGCCGACCTGGTCGGCATGTCGACGGTCCACGAGGCGACGGCGGCCGTCCACCTCGGCGCCGAGGTGCTCGGGATCTCGCTGGTCACGAACCTCGCCGCCGGGCTCGGCGACGCGCTGGCCCACGAGGACGTCATCGCGGTGGCCGACGCCGCCGCGGCGCGGGTCGGCGCCCTGCTGGCGGAGCTGGTCACCGCGCTGTGACCGGGCGGTGAGCACCGTGCCCGCCGGGTCCGCGCCTGACGACCGCGAGCTGCGCCGCCGGGCCACAGCCTGGCGCGACGACGACCCGGACGCCGACACGGTGGCGGCCGTCGACGCCTGGCTCGCCGCTGACGACCGTGATTCGCTCCGCGCCGCGTTCGGCGCGCCGCTGCGTTTCGGGA
>JBHIXO010000110.1:0-10834 GCA_041984725.1 Acidimicrobiales bacterium | reverse complement strand
TCGCCGAACGAGGTCTCCTCGGTCAGCGTGAGTTTGCCGTACGGCGACACCACGACGTCCACGTCGTGCCCGCCCATGAGCACCGCGCGCACGGTGCGCTCGAAGTACAGCGCGCCGCTCGCGCCGGTCCCCGCGCCGGGGCGTGCCGACGGGGCGAGGCCCGGCACGCCGGCGCCGCCCGTCGACGGGCGACCCGCCACCGGTACGACCCCGGAGCCGGTCGGGTCGACGGTCTCGCCGCCGTCCGCTGGCGGTCCGGGACGCGTCGGCGGGACGAACACCTCGCCGTTGGAGCCGCCGTCACCCTGGCCGAACTCGAACTGCTCGCAGGCGAGCGCGTCGATGAGGGCCTGCGTCGCCGCGCCGTCGACCCCGAGGGCCGACTCGACCTCCTCGAGGATCTGGACGACGTCGCCGACCGGCGCCGCACCGACGAGACCCTGGCTGATGTCGTTGATCTCGTGATCGCCCGTGCAGCGGGTCAGCCGGTCGCGCGGAGGCACGAGCGTGCAGGCGGTCGAGAGCGGCACGGCGAGCGTCTCGAGCAGCGTGCGGAGCAGTTCGGGCGGCAGACCCCCGCGGGCGACGGTCTCGACGAGGACCAGGGTGCCCTGCAGCGCGCAGACCTCACCGAGCGGGACGCCGACGATGCCCTCGACGGGGTTGCGCTCCTCGGGACCGTCCTCCTGGGCTCCGGCGGAGGGCGCACCCGGTACGACGGCGAGCAGGAGCGCAACGACCAGGACGGCGAGGACCGGACGCAGGCGACGGTTCACGACAGACCTCGCAGGCTCGACAGCAGCAGGACGACGACGACCGCGAGGACGGCGACGGTCCAGACCTGGCCGCCGGTCATCCCGACGAGGCGACCGAGTCGCTCGGACGGGGGCGGGGTCTCGTCGGTCATGCGGGCACCTCGGCCTTCGCGTCGCTGCGGGAGATGGCCCGCTCGTCGGTGCCGAGGTACGCGGCGACGACGGCGGGATCGGTGGTGACGGCCCGGGGGTCGCCGCTGGCGATGACCTCGCCGGCCGACATGCACACGAGGCGGTCGCTCATCGCGGTCACGAGCGGCAGGTCGTGCTCGATGACGACGATGGTGGCGTCGAGCTCCTGCTTGATGCGCCCCACGAGCGGTCCAAAGGCCTCGGCCTCGCGCTGGGCGACGCCGGCGGTGGGCTCGTCGAGCAGGAGCACGCGGGCCCGCTGGCCGACGAGACAGCCGAGCTCGACGATGCGGCGCGAGCCGGTCGAGAGCGTGGCGATGCGGTTGTCGGCGTAGCGGCCGAGGCCCAGCAGTGCGATGACCTCGTCGGCCTCGGCGCGGGACCAGCGTTCGAGCCGGTGCGAGGGCGGGAGCGCGAGCAACGCCGGGACGAGCTCGGAGCGACGCCGGGCCTCGAGCGCGACCTGCAGGGACTCGCGGACGGTGAGGTCACCGAACAGGCGGGCGTCCTGGAAGATGCGGCCCATGCCGGCGCGCGCCCGGACGTGCGGCGCCGCGGTCGTGACGTCGTCGCCGAGCAGCTCGATCCGTCCGGCCCGGACGGGCACGAACCCGCTGAGCGCGCCCATGAGCGTCGACTTGCCGGCGCCGTTGGAGCCGATGAGGCCGAGGGTCTCGCCGGCGTGCACCTCGAGCGACACCTGCTCGAGGATGGTGCGGCCACCGAGGCGGACCGTGACGTCGCGGGCAGCCAGGACCGTGCCGGTGTGGGGCACCGCGTCGGGGTCGGCGATGTGCAGGACGCGGGGCGGTGCCGCGGGCTCGACGTCGCGGCCGAAACGCGGGACCAGCCGCTCGACGATCGCCGCCTGCACCCGCTGCACGGCGGCGAGGAGTCCCCCGGGCAGGTAGAGCAGGAGGACGAGGAGACCGACACCGCTGGTGAGGAGGGCGATCTCGACGCTGTTGCCGAGGACGGTCGGCAACCCGACGACGTAGAGCGTGCCGAGGATCGCGCCGGCGACCATGCCGACGCCGCCGATGATCACCATGGCGACGAGCTCGAGCGACTGCTCCGGCCCGAAGATGTTGGGACCGAACTGCACCCGCAGGCCGGCGAGGAGCGCACCGGACAGCGCGGCGATGCCCGCAGAAAGCCCGAACGCCGTCAGTTTCGCCATCGTCGGCGACAGCGTGAGCGAGGCCGCCCGGGCCTCGTTGTCTCGCACGGCGAGGATGGCGCGCCCGACCGCAGTGGTGCGCAGGCGCCCGACCGCGAGCGCGACGGCCACGAGCACCAGCAGGCACAGGAAGTAGTAGGCGCGCTGGGAGGACAGGTCGATCCCGAACAGCACCGGACGGGGCACCGTGATCGCGGTGCCGTCGCCGCTGAGGACGTCGAGCGAGAAGAGCCACGAGTTCGCCGCGGTCGCGAACGCGAGGGTCGTCACGGCGAGCAGCAGGCCGCGGAGCCGCAGCGCGGGCGTGCCCACGATCAGCCCGGCGACGACGCCGGCGACGACCGCGAAGCCGACCGCCCCGAGGAACCCGACGCCCCGTTCGACCATCGCGCCGGTGACGACGGACCCGAGCCCCACGAACGCGAAGTGGCCGAGTGACAGCTGGCCCGCCCACCCGATGAGGAGGGTGAGGCTGATCGCTGCGATCGCGAGCACCAGCATCCGGCTCAGGAGGAACACGTCGTCGGGCGCCGAGAACACGAACGGCGCGACGACGCCGGCCAGCGCGCCGGCGCCGATGATGACGGGCCGGCGCAGACGGTCGACCGACGTGCCGCGCAACGAGGCCGGCTGGAGGGGCGGCCGGGGCAGGGCGCCGAAGCCGGTGCTGACCGCGTCGACGACGGCCCCCTTGTGCTGGGTGAGCAGCGTCGCGAGGACGATGGCGAAGAGGGCGGCGTCGGCCGCGCCGGGGTTGCCGAAGTTCACGAAGAGCAGCGCTTCGAGCACCCCGATGGCGAGACCGCCGACGAGGGCCTTCGGCAGCGAGACCAGGCGGCCGACGAGGCCGGCGGCGAGCGCCCGCAGCAGCAGGCTCGGCCCGAGCACCGGCATCGGCGTCCCGGCGATCGTGCCGCGCAGCGGGTTGACCAGCACCACGGTCACGGCGGCGAGCGCACCCGCGATCACCCAGACCAGCGTCGAGATCCGGCGCGGGCTGATGCCCGCCAGGTAGGCGGCGTCGGGGTTCTCGGCCGATGCCCGGATCGCGATGCCGTACGGCGTTCGGGTCAGGAACAGGGCCAGGCTGACCACGACGGCCGGGACGACGGCGACGACCATGAAGTGCTCGCTGCGCAGGAGCAGCGTGCCGAACTGGGCCGTGCGGTCGATGGGCGTCGGGTACCCGCCGATCCCGTCGAGGCCGGGGAGCAGGAGCTGGCCGAGGAAGAGGAGCTGGCTGACGCCGATCGTGGCGACGAGCAGGATCAGGCGGGGGCGCTCGAACAGCCGGCGGACGACGGCGAGCTCGACCACGCCGCCGATGGCGCCGCCGAGCAGCGTCACCAGCACCAGCGCGAGGACGAAGGGCACGTCGACGTCGATCACGATCTTGGCCAGGACGGCCGCGCACAGCGCGCCGATCTCGCCGTGCGCGAAGTTGACGACGCCCGACCCGCGGTAGACGAGCACGAGGCCGCACGCGAGCAGCGCGTACGCCAGCCCGGTGAGCAGACCGACCGTGACGATCTCGTTCGAGATCGTGAGGGCGAGCACGGAGGAGGTCATCCGCCCTCGCTCCCGAGGAAGACGGCGCGGACGAGGTCGTCGCGCTCGAGGAGGTCGGCTGCCGGTCCCTCGAACCGCACCTGCCCCTTCTCCATGAAGATCGCCCGGTCGGCGACCGAGAGCGCCACGTTCACCGACTGCTCGACGATCACGATCGTCATGCCCGACCGGCGGAGGTCCTCGACGACCTCGAGGAGCTCCTGCACGATGACGGGTGCGAGTCCGAGCGACAGCTCGTCGATGAGCAGCAGCTCGGGTTCGAGCATGAGCGCCTTGCCGAGGGCGAGCATCTGGGCCTCGCCGCCGGACAGCGTGCCGGCCGGCTGGTCGATGCGCTCGCGCAGGCGGGGGAACAGCTCCAGCACGCGGGCGGCCCGCTCGTCGACCCGCTCGCTCTCCCACACGTAGGTGTACGCGCCGGCGAGCAGGTTCTCGCGCACGGTCAGCGATGGGAAGATCGCCTTGCCGCCGGGCACCTGCACGATGCCGTGGGCGACGCGGTCGACCGGGTCGGCGAAGGTGATCGGCGTGCCGTCGAAGCGGATGACACCGGCCGAGGGGACGGACAGTCCCGACACCGCCCGGAGCACCGTCGACTTGCCGGCGCCGTTGGTGCCGAGGAGCGCGAGGATCTCCCCTCGCCGGATCGTGAGGTCGACCCCGAACAGGACCTGCACCTGCCCGTAGGCGAGGTCGAGGCCACGGACCTGGAGGAGCTCGTCGGTCGCGTCGTCGGACCGGCGCCGTGCGGCCTCGACCCGCTCGGCGCGCAGCTCGGCGATGGTGCGGGCGATGTCGCCGCGCACGTGACGGTGGGCGGAGTAGAGGAACGCGGCGGCGAGCAGCGCGGCGGTCGGCATGACGAGGGCGATGGCGAAGCGCTGCCCGATGGCGTCGGACAGCATGCCGGTGAGGATGCCGCCCATGAGGCCGCCGACGAGGACGAGGTAGACGCCGACCATCCCGTACGCCAGGCCGCGCATGCGGGGCGGCACGACGACCGACAGGATCGAGTTGATGGCGGCGCCCGGGGCGGCGGTGGCGACGGCACCGACGGTCTGCAGCGCCACGAGCATCCAGATCTCGGGCAGGAAGATGCTGACCGGGAACAGGATGCCGACCGAGCCGACCGTGACGGCGATGAGCTTGATGACCGCGGGGTCGCGCCGGAAGAGCCGGTCGGTGGCCCGGCCGCCCACGAGCAGGCCGACGATGCCGCCGATCGACGTCACGGCGGCGACCACACCGCGGCCGAGCGCGTCGAGGCCGTACTGGTCCTCGAGGATCAGGTTGACGATCGTCGGCGCGCCGGAGATGGCGAGGCCGAGCGCGGCGAACGCGCTCAGCATCGCCGAGAAGGTCTTGATGCTGCGCAGCCGCTGGTAGCCGGCACCGATGGCGATCGACTCGCTGACCTCGCCGTCATCGGTGCCGGCGTCGGCCTCGCTGTCGTCCGGGTCGCCGTCAAGGGTGTCGCCTGCGCCGCCGCGCCGGGCGGCGGCCCGTTCGTAGGCTCCCCGGACCGGCTCCCGCAGGCGCAGGGCCAGCAGGGCGAGGACGAACGCGGGCAGCGTCAGCGCGACGAGCGACCAGCGCCAGCCCTCGGTGCCGCCGGCCCAGGCCGCGATGCCGCCGGCGAGCAGCGGACCCAGCGTGTTGCCGATGGGGTTGGCGAGGGCGTGGAAGGCGAAGATCCGGCCCCGCCCCTCGACGGGGTACGTGTCGGCCAGCATCGACGCATGGACCGGGCCGGCGCCCTTGCCCAGCCCGTTGAACACCCGGGTGACGCCGAGTTGCCACACGGCGCGGGTGAGCCCGCCGAGCGCCGCCGCCGCTGCCCACAGCATCGACGTGAGCCCGATGATCACGTTGCGGTTGCGGCGGTCGGCGAGGATGCCGAGCGGTACGGCGCCGGCGAGCACGGCGACGGCGCCGACGTTGGCGAGGGCGGCGAGCGCGGTGTCGCTCAGGCCGAACGTGTCCTGGATGTCGGGGGCCAGGATCCGCATCGTGACCCCGTCGAACTCGTCGACGAGGTTCAGCCCGAAGAGGACGGCCGCCGTGGAGGTCCCGCCGGCGCGCAGGACGTCCCGCAACGGGACGTCGTCGTCACCCCCGACGCCGACGAGGTCCTCGTCGCGCACGGCCTCCGCGACGGCCTCGTCGAGCGCGCCGTCGGGGTCGGCGTCGACCTGGTCGAGCAGGCCGGCCGTCAGTGACGCGAGGGCATCGTCGTCGGCCGGCGGGGTGTCGACGACCGTCATCAGAACTCGGCGCGGGTGAAGTCGGTCTGGGGCGTCCAGCAGCGACACCCGATCGACCAGACGACGCGGCGGATCACGTCCGGTGCGTCGGTCTTGCCCGGGAAGTAGCTGCTGAGGCCGGAGTACGGCGCCTGGAACTCCCCGAGGTTCGCGAGCGCGGTCGTGAACGTCGCCTGGGTGGGGTTGGCGCCGGCGCCGACGAACCCGGCGACGAACTGGTCGAGGATGCCGCAGGCGGTGACCGCACTGCTGTACTCGCCGCTGTCGCGAGCGATGCCGTGGCCGACCCCGCCCTCGGTGCGCTCACGGCACGCGGCGTCGTACTCGGCCTCGGGGAGCCCGGCGCGACCCTCACCGGTCCGCAGTGACGTGTAGCCGATCGACCCGTCGAAGCTGTCGGACATGCCGAGGCCGTAGATGTCGCTCGCGCCGCCGGCGAAGTCGGACAGCGCGTACCGCGGCCTGAAGCCCTGGGCCTCGGCGTTGTGGTTGAACAACACGCCGTGGGTGAAGCCGGTGGCCGGGAACACGAGGTCCACGCCCTTGCGCTGCATCTCCTGCACCTCGAGGGGGATCTGCGACTGGGCGACGGAGAAGTCGTCGGCGATGGTGGCGCGATGGGTGACCCTGTGGCCGAGGCGTTCGAGCGCCGGGATGAGCGCCGTGCTCACCGGGATCTTGTCGATGCCCTCGCGGTCGAGGATGCCGATGCTGCGACCGGCGAGCAGGCCGTCGGCCTCCATGCGCGACACGAAGTTGAGGAGCGTGCGCTCCTTGCTCATGCCCGTGGAGAAGAAGCGACCTTCCGACCGGGCGTACGAGTCCGCGATCTCGGGCGACTGGCCGACGTAGGGCGTGCGGTGCTGCTCGGTGATGCACAGGATCGGGTCGCCGTAGTAGCCGCCGGCGTTGAGGACGGCGAAGACCTGGGCGTCCTCGGTCAGGAAGACGCACGCGGCCTGCATGTCATCGAAGGACAGCGCGTCGTATTCGCGGTAGACGGGCTGGATCGTGCGACCCCCCGAGCCACCGGCGGCGTTGACCGCGTCGATGTTCGCCTGCCAGAGCGCCTGGACGTCGCCGATGGTGTCGCTGGCATCGACACCGCCGAAGCTCGCCGCCGGGACGAGGATGCCGACCTTCACGGCCTCCGCGGTGACCCCGACGTCGCTCGCGGTGCGAACTTCCCCGGAGCCCGGGACGGTGGTGCCCGGAGCGCCGGGAACGGCCGGCCCACCGGGGTCGGCCGGTCCACCGTCGCCCCCCGTGGTCGCGCCGCCCGATGCCGGCGCCGACGACGGCCCGGTGCCGCCGGTGGTCGCGCCGCCGGCGGAGCCGGTGCCGGAGCCACCGACCGCGCCGCCCGCCACCGGCTCCGCGCCCGACAGGTCGGACCCGGGGATCTCCAGGGCGGCGCCGTCGGCCCCGGCGCGCACGCCGGCGGTCTCGTCGACGGGGTCGGCGACCACGAAGGGCACGACCAGGCCGGCGATCAGCGTGACCACGCCGGCCCCGATCACCATGCCGTACGTGCGCGACCGCGACGGCATCGCCAGCCCGGTGCTGCTCGTCGCGTCGGTCTGCTGCGCGGACATCGTGTTCCCGTGCCTCCCCCGGTTGCCCGATGGCGTTTCCTACCGCTGGTAGATACTATCTACCAGCGGTAGGTTGAGTGCAAGCCACCCGCCGACGAGACTCGGGACCGAAGGGATCGGACGACGACGATGACCCGCACGACCTCCAGCGACGCCGGCGACACGACCCGGCCCGCGCCCGAGCCCTTCGCCGACGAACTGCGTCGCCGGGCCACGCTGCTCGAGACCGAGGTCGGCCGCTACGGACCCCGGTCGGTGCCCGCCGACCTCCGGCGCGACCACCTGATGACCTGCGCGTCGATCCTGTTCGCCGAGGAGGGTTTCGAGAACGTCTCGATGCGCCAGATCGCGGCGATGGCGGGCGTGACCAAGCCCGTCCTCTACGACTTCTTCGCGTCGAAGGAGGCCCTGTTCGCCGAGGTCATCGACTGGGCCGGCGCCGAGCTGGCCAACCGGGTCGAGCGGGCGGTGGCCCCCCGGGGCGAGTCCCAGCTCGAGCCGGGCATCCGTGCCTACCTCGAGCACGTGCAGCAACGCCGGGTGCTCTGGGGCCAGCTCCTCGCCTCACCGGGGTCCGCCGTCGACGCCGCCGTCGACCGGCTGCGCCGCCGGCAGGCCGAGACCGTGACCGAGGCGATCCTGCGCGGCTACGAGGACCTCGGGCTCAGCGCCGACCCCCGCCAGGCGGAGGCCCTCGCGTGGTTCGTCGTCGGCGCCACCGAGTCGGTCGCCAACTGGTGGTCGACCCGCGACGACCTGTCGGTCGACGACATCGTCGCGTTCATCGTCGCCGCGGCGAGCCCGAGCCTGGCCTCGATCCGCTCCGAGGCGGCACCGGTCTGGCCGGCGCCGCCCGACGAGCCCGGGGCCTGACCGCCGCCTCAGCCGCTCCCCCGGGGTCCGGCCCCGTCGAGGTCGTCCCCGTACACCACGGCTCGCGCCTGCGCGTAGGACTCGTCGTCGGCCAGGAGGGTGACGTCGTCGCCGGCGCGGAGCCGGGTGGCGCCGGTGGGGACGACGTACGTGCCGTCGCGTTCGACGAGGACGAGCAGCGCCCGCCGGGGCAGGTGGAGGTCGACGACGGCGCGCCCGTCGGCGAAGGTGGCCGCCCCGATCGCCAGGCGGCGCAGGGCGGTGCCGTCGGGCAGCGGGCGCCCGGGCTCCAGCGGTGACGGCGTCCGGGGTGGCGCCGGACTGGTGGCGCGCAGGAGTCGGGCGATGACCCCGACCGTCGTCCCCTGGACGAGCACCGAGGTGAGTACGACGAAGAAGACGACGTCGAACAGGGTCTGCGACTCGGGGACGCCGTCCACGAGCGGGAACGTCGCGAGGATGATCGGGGTCGCGCCGCGGAGCCCGACCCACGCGATTACGGCCTGGTGGCGCCACGGGGTGCGGAAGGGGGTGAGCGACAGCGCGGTCGCCAGCGGTCGGGCGACGAGGACGAGGGCGGCGGCCACCGCGAGCGAGCTCGCCGCGACCGACGGCAGCCGCGACGGCGACACGAGCAACCCGAGGACGAGGAACATGGCGATCTGGGCGAGCCAGGCGACGGCGTCGTGGAACCGGGCGATGCTCCGGCCGTGGATCACGTCGTGGTTGCCCAGCCAGAGGCCGCACAGGTACACGGCCAGGAACCCGCTGCCCCCGAGCATCGCGGTGCCCGCGTACGTCGAGAGCGCGACGGCGAGGGTGAGGACGGGGTAGAGCCCGTCGCTGCCGAGGTCGAGCCGGTTCAGGGCGGTACGCGCGACGACCCCGGCGGCCGAGCCGGCGACGACGCCGATGCCCGCCTGGGCGACGAAGACGAGGAGGAGCCCGGTCCACGAGGCCGCCGACTCGGTGACGAGCTCCACGAGCCCGATCGTCAGGAACACCGCCATCGGGTCGTTGGCGCCGGACTCGAGCTCGAGCGTCGGCTGGATGTCGCCGCGCAGGCCCGCTCGCCGGGAGCGGAGCACGGAGA
This sequence comes from Acidimicrobiales bacterium, assembly GCA_041984725.1. Classification (GTDB taxonomy): domain Bacteria; phylum Actinomycetota; class Acidimicrobiia; order Acidimicrobiales; family Salinilacustritrichaceae; genus Salinilacustrithrix. The sequence goes on along the minus strand of JBHIXO010000110.1, from coordinate 1,313 downwards.
AGACCGCGGCGGCGTCGGTCGACGACACGATGGCACCGAGCAGGAGCCCGACCTCGGCGGGCAGGTCGAGCACCCACGAGGCGACCGCGCCCGTCGTGCCCGCGGTGACGACGACCCCCACGGTGGCCAGGACGCCGCCCGGACCCAACACCGGGCGCACCGACTCCCAGCGGGTGCCGAGCCCACCGTCGAACAGGATCAGCGCGAGCGCGACGACGCCGACGGCCTGCGCCGTGGCGGCGTCGTCGAACTCCACGCCGCCGGGGCCGTCGGTCCCCACGACCATGCCGAGGGCGAGGAACAGCAGGAGCGCGGGCACGCCGAGGCGCGCCGCGACCTTCGACGCGAGCACGGCCGTCACGGTCAACGCCGCCGCGGCGAAGAGGACGGGCTCGAGGTTCACGACGGGGCGGTCGGGGACGGCCCCACGCGCGGGACCGCGAGGCCGGCCTCGCGGAAGCGGGCCTCGGCCGTCGCCGGCACGGCGACGCCGTCGGTCACCAGCGACTCGCGCGGCACGTCGATGGCGGGTGCGGGGACGCCGGCGTAGGAGAACTCGACCGTCCAGCGTGCGCCGCGGTCGACGACCCCGGCGAACGACCGGGCGGCGCCCGCCCGCACGGTGCCGAGCAGCACGCGGCCGGTGCCGTCGGCGGAACGGACGGCGACGTTCACGTCGTACGCGGTCGGGTTGTCGACCACGACCGCGACGCGGTCGGGTTCGGCGAGGACGGGACGGAGGACGACGGCGCACAGCACGACGACGACCGCGACGACCGCCGTCGCGATCTCGTGCGACCGCCCGCGCCGGACAGGACTCGGGCGCGGGGGCGCCTCGGGTGGAGAGGTGGCCACGGAGGCCTCCCTTCGATCAGCGTTCGGACAGGACACGGGGCCGGCATCGGGCCGACCCGGGGTGCTCAGTCCGTCGGCGGCGCTCGTGCCGGCGCGCGACGCCGGTGCTCCGACCCGCCCGCGACGCCGGTGGCGACCGCGTCCCGGGCACAGGTCCGACCCGCACCCGGCCGGGCCGGCGGGGCGGCGAGGTGGGCGAAGGGTGCCGTGGCGTCGACCTGGGGGTCGCCGTCCTCCCGGCACGACCGCGCCGCCACGACGACGCCGTCGGCGCCGAACGTCGGCGCGATGACCGCGGCCGCGACGTGCTCGGGATCGATCTCGGGTGCTGCGCCCCCATCCGCCTGGGCGGCCGCTCCGGGGGCGAAGAGCATCGCCCACGACGCCAGCGCGAGGAACGCGATGCGTATCGAGCGGGCGGCCACCCGCCGAGGCTACCGGGGCCCCGTCGCCGTCCC
>JBHIXO010000109.1:0-10851 GCA_041984725.1 Acidimicrobiales bacterium | reverse complement strand
CGACCTCGACCACCGCACCGGCGGTCGCCTTGGGGGCCCGCTTCCCCTTCTCGGGTGCGGCCAGCACGATCTGCTGGCGGATGCGGCGGTTCTCGGCGATGCAGAACTGCACGCCGTGCTCCTCGACCACACGGGCGATCAGGCGCGAATTCGCGCGCTCGGTCACCTCGACCACCTTGCCCTCGGGCCGGCCGCGACGGTCGGTGCCGCTGATGCGTACCAGCACTCGGTCACCGTGCAGCACACTGCGCATTTCCTGCGCGCTCAGGAAGATGTCCTTGCGGTCGGCCTTGGCGCCGGGCGGCGTCCTGTCATCGCCGACGATGACGAAGCCGAAGCCGTCCGGATGCCCGTCGACCCGGCCGGCGATCAGGTCGGCCTTGTCGGGAATGATGTAGGCGTCGCGCCGGTTGCGCATCAGCTGCGCTTCGCGCTCCATGGCACCCAGACGACGCACGAAGTAGTCGCGCTCGTGCGGCTCGATGTCGAGCGCATGAACCAGCTCGTCCGCGGTCATCGGAACCGCTGCCTGTTCAAGCACTTGCACGATGTACTCGCGGCTCGGCAGCGGGTTTTCATAACGCGCGGTTTCGCGCTCGAAGAAGGGATCCGCACGGCGAATCTTGCTCAGTTTCACTTTTTTCTCGTTTTCTCTTGACAATCGTAGAGCCTAGTATAAAATGCGCAGCCTCTAGCCCAGGTGGCGAAATTGGTAGACGCGCTAGTTTCAGGTACTAGTGCCGCAAGGTGTGGAGGTTCGAGTCCTCTCCTGGGCACCAAACAAGCCAGCAGAAAAGCCGACAGAAATGTCGGCTTTTTTGTTTTCTGCTGTCGCCAGAACAAAGAATAAAACCGCGCGCCCCTTTCGGGACGCGCGGTGCGTGTGAAGCGCAACGCTCACGCGAAAGGATGGCGCAGCACGATGGTTTCTTCACGATCGGGACCGGTGGAAATCATGTCCACCGGCACTTCGCACAGCGCCTCGATGCGGGCGATGTAGGCACGTGCATTCGCAGGCAGATCGTCCACCCGCTTCGCACCCACCGTGGTTTCGCTCCAGCCGGGCATGGTTTCGTAGATCGGCTCGCAGGCACCGACGCGCTCGGAACCCAGCGGCAGCAGATCGGACACTTCGGATCCTCGGGTCGAGGGCGGCGTAGAGCAGGTCGATGGCGAAGTTGATGATCACGAAGCCGGCGGCGATGACGGCGACGACGCCCTGCACGACGAGGATGTCGCGGCGGAAGATGGCGTCGACGAGCATCGTGCCCATCCCCGGCATGCCGAAGATGGTCTCGATGATGACGGTGCCGCCGAGGGCCGCGCCGGCGTTGATGCCGATCGTGGTGACGAGCGACAGGCTCGAGGGTCGGAGCGCGTGGCGGAGCAGGATCGATCGGGTGGTGAGGCCCTTGGCCTTCGCCATGCCGATGAAGTCCTCCTGGAGCGTGGCGATCATGTCGGTGCGCAGGAGGCGCATGTAGACCGCGACCTGGCCCAGCGCGAGTGACAGCGCGGGTAACAGGTAGCTCTTGAGGTCGAGGATCGACAGATCGGACGCGGTGATCGCGGGGAACCAGCCGAACTGGAGCGCGAACACGTAGACGAACAGGACCGCGACCACGTAGTTCGGGACGGCGAGGAGCGCGATGCTCCCGCTCGACAGCCCGCGGTCGAGCCACGTGTCGGCCCGCCACGCCGCGATCACGCCCGCGGGTATCGCGAGCAGCAACGCGAGGATCTGCGCGTAGACCACCAGGGCGATCGTGCGCGGGAGACGGGTCTGGATCCGGTCGATGACCGGTTCCTGGGTGGAGTAGGAGCGACCGAGGTCGAGGGTGACCGCGTCGGCCAGCCACTTGCCGTACCGCACGAGCAGCGGGTCGTCGAGGTTGAGATCGTCCTCGATGACGGCCCGCCGCTCGGGCGCTCCGGCCTCGATCTGCAGCAGCGTGTCGACCACCTCGTCGGGGGAGTTCGACACGAACGTCAGCGAGTACGTGAAGAACGTCGCCGCCAGCAGCACGACGATGAGTTGTGCGAACCGGACGGCGACGAACTTCACGTATCCACGCTTTCTTCGGTGTACCCGTTACGGGCGATCAGAGAGGGTCGAGGAGGTCGCTCTGCGACCGACTCAGCCCTCGATCCAGATCTGGGAGACCTGGTGCGAGCCGCCGATGCCGTTGCCGTAGATCTCCGGCGTGCCGTCGGGGAGGACGAAGGTGTCGAGGCCGTTGACGGCCGGGTCCTTCGCGATGCCCCACACGGTCCAGCTCGACCACAGGTTGTAGACCTGCTCGGCGAACTGCCGGTTGATCGCCTCGGCCGCCTCGGTGATGGCGTCGTCGTCGGTCGACTGGCGGATGATGTCGAGGTTCTCGTCGATGACGTCGTCCTTGATGCGACCGAAGTTCAGGCCGAGGTTGGGCGGGTCGTCGGCGGTCTCGCTGTGCCACCAGATGCGCTGGGAGTCGGGGTCGACGCCACCGTGGTTGCGCCAGCCGAACATCTCGAAGCCACCGGTGAGGGCGGTGATGATGAACTGACCCTGCTCGATCTGGGCGAGCGGGACGCTGAACCCGACCTGCTCCCAGAACTGCTTGACCAGTTCGGCCGTGCCGAGGTTGAAGGGGTCGGTGGTGGTCGTGTACGAGATCTCGACGGTGTCGATGCCCTTCTCGGCCTTGTACTCCTCGAGCAGGCGCTGGGCCTCCTCGGGGTCGTACTCGGGGTAGCCGGTGTCCTCGAGGTAGCCGCGCTGCTGCGGGCTGAACGGCCCGTTGGCGACCATGCCGATGCCACCGCCGCGGCGCTCGACGAGCACCTGGTTGTCGAGGGCGTGGGCGAGGGCCCGGCGGACCCGGACGTCGTTCAGGTGCGACTCGGGGTTGTCGACGAACATCAGCGTGTAGTTGGTCTCGCCGTACGCCGAGTTCTCGGTCAGCTCGATGCCGGCCTCGTCACGCAGCGACTTGATCGTGTCGCCGCTCGAGGTGTGCATGATGTTGATGTCGCCGTTGAGCAGCGCGTTCTGGCGGGACTGGACGTCGGCCAGGACGCGGTACTCGATCTCGTCGAGGTACGGCAGGCCCTCGTCGGCTCGCCAGTAGTCGGCGTTCTTGGTGGCGACGAAGCTGGCGCCGGGCTCGTAGCTCTGGAAGACGAACGGGCCGGTGCCGACGGGCTCGTCCTCGAGGTTCACGTCCTCGGCGGCCGCGGCCAGCCAGGTGGGTGACGCCATGTAGCCGATCTGGCCCGACAGGTAGTTCGGGAAGCGCGGCCACGGGTTGCCCGTCGTGACGACGGCGGCGGAGCCGTCCTCGTTGAGCTCGATGCTCTGGACGTCGAGCAGCGCCTTGGCGGTGAGGAAGCTCGCCAGGTGGGCGTCGAGGTTCGACTTGATCGCGGCGGCGTCGAAGGGCGTGCCGTCGTGGAACGTGATGCCCTGCTTGGGGACGAGGGTCCACTGGGTGAAGTCCTCGTTCGACTCGAACGACTCGAGGAGGTTGGGGTGGATCTCGCCGTCCTCGCCGTAGAGGGTCAACGGGTCGTAGACCGACCGCATGACCATGTGGCACGAGATGGCGCAGACCGACTTGGCCGGCGTCCACGGCGTCGAGGTGTCGGCCTCGAGGCCGTAGATGAGCTTGCCGCCGGGGACGGGGTCGCCGGCCTCGGTCTCGTCGGGCTCGGAGTCGGTGGGCCCCTCGTCGCCGTCGCCCTCGCCGTCGTCGGTCTGCTCGCCGTCGTCGGGCGCAGCCTCGTCGCCGCCGTCGTCGTCACCGCAGGCCGCTGCGAGCAGCGTGAGGCCGAGCAGGATGGCGAGCAGGCGGAGCCAACGGCTCGTGGTGCGTCTCGTCACGGAGTTCCCCCTTGGTCAATGGCGTCGGGTCCGTCCCGCACGCCGTGCGCTCCCGCCGGTCACACTCTGGTGACCTCGGTCACGTCGACGAGCGGACGGTAGGGCGTTGTTGGCACAGTGTCAATAGCGACCCGCCCGGTCCCGGTCGCCTCGGTGCACCCGGGACGCGCCGGGCCCTCGGACCGGAGTCAGGGACCCTAGGTGCCGGGTCGACGCCGTGCCGGTGATGCCGGGCGACGATCTCGTCGCGGTCGCGCCACCGACTCCGGACGATCCCTCGTGAATGCCGCGAATCGGGTTGCGACCGCTCGCGCTGTGACGCAATCCGACGACGATCCGTAGGGACGGCGGGTCGTTCGGCCCAACGCGCTCATGCACCGGGCGGGCGGGCCGATGAGTACTCGTGGCCGGGAACCACCGGCTGCGAAGTGGGACGGACGTTCTGAGGGAGCGGACGCGATGGACCTGGACGAGTTCGTGACGTGGTGGTCGGTGCGGGATCGCGCCGAACTGGCACGGGCCATCGAACGGGTCCGGGGCACCGCGGGCACGTCCCACTTCGCGGTCGATCGGGCACGGGTGCGCGTCGCCTCGGCGGCGGCCCTGCGCCGCGCCGCCGGTATCCACGACGGGTGTCGGGCGGCGCATCGATGCCGGGTGGCGGCCTTCGCCGCCTGCGAGCGCACCGGGCTCGCGGTCGAGGACCGCAGCGGCGCGATCCTGCTCGCACGCGTCGCGGGCGAGGCCGGTGGCGCGCTGGCCGCGGGGCTCTCGGGGGCCGCCGTGCGCGAGCTGCTCGAGCCGCTCGTGCTCCCGCCGCTCGCCGCCTGACGGTCGCGTCGCCGCCGCGTCGGTCGGCGCTCGCGCGGCCCGTCGGCCAGACTGCAGGTCCGACGACCGTCTGCGAGGGAGACCTGCCATGAGCGACCGCGTGCTGATCGACATCGAGGCGGGCGTGGCCCACGTCACGCTGAACCGGCCCGACAAGATGAACGCGCTCGACGGCGCCATGTTCGCGGCGATCGCCGAGGCGGGGGCCACGGTCGCCGCCGATCCGTCGGTCCGGGCGGTGGTGCTCAGCGGCGCCGGACGGTCGTTCTGCGCCGGGCTCGACTTCGGCAGCTTCCAGGCGATGGCCGGCGGCGGTGGGGGCTCCGACGAACGTGACGCCGAGCGCGATGCCGGCGGCGACTCGGGCGGCTCGCTCGGGGCCATCGGCGACACGGGCGACCGGATCACGCACCTCGGCCAGCAGGTCGCCTACACGTGGCAGGAGGTGCCGGTCCCGGTCATCGCCGCGGTGCACGGCGTCGCCCTCGGCGGCGGCATCCAGATCGCGCTCGGGGCCGACATCCGGATCGTGACGCCCGACGTGCGGATGAGCGTGCTCGAGGTGAAGTGGGGACTCATCCCCGACATGACCGGCACGTGGATGCTGCCGAAGCTCGTCGGCCTCGACGTCGCCAAGGAGCTCACCTTCACGGGTCGCATGGTCGGTGGCGAGGAGGCCGTGCGTCTCGGCCTCGCCACCCGCGTCGCCGACGACCCGCTGGCGGCGGCCCGGGAGCTCGCCGCCGAGATCGCCGGGAAGAGTCCGCACGCGGTGCGGGCCGCCAAGCGGCTCCTCAACGCGTCGGGCAGCCGCCCCACCGCGGAGCAGTTCGCCCAGGAGCGCAGCGAGATCGGCCGGCTGATCGGTTCGCCGAACCAGATCGAGGCCGTGATGGCCGGGTTCGAGAAGCGCGACCCGACGTTCGCCGACGTCGACCCGGGCTGAACCCCCACACGGGGTCGCGGCTCACCAGGTCGCGGTCGCGCCCGTGAGCGCGCGCGGGTCGGCGGCTCCGGCGAGCACCCCGTCGGCCGATCGTTCGATGACGTGCGCGTGACCGTGGCCGGTGTCGTGCGGTGCGGTCGTCGCCACGCGGTGCCCGCATTCCTGGAGGCCGTTCGCCCACGCCGCCGGCGCGTGGCCCTCGATCGCGAGCGACGACGGGCCGCCGTCGTCCCACGCGCGGAAGCCGCCGTCGCCCAGCCGCCAGCGGGCGCCGCCGATGGTCGCCGCCGGCGACGCACCGGCCACGAGCAGGCGGGCGAGCAACTGGAGGACGATCTGGGGTTGCGTGTCGCCGCCCATCGTCCCGAGCACCGCCCGCAGGCTCCCGTCGCAGCGCTGCACCAGCGCCGGTGACAGCGTGTGCGGCGGACGCCGACCCGGACCCAACTCGGCCGGGTGGCCGGGTTCGAGCGAGAAGCCCTGGCCCCGGTTGTGGAGGAAGATCCCGACCTCGGGTACGGCGAGGTGGACGCCCCAGCCCCGCGCGTTCGACTGGATGAGCGAGACGGCGAGGCCGTCGCCGTCGGCGGTGCACAGGTGGATCGTGTCGCCCTCGGCGGCGGGTGCCGGGAGGTCGACGCGCCCGTCCGGATCGAGTTGCGCCGCCCGCGGACCGAGGCGGTCGTCGTGGACGAGCGCGTCGCCGTCCGCGTGCTCGTGGAGGACGGCCGGCCGGTCGTGCCCCGCGAGGCGGGCCGCCTCGGAGAGCAGGTGCGGCCACCGCGGGTCGTCGGGGTCCGGGCCGGTTCCCGGACCGAAGCCGGCGAGTTCGGCGATCCGGGCGCCGGCCAGCGAGAGATAGCCCTGGCTGTTCGGCGGCGTGGTCCACACCCGGTGGCCCCAGAGATCGAGGCCGAGGGGGTCGACCCAGTCGGCCTGGTGCCGGGCGAGGTCGTCGACGTCGAACAGGCCGGATCCGAGGCGCAGGAGCCCGGCGCCGAACTCGCCCTCGTAGAAGGCGGCTCGCCCGCCGTCGGCGATCGCCCGGAGCGTGCGCGCCACGCCGGGCCGGCGGACGACGGTCCCGGAGCGGACGGGCTCGCGCCGATAGTCGTCGGCGCCCTCGACGTCGGCGACGAGCGGCACCATCACGGCGAGCAGCGGCGACGCCGGGAAGCCGCCGTCGGCCAACTCGACGGCCGGGGCGAGCACGTCGGCGACCGGCAGGCGGCCGTGGCGGTCCAGCAGCGCGAGCCACCCGTCGACGCAGCCGGGGACGGTGACGGCGCGGATGTCCCCGTCGGTCGGCATCCGGTCGTGGCCCTCGTCCCGCAGGCGCTCCGGGTCGGCCCCACGGCCGGCCCGGCCGCTGGCGTTCAGACAGTCCGGCGGCGTGTCGTCCGCGTGGTGGACGAGCGCGAAGAGGTCGCCGCCCATCCCGCAGAGGTGCTGGGTCGTGACCGCGAGCGCGGCGCTGGTCGCCACGGCGGCGTCGACCGCGTTCCCACCGGCGCGGAGCACGGCGATGCCGGCCTGCGACGAGAGATGGTCGACGCTGCAGACCATGCCCCGTGTCGACCGCAGGGTGTGGAAGGGGACGAGCGGCGCGGGCACGGTGCCGGACGGTAGCCAGGCCCGATCGGCAGCCCACGGCACACTGGGCGCCGTGGACGTCGTCACCGCGCTCGCCGCCGTCGTCGGGCCCGCGCACGTCACCGCCGACCCCGACGTCGTCTCCGGTCACACCGTCGACTGGACCGGACGCTTCCGGGGCGAGGCCTCGGCGCTCGTGCGCCCGGGGTCGACGGCCGAGGTCGCGGAGGTCGTGCGGTGGGCCCGCGCCACCGGGACCCCGCTCGTGCCCCAGGGCGGCAACACGGGCCTCGTCGGCGGTGCCGTGCCGCGGACCCCGGAGGCCGTGGTGCTCTCGACGGCGCGCCTGCGCGGCATCGCCGACGTGGACGCCGACGCCGGGCAGCTCACCGCGGGCGCGGGCGACACGGTCGCCGACGTCCAGGCGGCCGCCCACGCCGCCGGCTGGCGCTACGGCGTCGACTTCGCCGCCCGCGACACGGCCACGGTCGGGGGGTCGGTCGCCACGAACGCCGGCGGCCTGCGCGTGCTGCGCCACGGCCCGACGCGCCGCCAGGTGCTCGGCGTCGAGGCGGTCGTCGGCACCGGCGAGGTCGTCCGCCGGCTCGACGGGCTCGTGAAGGACAACACCGGGCTCGACCTCGCCGGGCTGCTGTGCGGGAGCGAGGGCACCCTCGGCATCGTCTGCCGTGCCCGGCTCGCGCTCGTCCCCGCGGCGGGCGAGACTGTGACCGCCCTCGTCGCGTTGGAATCGGTCGGGGCCGCGGTCGCGCTCGTCGGCGCGGTGCGGCGGGCCGTCCCGACGCTCGAGGCCGCCGAGTTCGTGCTCGCGCCCGGCGCGCGGCTCGTCGCCGAGCAGACCGGCGCTGCGCCCGTGTTCGACCCCGCCCCGCCAGTCCAGGTGGTGCTCGAGGCCGTCGGCCCGCCCTCGCCGACCGGCGCGCTCGCCGCCGTGGTCGGCGACGCCGCGGGCGTCCGCGACGTGGCGGTGGCCGAGGGTGCGGGGCCCGACCACCGCCTCTGGCACGTCCGGGAGGCCCACACCGAGGCGATCGCCCGGGTGGGCGTCCCGCACAAGTTCGACGTGACGCTGCCCGGCCCCGCCCTCGCCGCGTTCGTGGACGAGATCCCGGACCTGGTGGCGGCGGCCGCACCGGCGGCGACGACGTGGCTGTTCGGTCACCTCGGCGACGGCAACGTCCACGTCAACGTGACGGGTGTCCCCGAGGGTGCCGACGACGCGGTCGAGCACGCTGTCCTCTCGGCCGTGGTCGACCGGGGCGGTGCGGTGTCGGCCGAGCACGGCATCGGCCACGCCAAGGTCGACTGGCTCGGGCGGGACCGGGGAGCGGGCGACGTCGCGACGATGCGGGCGATCAAGGCCGCGCTCGACCCCGACCGGATCCTCAACCCCGGGGTGCTGTTCCGCTGACCGCCGATCGCAGCGCCGGCTTGTCGACCTTGCCGGTGCCGCCGCGCGGCAGGTCGTCGACCACGGTCACCGCCTTGGGTGCCTTGAAGTGGGCGAGGCGGTCGCGGACCCACTCGATGAGCTCGTCCTCGCCGGCGGTCGCGCCGGGGTGGAGGGTCACGAACGCCACGGGGACCTCGCCCCACCGGTCGTCGGGGCGACCGACGACCGCCGCCTCCCGGACGGCGTCGTGGGCGACCAGGCAGTGCTCGACCTCGGGGCTGGCGATGTTCTCGCCCCCGGAGATGATGAGGTCCTTGCGGCGGTCGACGATGACGACATAGCCGTCGGGTCGGACGACGGCCAGGTCGCCGGTGCGCAGCCACCCGTCGCGCAGCACCTCGGCCGTCGCCTCCGGAGCGTCGTGGTAGCCGGCCATGACGTGGTTCGACCGGGCGCAGATCTCCCCGACGGTCTCGCCGTCCCAGGGGACCTCGACGTCGTCGTCGCCCAGCACGCGGGCGTCGACCCCGAGGATGGGGAACCCGGTCGTCGCCCGGCGCTCCGCCGACGGCGCGTCGCCCGGCTTGTCGAGCGACCGCGTGAGCGTGGGGCCCGCCTCGGTCATCCCGTAGCCGCAGATCGCCGTGCAGCCGAAGGCGGACTCGGTCTCGGCCAGCATCGTCGGGCTGACCGGTGCCCCACCGATGGAGGTCATCCGCAACGACGACAGGTCGCGCGCGCCCCGGTCGGGATGGTCGAGGAGCATCTGGATCATCGCGGGCACGGCGAACAGGCGGGTGACCCGGTGGTGCTCGATCAGGCGGAGGACCTCGCCCGCGTCGAAGCGGGGGAGCATGACGTGGACCCCGCCGAGCCCGGTCAGGTAGTGCGGCGTGCCCCAGCCGTTGACGTGGAACAGCGGCACGACGTGGAGGATCACGTCCGACCCGTCGATGCCGTTGGTGAGCGCGCTGTGGACGGCGTGGAGGTAGAGGCCGCGGTGGGTGAGCACCGCGCCCTTGGGCAGTCCCGTCGACCCGCTGGTGAAGAAGATCTCGGCGGGCTCGTCCTCGTCGCGGACCGAGGGTTCGACCGGCGGTCCGTCGTGGCGGGCGAGGGCGTCCTCGTAGGCGGCGTCGACGACGACGGTCGGGATCGGCGCGCCGGGATCGGGTTGGTCGGGATGCCGGAACAGCACCCGGGCGCCGGCCTGGGCGAGGACGGCGCGCACCTCGGCCGGCGAGAGGCGGATGTTCACCGGGAACAGGACGCCGCCCGCCAGCAGGACGCCGTAGTAGGCCTCGAGCAGTTCGTGGGTGTTCCCGCACAGCCACGCGACCACGTCGGTGCCGGAGCCGTCCCGACCGATGCCGTGCTCGGCGCGCAGGTGGCGGGCGAGTCGGTCGCACCGGTCGGCGAAGGCGGCGTAGGTCCACGACTCGTCGCCGTCGATCACGCCGACGCGTTCGGGGAAGTAGCGCCGCGCGCGGGTCAGGAAGTCGAGCGGGGTGAGCGGGACGTGCACGTCAGGCCCAGACGCCGCGGGCCACCATGACGTCGCGCAGCACCGCCGGTCGGTCGGTCATGATCCCGTCGACGCCCATGTCGAGCAGGGCGTGCATCTGGTCGGGCTCGTCGATGGTCCAGACGTGGACGACGAGGTCCTGTTCGTGGGCGGTGCGCACCAGTTCGGGGGTGCAGAAGAGGCGGCCCTTGCTGTCGTGCATCGGGATCTGGACGCACGACGACCGGAATGTCCGCTCCTCGCCCTCCATGACGGCGAGGAGGTGGAACACCTCGTCGGGGCCCATGCCGGTGCAGAGGGCGCCGTCGAACGCGTCGCGCACGGTGGCGATCCGCTCGTCGGAGAAGGCGCCGATGCAGACGCGGTCGGCGGCGTCGCACCGGCGCAGCGTCTCGATCAGGGGCGCGACGGAGTCGTCCTCCTTGGGGTCGATGTTGACCCGCACGTCGGGCCACGCGCCCAGCACGTCCTCGAGCAGGGGGATCGGCTCGCGCCCGTCGACGCGCGCCTCGCGCACGGTCGACCACGGCAGTTCGTTGATGCGGCCGGTGCGGTCGGTCACGCGGTCGAGGTGGTCGTCGTGGAAGGCGACGAGGACGCCGTCGGCGGTCGCGTGCACGTCGGTCTCGAGGTACCGGTAGCCGAGGTCGACGGCGTGCTGGAAGGCCGGCAGTGTG
>JBHIXO010000108.1:0-10859 GCA_041984725.1 Acidimicrobiales bacterium | reverse complement strand
ACCTGGAGACGCGCGCCGAACTCGGGGACCGCGGTGCGCTGGCCCAGCACGCCTACCGGTGGCGGGTCACGATGGCCCGGCTCCGTCGGGCCCGTGGTGACCTCGACGGAGCGTTCACGCTCATCGACGAGGCCGAACCGCGGTACGACACCGACTACTCGCCACCGGTCCGTCCCGTTCCGGCCGTCCGGGCACGGGTGCAACTCGCCGCGGGGGACGTCGACGCCGCCGACGCCTGGGCGCGCGACGAGGGGCTCGCCGTCACCGACCCGCTCATCTACGTCCGGGAGTACGAACACATCACCCTCGCCCGGATCCTGATCGCCCGGCACGCGACGGATCCCGGTCGCTTCACGCTCGACGACGCCCTCGGACTGCTCGACCGGCTGCTCGACGCCGCCGAGCGAGGGCATCGTGAAGCGAGCGCGATCGAGATCCGCATCCTCCAGGCATCCGCGCACCACGCCCGCGGTGACGTCGCCGACGCCGCAGCCGCGCTCGAGGACGCACTCGCACGCGCCGCACCGCACGGTCACGTCCGACTCTTCCTCCACGCCGGGCCCGGGGTGACCACACTGCTCCGCTCTATGGAGGAACGAGGCGACCTCGCTCCGCACACGCAGCGGGTGCTGGCCGCCATGTCCCCGTCGGACGGGCCCGGGTCGACGGCTCCGTCCCGGCTCGTCGACGAGCTCAGCCCCCGCGAACGCGACGTCCTCCGCCTCCTGCGTACCGAGCTCAGCGGCCCCGAGATCGCGGGCGAACTGGTCGTCTCGCTCAACACGGTCCGGACCCACACCAAGAACATCTTCGCCAAGCTCGGCGTCACGAACCGTCGCGCCGCCGTCCGTCGCGCCGAAGAACTCGGTCTGTAGCGCCGGGCGCGAATCACCACGTCCGTTCACCACATGTGGTGAGGACGGCTCACCACATCGGTTCGTACGGTCCGCGGGTGCAGTACGAGATCCGGGTCGAGGGCCACCTCACCGAGCGTTGGGCAGCCTGGTTCGACGGGCTCGCCATCGTCGACCAGGACGACGGCACCACCGTCATCCGGGGCTCCGTCGTCGACCAGGCCGCGCTGCACGGCCTCCTCCAGCGACTGCGAGACATCGGCATCCCGCTGATCTCGCTCACGCCGGCCGAGGTCTCCGACACCACGCGCACCGAGCGCGACGACGAGAGGAACTGAACCATGTCCACCAACCGCATTCCCACGACGTCGATGGCCCCGGACCGCAGGCGCACCCTCGCCGCCGGGCTCTTCTACATCGGCACCTTCCTGTTCTCGATCCCCGCCCTCGGCCTCTACGGCGGCGCCATCGACGACCCCGAGTGGGTCCTGGGCGTCGGGAGCGAGAGCGGCGTCCTCTGGGGTGGCCTGTTCGAGCTGCTCACCGGGCTCACGGGCATCGGCACCGCCGTCGCCGTCTACCCGATCATCAAGCGCCACGGCGCCAGCCGGGCCGCCGGCTTCGTCGGGTCCCGCATCCTCGAGGCCGCCATCATCACCGCCGGCGTCCTCGCCATCCTCGCCGTGTACACCATGCGCCGGGATCTGGCCGGCACCGACCCCACGGTGCTCACCACCACCGCGAGTTCGCTCGTCGCCGTTCGCGAGTGGTCGTTCCTCTTCGGACCCGGCGTCATGGCGACGGTGAACGCACTGTGCTTCGCCACCGTCCTGCGCCCATCGGGCCTCGTGCCCCGCTGGATCCCGACCCTCGGGATCGTCGGCGCACCCGTGCTGCTCACCTCGACGCTCGTCACGTACTTCGGCGGCTGGGAGCAGGTCTCGCCGCCGGCGATGCTGATGGTGCTGCCGATCGCCACCTGGGAGCTGTCCGTCGGCATCTACATGGCGGCGAAGGGCTTCCGCGTCCATGCAGAGCAGCGGCCCTCCCCGGAGTCCGGACAGGGCCGCTCGGCGCTCCCTGTCCTCAGGTGACGACCATCGTCACCCTCCCGAACATGCCCTCTTCGCACGCGACGTGGTTCAGGATGTGGCAGTGCCAGACCCAGGTGCCCGCCTCGTCGGTGTGTATTCGCGAGGGGGATCGTCCCGACGAACCGCGTCGATACGCTGGGACGCCGTGCGCACGATCGACGAGCACCGGTGACCCCGACGTCCGTCGAGGACCTGCGCTGCGCGGTGTGGACCGCCCGGCAGGCGCCCGACCCGGTCGGGTCGGCGCCGCGATTCGACAGCCTCGTGGTCGTCGAAGTCCCCGCGCCGTGGCCCGAGGACGTCGCCGATGCGCCGATCCTCGCGGCAGCGACGAGCGCGCCGCCCGATCACCGGGTCATGGCCGTCCTCCCCGATCCGACGCGAGCGCCCGGCCGGTGCCTGGTGACGACGTACCGCCGGGACGGGCTGCGCTGCTCATTCGTCGGCACGGACTCGGAGGTCGGGGTCGGGGATCTCGACGCGACGCTGCGCGCCATCACGTCCGGCGACGATGTCCCCGGCACCGCTGCGCCACCGGAGTTCCTCGTGTGTTCCCACGGTGCCCGCGACCGATGTTGCGGCAGCTTGGGCACGCGGCTCCACGTCGAGGTCGCCGCTCGGCATCCCGAGGTCCGGGTACGCCGCACGAGCCATCTGGGCGGCCACCGTTTCGCACCGACGGCGCTCAGCCTTCCCGACGGCCGGCTGTGGGCGCACCTCGACGTCGACGTAGTCGCAGGAGTGCTCCGCGCCGGTGACCCCGGTCGACTGGTACGTCACTACCGCGGCACGCCGACGCTCGGGCCTCGGCACCAGGTGGTCGAGCGCGAGGCCTTCGTCCGGGCCGGGCGCGATGCACTGCGGTGGCCGGTCGTCGACACCGGCGACGACGGCGAACGGGTGACGGTCACGTTCGCGACCGGCGACGGTGAACTGCGCCGCTGGTCGGCCGTGGTCGACGTCGTCAGGGAGCTGCCCGTGCTCGACTGTGGACACCCGCCCGAGGAAGCGCGGAAGACGTCGCCCGAGTACGCGGCCCGTGACGTGCGGGTCGACGTCGTGTCCTAGCCGCCGCCCGGAGCCCTCGTCACGTCTCGCACGGCCTGACTCACACGGCCATCGCGGCCCGGACCTCGTCGATCGCCGTCTCGCCGCCGTCGCCGCTGCCGGTGATGCGCCCCGACTCCAGCACGTAGTACCGGTCGGCGGAGCGCAGCGCGAAGCCGACGTGCTGCTCGACGAGCAGCACGGTGAGGTCGCTGCGCTGCGACAGGTCGAGGATGACGCGTTCGATCTCGGCGACGACGTTCGGCTGGATGCCCTCGGCGGGCTCGTCGAGGATCAGCAGTCGCGGTCGGGTGAGCAGCGTGCGTGCGATGGAGAGCTGCTGGCGCTGGCCGCCCGACAGCAGGCCTGCGGGCCGGTCGAGCAGCGTGGTCAACGCCGGGAAGAGGTCGAGGACCTCGTCGATGTCGGGCTTGGCCGCCGACACCAGCTGGAGGTTCTCGAGCGTGGTCATCTGCGGGAAGCAGAGCTGGCCCTGCGGGACGTACCCGATCCCGCGCCGCACCCGACGGTTGGGGGGCAGCTTCGTGATGTCCTCGCCGTCGAGGAGCACCGTGCCGCTCCGGACCGGCACGAGGCCGACCGCCACCCGCAACAGCGTGGTCTTCCCCGCGCCGTTGTGGCCCATGATCGCCGCGCCGCCGCCGACGGGGATGGCGACGTCGACGTCGAACAGCACCATGGAACGCCCGTAGCCCGCCGTCACGCCGACGAGCTCCAACATCGATTCAGCCATGAGCGGCCACCTCCGTCACCGTGCCCAGGTAGACCTCCTGGACCTTCTCGTCGGCCTGGATCTCCTCGACGGTGCCCTCGACCAACACCGTGCCGCCGTGCATGACGGTCACGAAGTCGGCGAACGTGCGCATGAACTCCATGTCGTGCTCGATCACGACGATGGTGCGGTCGCCGGCGATCTGCTGGAGCAGCGTCCCGGTCTCCTCTCGTTCCTCGGCACTCATGCCGGCGACCGTCTCGTCGAGGAACATCACCTTCGACTCCTGGACGAGGAGCATGCCGATCTCCAGCCACTGCTTCTGGCCGTGGGCCAGGATCCCGGCGGGCCGGTCGGCATGGTCGGCGAGGCCGATCGTCTCGAGCGCCTCCTGGACCCGCTCGGGAACCCGGCCGCGGGCGAGGAGGAGACTGCGGGCCTTGCGGTGCATGCCGGCCGCGATGTCGAGGTTCTGCAGGACGGTCAGCTGCTCGAAGACGGTGGCGGTCTGGAAGGTGCGCCCCACCCCGAGCTGCACGATCTTGTGCGACTTCATCGTGAGCAGGTCCTGCCCGCGGAACATCGCCTCGCCCGTGGCGGGCACCAGGCCCGTCAGGGCGTCGACGAGCGTCGTCTTGCCGGCGCCGTTCGGGCCGATCAGGAAGTGGAGGCGACCCTCGAGGAAGGTGAGGTCGACACCTTCGACCGCCTTGAACCCGTCGAAGTCGACGGTGAGCCCGCGGATCTCGAGGTAGTCGGCGCCGAGGAAGGAGCTGGTCACGCCACGACCTCCTGGGTGACGCGGGCCGTCTCGGCCCGGGGCGCACGCTGCGGGATGATCGAACGGATCCGTGCCCCGAGCGACGTGATCCCGCCGGGGAGCAGGAGGATCACCACGATGAACAGACCGCCCTGGAAGTAGGTCCACTGGGTCGGGAAGGGCTCGACTGGCCGAAGCCGACGGCGATCGCGCCGATCGCCGGGCCCATCAGCGAGGCGCGTCCGCCGAGCGCGACACCGGCGATGAGCATGATCGAGGCCGTGGCGTTCACGTCGAGTGGGGAGATGATGCCGGTGAGCGGCACGAACATCGCGCCCCCGAGGCTCGCCATCACCGCGGCGATGACGAAGGCCACGAGCTTGATGTTGGCCGGGTCGTAGCCGAGGAATCGCACCCGCTCTTCGGCGTCGCGGGCGGCGACGAGCAGTTCGCCGTACCGGCTCCGGTACAGCTGCCACACGACGATCAGGCACAGGATCAGGAGCCCGGCGGTGATCCGGTAGATGTTCTCCTTCACGTCGGGGTCGTAGAGGTTGCTGCCGAAGAACGTCGAGAACGTGTTGATGCCGTTGAAGCCGCCCGTCTGCTTGATGGTCGCGACGAGCAGCGTCGCGAACGCGACGGCGAGCGCCTGGGTGAGGATGGCGAAGTACGCCCCCTTCACCCGTCGTTTGAGGATGGCGAAGCCGAGGATCGTGGCCACGATCGCAGGGACGGCGACGATCGCGAAGATCGTGAACGCGCCGCTCCGGAACGGTTCCCACCAGCTCGGCATCGTGCCGTCGCCGTAGAGGACCATGAAGTCCGGGATGCCGTCGGGGCCGGCGCTCTCGAGCTTGAGGTGCATCGCCATGGCGTAGCCGCCGAGGCCGAAGAAGACGCCCTGGCCGAGGACGAGCATGCCGCCCCGACCCCAGGCGAGCCCGATGCCGACGGCGGCGATCGCCCAGGCGCAGTACTTGCCGAGGTTGCCGAGCCGGAAGGCCGACAACGAGCCCGGCGCCCACACGAGCAGGAGGAAGGCGAGGAGGGCGATGCCCAGGAGTGGCGCGTAGGAGCGCAGCAGTCGGTTCGTCATGCGAGAGACCTCGTCCGGACGGTGAAGAGGCCCTGCGGGCGGACCTGGAGGAAGACGACCACGAGGGCGAAGCTGAGGACCTGGGCCATGCTCCCGCTCGTCCAGTCGGTGAGGAACGCGGTCGCGACGCCGACGGCCCAGGCCGCGATCACCGTGCCCTTCAGCTGGCCGACGCCGCCGGCGACGACGACGAGGAACGCCGGGATGATGTAGGTGGTCCCGAGCGTGGGGTTCGTGCCCGAGATGAGGCTGATGGCGACACCGCCGACCCCGGCGAGCCCCGAACCGAGGAAGAACGTGATGCGGTCGACGTTGCGGGTCGAGACGCCCATGGTCTCGGCCAGTTCACGGTTCTGGACCGTGGCCCGGATCTGGCGGCCGAACGGTGTGCGCTTCAACGCCAGCTCGAGGCCGACCAGGCACGCGACCGCCAGGATGATGGTGAAGAGCTGGCGGTAGGGCCAGTCGTAGCCGAACACCGGGATGGTGCCCCGCAGCCAGCTCGGCGGCGACACGGGGTCGCCCTGCGCACCGAACAGGTCCATGGCGAGCTGCTGGAGGACGATGGCGACGCCCACGGTCACGAGGAGCGTGTCGAGTGGTCGCCGGTACATCCGGCTGATGATCGTGACCTCGAGGAGCAGGCCGAGCAGTCCCGCGATCACGAAGGCGACGGGGATCGCCACGATGATCGAGAAGCCGCCGGTCCCGACGACCTCCTGCGTGACGTACGCGGCGTATGCGCCGGCCATGAGGAACTCACCGTTCGCCATGTTGATGACGCCCATCTGCCCGAAGGTCAGCGCCAGGCCCAGCGCGGCCAGCAGCAGGATCGCGCCGGTGGCGGTGCCGGTGAGGAACGGTGTCGTGAGTGCGTCCAAGGGTTCGGTTCTCCTGTCGGTCGACGCGAGCGGGGCGCCGGACCCGCGGGGGAGGGCCGCACGGTCGTGCGGCCCTCCCCATGCGGTTCGGTGCCTGTGCCGGTTGGTCAGCCCCGAGGGCTCACCCGGCGCTCGGGTCCCACCAGTCGTAACCCTCCAGGAAGGGATCCGGCTCGATCGGACCCTCGGAGCTCCAGACCACGTCGAACTGGTTGTCCGAGTTGATCTGGCCGATGAGGCCGGTCTTGGCGATGTGGTGGTTCTCGCCGTTCACGGTGACGAGGCCCTCCGGGGCGGCGAAGGTCACGCCGTCGGAGGAGGCGTTGATCGCGTCGACGCAGAACGACTCCGCGGCCTCGACCATCGCCTTGTAGAGGTACAGCGAGGTGTACGCCGCCTCCATCGGATCCGAGGTCGGCCGGTCGGCGCCGTACTTGGTCTGGAAGGCCTCGATGAACGTGGTGTTCTCGGGGCTCTCGACGCTCTGGAAGTAGTTCCAGGCGGCGTACTGGCCGGTGACGTCCTCACCCATCGCAGGCGCCTCCTCCTCGGCGATCGAGACCGAGATGATCGGCGAGTTGTCGGGGCCGAGGCCGGCCTCGTAGTACGCCTTGATGAAGCCGACGTTCGACGCACCGTTGATGGTGTTGAAGACGAAGTCGGGCTTGGCGGCCGCGATCTTGGCGACCTGGGTCGTCCAGTCGTCCTTGTCGAGCGGGACGTACTCCTCGCCGACGATCTCGATGCCCAGCTCGGCGGCGTACTGCTTGATGATCTTGTTCGCCGTGCGGGGGAACACGTAGTCGGAGCCGGCGAGGAACAGCGTCTCCACACCCTCCGACGCCAGGAAGTCCATGGCCGGGATGATCTGCTGATTCGTCGTCGCGCCGGTGTAGTAGATGTTCTCCGACGCCTCGAGGCCCTCGTACTGCACCGGGTAGAAGAGGAGGCCGTTGGCGCCCTCGACGACCGGGAGCATCGCCTTGCGGGATGCCGAGGTCCAGCCACCGAACACGGCGGCGACCTCGTCCTCGGTCAGGAGCTTGTTGATCTTCTCGGCGAAGATCGTCGGCTCGGACTGACCGTCCTCCTCGACGACCTCGATCGTCTTGCCGAGGATGCCGCCGTCGGCGTTGATCTCCTCGACGCCCATCAGCAGCGCGTCGCGGACGGTCTGCTCGCTGATCGCCATGACGCCGGTCGTGGAGTTCAGGAGGCCGATCGTGACCGTGTCGCCGTCGACGCAGATGTCGCCCGAGGCGGCTTCGTCGCCGTCGCCCTCGTCGCCGCCTGCATCGCCGTCGTCGGAGGAGTCCGAACCGGCGTCGGTGGATGTGTCGTCGTCGTCGCCGCACGCCGCTGCGAAGAGCGAGAGCGCGAGGAGAGATGCGACAGCGGCCAGGAGCCGCCGCCACGAGGTCCGTGATGACATGGGTGTGTTCTTCCTTTTCTTCGATCCGGGACAGGGGGAACCCGGCTGCGCGTGAACGTAAGGAAGAGCAATTTCCGTTGGGGTTCTCCCGTGTTTCACGTCCATGAACGAAAGACGCAAGCTTCCGTACAGACGTTGTGAGGTCGGCCCCGCGGCGCGGTGGGTCAGCCCCGGAGGGCGCGGTCGACCGCCGCCATCGTGTCGGTGACGTCGTCCCCGACGGCGAGCGCCAGCGCGCAGCCGGGTGCCGGCGCCAGCCGTGCGACACGGCCGGTGTCGTCGGATCCGGCGTGGTCGTGACCGGTCGCGTCCGCCGTCGTGCCGAGGACGAGGCGCTGGCCGAGGACGCGGGCGCCACCCGTCCCCGCCGCACCGGCCCAACCCGGGAGCGCCGTGTCGATCCCGGTGCGCAACACGGGTGCGTCGTCGACGTCGACCGCGAGGGTCGAGCGGATCGTCCCGGACCGTTCGTCGGCGCGCCCCAGCACGAGCACCTCGTCGAGCACCACGGTGGCGGACGACGCCGCGTGCACGGTCGTCCGAGCCGTGTGCCGGCACCGCGCCGTGGCGATCACCGGCTCGGGCCGCCAGTCGAGCGAGGCGCCGGCACCGACGTGGATCTCGGTGTCCCAGCGCGTGCCCTCGCTGCGGGCGGCGTAGACGACGGTCGCCGCGACCGAGCGCATCCGCACCGCGACGCCGGGACCGATGTCGACGCGGACGCGCACGTGGTCCTCGCCGACCGGTGTGGCGCCCGAGCCGACGTGCCACAGCGTGTCGCCGTCCCAGCGGAACCAGACGGGTGCCCGGCAGAGCACGCCGTCGACCCGCACCACGCCGCCCGCGCCGCGGCGCAGGCGGACGTCGATCTCGGTGCCGGTCCAGCTGGAGACGAGCGCCACGAGGTCAGCCCACCGCGGCGGTCAGCCGGGCTCGGATCCAGTCGGCGATCGGTGCGGCGCCCTCGGAGGCCTCGAGCGACACGAAGACGGTCGGGAGGTCGCCGCGCTGCGCGGCGGCGTCTCTCGCCATGACCTCGAGGTCGGCGTGGACGAGGTGGGCGATGTCGATCTTGTTGATCACCAACAGGTCGGATCGGGTGACGCCCGGCCCGCCCTTGCGGGGCACCTTGTCGCCGCCCGCGACGTCGAGCACGAACAGCTGCACGTCGACGAGACCCGTCGAGAAGGTCAGCGTGAGGTTGTCGCCGCCGCTCTCCAGCAGGATCAGGTCGAGCGGTCCCTCGCGCTCCTCGAGATCGGCGATGGCGTCGAGGTTCGCGGTGATGTCCTCGCGGATGGCGGTGTGCGGGCAGCACCCGGTCTGCACGGGGACGATGCGGTCGATGTCGAGGACGCCGCGCCGTTTCAGCGCGTCGGCGTCCTCGGTGGTGAAGATGTCGTTGGTCACGACGCCGATCTCGAGCTCGTCGGCGAGCAGCGCGCACAGGGCACCGACGAGTGCCGTCTTGCCAGTGCCGACCGGGCCGCCGATGCCGACGCGGAACGCGCCACCGTGCCGATCTCGCCCGTGGTCGTGGTGGCCGTCGGGGTGGAACGTCGAGTTCGGGTCGTGCACGGAAGCCTCGTTGCGGGTCGGGAGGGTCAGCTGCGGAACAGCCGGGTGGGGAGGAGCGCCTGGCGCTCGACGTCGATCTCGGCGAACGGCGTCGACGCGCACGGGAGGTCGTCGGGACCGTCGACCGCGGCCGTGGCGTCGGCGACGGCATCGACGGTCGTCCGGAGGTCGTGCAGCACCGCGGTCACGTCGAACGGGTCGAGCGACAGGAGCCGGAGCGCGGCCGTGCCGAGCGTGGCGGCGAACCCGTGCAGGCTCGCGAGCGTCGCCTCCTCGGGCTCGCACCCGACGGCCGCAGCGAGCAGCCCGAACGCCACGGGCTGGACGGCGGGGGAGCCGTCGGCGAGACCGATCGGTCGGTCGGGAACGAGGCGGGCCGCCGTGCGGGCCAGCGATCGACCGAGCGAGCGCGCCGTCTCCCGGGCCACGGCGCTCGGCGTGCGCACGCACCACGCAGCGTCGAGGAGATCCGGGTCGGCACCCGACGCCGCGAGCCGGACCGTGGCGGCGTCGGTGCGGCCCGACGTCCAGAGGCGGCCCGTCACGTACTCGGCCGCGGTCGCCACGTCGTGCACCCGACCCGCGGCCACCGCCGCCTCGAGCCCGTGGCTGTGCGCGTGGGCCCCGTCGGGGAACCGGCCATCGGCCAGGAGGAGGGTGGCGGCGACCGACACGACGTGGGCGGTTCAGAAGAGGAAGTACCGCTGCGCCATCGGGAGCTCGGTGGCGGGCGCCTGCTCGATCGTCACGCCGTCGACGGTGACCAGGAAGGTGTCGTGGTCGACGGAGATCTCCGGCAACGCGTCGTTGCGCGTCATGTTGGCCTTGGTCACGCTCCGGCAGTCGTCGACGGCCACGACCCGGTGGTCGAGTCCGAGTCGGTCGGCGATCCCGTCCTCGACGGCGGCGGGGGACACGAACGCGACCGACGTCTGGCCGGCCGTGCGGCCGTAGGCCCCGAACATCGGGCGGGGGAGCACGGGTTGGGGCGTGGGGATCGACGCGTTCGCGTCGCCCATCGCCCCCCAGGCGATCATCCCGCCCTTGACGACGACGTGGGGCCGCACGCCGAAGAACCGCGGGTCGTACAGCACCAGGTCGGCGAGCTTGCCGGGTTCGACCGAGCCGACCTCGCTCCCGAGGCCGTGCGCCACGGCGGGGCAGATCGTGTACTTGGCGACGTAGCGCTTGGCCCGCTCGTTGTCGGCCCGGCCGTCGCCGGCCAGCGCCCCCCGGCGGACCTTCATGACGTGGGCCGTCTGCCAGGTCCGGATGACGACCTCGCCGATGCGGCCCATGGCCTGGGAGTCGGAGCCGATCATCGAGATCGCGCCGAGGTCGTGCAGGATGTCCTCGGCGGCGATCGTCGAGGGCCGGATCC
>JBHIXO010000107.1:0-10902 GCA_041984725.1 Acidimicrobiales bacterium | reverse complement strand
ACGATGTCCCACGCCGACCGGTCGGCCTCGATGTCGGGCAGCCGCGCCAGCCCGGGATCGTCGGCGATCGGGCGGGTGTCGTCGTCGGGATCGAACGCGGAGGTGTTGTACATCGGGCCGCGGTGCGAGCCCCGGACGAACTCGAGCGAGCTCCACGAGTCCAGGGGGTCGAGCGGGATCCAGACGACCGCGACGTGGTCGCCCTCGACCGGCAGGTAGGTGGAGTCCTGGTGCCACGGCGTGCGCCGCATGGCGCCCTGCTTGTCGAACAACTGCTCGTAGAAGAACCAGACGTCGGGCGTGCCCCACAGGCCGGCGACGAGGTCGGGGACCGCGGTGGCCGCGTACGCCGCGTCGTAGTGCGACCAGTTCGCCAGGTGGAACGTGTCGATCCAGAAGGTGCCGCCCTCGTCGGGGTACGCGCGGTTCGCGCCCGGCCCTGGATGGGCCTGCCCGTGGGCGAAGAGCGCCTCGACGGCGGCGAGGTCGTCCCCACCGAGCGCACCCGGCAGGTGGGCGACGCCGTCGACCGCGTAGGTCTCCGCCAGCGAGGCCGTGACCATGGTCGTCACTTCTTGCGGGCCAGCTTCTTCAACGTGGCCTCGATCGAGTCGAGCCGGTCGTGGATGGCGGCGATCTCGCCGTCGACCGCGGCCGGCCCCTCGGCTTCGCACAGCTGGGCGTAGCACGCCCGGAAGCGGCGGCCCGAGTCCCGTTCCTCGGCGATGTAACGACCGAGCAGGGCACCGGTCTGGATGTCGATGTCCGGGTTCTCGAAGAAGCGTGCGAACACGTCGGGGACCGGGGGCTCCTCGCAGAGCCGGAGCTTCTCGAACTTCTCCCGGTCGGTCAGGGTCGTCGACGACGCGATGTCCATCGGGCCGGTGTCGGTCGCGGTCTCGCGCACGTCGAAGCCGAGCTCGCAGATGCGCTTGGCGAAGGCCTTGGCGTGCTCGCCCTCGCGCAGGGCGATGGTGCGCAGGACCCCGCGGACGTCGTCGCTCGGCGTCACCTCCGCCCAGCACGTCAGGTACTCCTCCGCTGCGGCCTCGCCGACGGCGATGGCGTTGAGCAGCCCCAGGTACGACGGCTTCTCCGTCGCGGGCGCGGTCGTGGTCGTCATGGCAATCCCCCCGGATGTGCGGATCCGACACCAGTGTCGGACGGCGCTCACCCTAGCGTTCGCGGAGCAACGCTTCCTGGGCGACCGTGGCGACGAGCGCGCCGTCGGCGGTGCGCACGTGGCCGATCGCCAGGCCGCGGCCCCCGCCCGTCGCCACCGGCGCCAGTTCCGACAGCAGCCAGTCGGACGCGTCGACGTCGCGGTGGAACCAGATGCTGTGGTCGAGCGACACCGACAGGCGCCGGGCGTCGTCGGCGAGATGGGCGTGGGGCTCGCGGACGGCGCGGGTGGCGCCGAAGTCGCTGAGGTAGGCCAGCGTCTGGCGGTGGAGCGCCTGGTCGACGTCGGCGGGCGGGAGCGGGCCCCGGACGCGGCACCAGGCGAAGCGGGCGTGGGGCGGGCCGCCGGCGACGGCCTCGACGGGGACGTCGCGGCACTCGACGTACGGGTTGTCGTAGCGGCCGGGCCCGAGCCCGTCGGGCCCGGGGACCTCGGCGCCGAGCGGGCGCTCGAAGACGGCACCCGCCTCCGGCGCGTGGAACTCGGCGGTCAGCCCCAGCACGGCGGACCCGTGCTGGCTCGTCGTGACGCGCCGGGTCGAGAAGCTGCCGCCGTCCCGGACGCGCTCGACGTGGTGGTGGACGTGCTGCTCGGGGACGCCGGCGGCGACGAACGCGGCGTGCACCGCCCGGACCTGGCGCGGGTCGGGCACGGTCGTCGTGGCGGCGCGCAGGGCCTGGGCCAGGAGCCAACCGCCGAAGACGTGGCCGGCGTCGGCGCGGTCGACGCTCACGAACGCGTCCGGACCGTCGGCCTCGACGCCCAGCCGTCGGGCCATGGTGAGGTCCCTGTCGGGCGGCACGCCTACTCGATGCCCGCGGCGCGCAGGCCGGCCGTCATGCCCTCCTCGACGGCGAGCTCGAAGTGCGAGAAGTCGCCGTCGCGGCCCATCTGGCCGGCGGCGTAGCGGGTGTAGACGCCGGCCACGATGCATGCCGACCGCCAGGCGTGGAAGGCGGTCCAGTAGTCCAGGTGGGCGGCGGCGCGACTGCTGCGCTCCTGGTACCGGTCGACCAGCTCCTCGGCCGTCGGGAACCCCTCGGCCGCCGACGCGGCGGGCGACGGACCCCACGAGCGCAGCAGGTAGGCCAGGTCGGCCTCGCGGGGGCCGAGCGTGCAGAGCTCCCAGTCGAGGAGTGCGGCCACCGAGCCGTCGGGCGCGTGGATGGCGTTGCCCAACCGGAAGTCGCCGTGGACGATGCCGGCCGGGCCCTCGTCGGGCTGGTGGGCGACCAGCCAGTCGTGCAGCTCGGTCATGCGCGGCAGCGGGCGGGTCTCGGCCGCCTCCCACTGGCGGTGCCAGCGCTTGAGCTGGCGGCCGAGGTAGTCGGTGCGCTTCGCGAAGTCCCCGAGACCCACGGCGTCGGGATCGACGTCCTGGAGGGCGACGAGCACGTCGATCATCGACTCGCCCGCCCGCCGTCGCGCCTCGGGCGGCAGCGTCTCGCTCGCCGCGCGGTCGTGGAGCACGACCCCGTCGACGAAGCGCATCACGTAGAAGGGCGCCCCGGTGACCTCGGTGTCGGCGCAGGCCCCGACGACCGGCGCGACCGGCACCTCGGTGTCGGCGATCGCCGAGATGATGCGGTGCTCGCGCAGCACGTCGTGCGCCGTGGCGAGCACGTGGCCGACGGGTGGCCGGCGCAGCACGAAACGCTCGCCGGCCTCGGTGTCGACGAGGAAGGTGAGGCACGAGTGTCCGCCCTCGACCTGGGTGAAGGACAGCGCGCCGACGTCGCCGACCTCGCGTGCGAACCAGTCGTGCAACGCGCCGGCCTCGATGCCGGGCAGGGTCGCGGTCGAGGCGGGGGCAGGGGTGGGGGTGGGGTCAGGCATCGTCGAGTCCCAGTGCGGCGAGGGTCAGGGCGGTCAGGGTGTCGGCGGCGGCGAGGACGTCGGCGGCGGTCGTGCCCGGTCCCTCCCCCTCGACGAACCAGCGGTGGGCGAACTCCTCGAGCATCGCCGTGAGGGCCACGGCGGTCGCCGCCGGGTCGGCGCCGCCGGGCAGGTCGAGCCCGGCGAAGACGTCGCGCACCTGGGCAGTCCGGCGCCGGCGAGCGGCCCCGACCATCTCGCCGACCTCGGGGTCGAGGCCGGCGGCCACGTGCCAGATCCGCGAGAGCGTGAGGTTCTCGACGAACTGCACGAGGTACCAGGTGATCTCCCGGCGGATCTGGTCGGCCAGGGGTCGGTCGTCGGGCGCCGGTCGCTGCTCCTGGGTGGCGGCCGCCCGCTCGGTGATGGCGACGAGGATGTCGCGCCGGCTGCCGAAGTACTCGTAGAAGGTGCCGTGCCCGACGCCGGTCGCGGCGACGATGGCGGGCACGGTGGTGTCGCCGTAGCCGTTGGCCGCGAAGAGGTCGGCGGCTGCGTCCATGAGGGCATTGCGGGTCGACTCGCGGCCCGAACCCCGCCGCCCGGGCGATGGGGCGTCGGCGCTCGCCGTCCGGTCAGCCGCCGAGGACATCGGAGGCTCCCGCCGGTGCCGGGCCGCCCAGCGTCGCGGTGATGCCGCCGTCGACCGGGTAGGCGCCGCCGGTGATGAAGCTGGCGTCGTCGCTGGCGAGGAAGGCCACCAGGCGGCCGACCTCCTCGGGCACGCCGACGCGGCCGAGCAGGTGCCCGCGGCCGAGCATGCCGAGGAACTGCTCGTTGCCGTGGGCCGGGCCGAGGATCGCGGTGTCGATGACGCCGGGGCAGACGGCGTTGACCCGGATGCCCCGCGGCGCCAGGTCGGCGGCCGCGCTCTTGACGAGGCCGATGACGCCGAACTTGGTGGCGCAGTAGGTGCCCATCGACGCGCCGCCGGCGAGGCCCGCACCCGACGACGTGACCACGATCGATCCGCCGCCGCTGGCGTCGATGCGGCGACCGAACGTCTGCATGCCGAGCAGCACGCCGCGCAGGTTCACGGCCATGACCCGTTCCCACTCCTCGACCGGGATGTCGAAGACTGCGCCGATCGACGCCACGCCGGCGTTGAGGTGAGCGACGTGCAGGGCCCCGAACTCGTCGACGACCGCAGCGGCGGCGTCGTCGTTCGATGCCGGGTCGGTGACGTCGACGGCGAGCGCGATCGCCCGGCCGCCGGCACCCTCGATGGCCGTCGCCGTCTCCTTCGCCGTGCCCTCGTCGAGATCGGCGCACGCGACCGCAGCACCCTCGGCGGCGAGGACCTGCGCGGTCGCGCGTCCGATGCCCGAGCCGGCGCCGGTCACCACCGCGACCTTGCCCTCGAGTCGTCCCTGCCGTGCGCCCGTGTCGCTCATCCGGCCGACCCTAACCCAGCGAACCGACACGGGTGTCGGGCGACGTCGCCGGGGGCACCATCACCCACCCCCGTTGCCGCTGCGCCCCCGATCTCTCCGGTCACGGTGTCTCACCGGTGCAACCGTCTGCTCGGAGACTCCTGCCCTGCGATATCGTTGATATCACGGAGGTGCCCACAATGGCCGACATCCTGATCCGCGATGTCCCGGACGACGTCGTCGCCGCCATCGACGTCAAGGCCGCACGGGTCGGCTTGTCGCGGGCGGAGTATCTGCGACGGGCGCTCGAACGGGAACGGACGCCGAACGCCGCGTCCGACCCGGTGACCGCGGCGCACCTGCAGCAGCTCGCGCACCTGACCTCGGACCTCGATGACCCCGACGTCATGTCCGGCGCGTGGACGTGACCCGCTGGCTGATCGACAAGTCGGCCATCTCCCGTCTCCATCGTGCGGTGCAGGCCGACGAGTGGGCCGCGCGGATCGACCGGGGACTGGTGCACGTCTGCTCGGTGACGGTGCTCGAGGTCGGCTACTCGGCCCGCTCCGCCGACGACCACCACCGCGTGGTGCACGAGCCGCCGCTCGCCTCGATGCCGATCGAGTACCTCACGCCACGCATCGAGGATCGGGCCATCGAGCTGCAATCACTGCTCGCCGACCGGGGCCAGCACCGCGCTCCGTCGATCCCCGACCTGGTGATCGCAGCGACCGCCGAGCTCGCCGGCCTCACCGTCCTGCACCTGGACAAGGACTTCGAGCTGATCGCCGAGGTCACCGGGCAACCGATCGAGCGGCTCGCGACGCCCTGATCCCGACCGTCGGCTACGGCCGGGCCGACTCGTCGGTGACGCAGAAGTCGTTGCCTCGGGATCGAGGAGCCAGGAGTCGGCCCAGAAGCGAGCGAGCCGAGCCGGGTGGCGACAGTCGACGACGATCTGCCTCAGCGTTCCCACGGACGGGACTCAGTGACCGGTGAACTCGGCGGGTCGGCGTTCGAGGAACGACGCGACGCCCTCGGCGTGGTCGGCGGAGCGGAAGCACTCCTCGAGCAACCGTCCGGTGGCGGCGACGTGGTCGCCGACGGGTCGGGCCATGCCCTCGTAGACGAGGCGCTTGGTACGGGCGACGGCGAACGGCGACGCGTCGACGTAGCGCGCGGCCTCCTCGCGGGCGGCGGCGAGCAGGTCGTCAGGGGCGACGACCCGACTGACGAAGCCGATCCGCAGGGCCTCGTCGGGCCCGATCACCTCGCCGGACAGGACGAGGCGGAGGGCCTCCGTCGCGCCGACGATGCGGGGGAGGAGGTAGCTGCCGGCGCCGGTGTCGGGCACGAGACCCCGCTTGACGAAGATCCAACCGAGCTTGGCGCGGTCGGAGGCGATGCGGACGTCGCACTGCGTGGCGAACTCGATGCCCATGCCCACGGCGGCGCCGTCGATGGCGGCGATCGTGGGCTTGGGGCAGGCGACGATGGGCCAGGGCACCCGGGCCCGCTCGTCGTCGGTCCGGGCGGCGGACCCGCGCTGGTCCTCGGGCGTCTCGTCGAGCTCGGCCAGGTCGGTACCCGCGCAGAACGCGCCGCCGGCCCCGGTGATCACGACGGCCCGGGCGTCGTCGTCGTCGGCCGCCCGCCACACCGCCTCGGTGAACTCGCGCAGGACGGCGTAGGTCATCGCGTTGCGCTTCTCGGGTCGGTCGATCGTGATCGTCGCGATCCGGTCCTCGACCTCGTAGCGGATGTGCACGGCATTCCTCCCGGCGGTCGGCGGTCCGGTGCAGTCCACCACATCGACCGACACCCGTGTCGGGTGCTGGCCGGCGATCGTCCTGCTGGGGCCGGATCGCCGCCGCCTATCCTCGCCGCCCATGGCCGGAAAGAAGGCACCGCCCCTCACACCGCAGTCCGAGGACTTCCCCCGCTGGTACCAGGACGTCCTGAACAAGGCGGAGCTCGCCGACAACGGTCCGGTCCGCGGGACGATGGTGGTCCGGCCCTACGGCTACGGCCTTTGGGAGCGCATGCAGCGCGAGATGGACGACCGCATCAAGGCGTGCGGCGCCGAGAACGCCTACTTCCCGCTGTTCATCCCCGAGAGCTACCTGACGAAGGAGGCCGAGCACGTCGAGGGGTTCAGCCCCGAGCTCGCGGTCGTCACCCACGCAGGTGGCAAGGACCTCGAGGAGCGCGTCGTCGTCCGGCCCACGTCGGAGACGGTCATCGGCGAGTACATGGGCAAGTGGGTGCAGAGCTACCGCGACCTCCCCCTCCTGCTGAACGCGTGGGGCAACGTCGTGCGGTGGGAGCTGCGCCCCCGTCTCTTCCTGCGCACGACCGAGTTCCTCTGGCAGGAGGGGCACACGGCGCACGCCACCCGGGAGGACGCGGCCGCATACGCCGAGAAGATCCTGCACGAGGCCTACGCCGACTTCATGGTGCAGGTGCTCGCCATGCCGGTGCTCGTCGGCATCAAGCCGAGCTACGACCGCTTCGCCGGGGCCATCAACACGTTGGCCTGCGAGGCGATGATGCGCGACGGCAAGGCCCTGCAGATGGGCACGAGCCACGAGCTCGGCCAGAACTTCGCCCGCGCCTTCGACATCGACTACCTCGACGCCGAGTCCACCCAGCAGCTGTGCTGGACCACGTCGTGGGGTACGTCGACCCGGATGGTCGGCGGGCTGATCATGTGCCACGGCGACGACCAGGGCATGCGGGTGCCGCCGGCGCTGGCGCACGTGCAGGTCGTCGTGGTCCTGGTGCGCGACGAGGCGGGCGCGGGCGAGACCGCCCGCCTGCTGGTCGAGGAGTTGAAGCTGGCCGGGATCCGAGCCCGGCTCGACGACCGCGTCGACACGAGCTTCGGGCGCCGCCTGACCGAGTGGGAGCTCAAGGGCGTGCCGGTGCGCGTCGAGGTCGGGCCCCGCGACCTGGCCGAGGGCAAGCTCACCGTCGTCCGTCGTGACACGGGGGAGAAGGAGCCCATCGCGACGTCCGGCGTGGCGCCCCGCATCCAGGACCTGCTCGACCAGGTGCAGGCCAGGCTCCTCGCCGAGGCCACGGCGTTTCGCGACGAGCGGACGATCGACGCCGGCTCGGTCGACGAGGTGCTCGCCGCCGCGGCCACCGGCTTCGCCCGCGTGCCGTGGGAGGTCGTGCGCGATGCCGAGGCCGCGCTCGCGGCCGACGCCGTCACCGTCCGCTGCATCCAGCGGGCCGACGGCACCGTGCCGAAGAACGAGGACGAAGCCGACCTCGTCGCCATCTGCGCCCGCTCGTACTGAGTCCGGCAGCCGGGACCCGACGGCCGGGTCGCGGCCCCACCCGGTGCCGCGGGCGTCGGCGGGTCGATGGGATACACTCCGGCCGACGGCGGGCTCCGGCCCGTCCAACTCGTTCCTTGCTGTGGAGCGTGGGCCTCGGGCCCACGCTTCTTTGCTTCCCGACCCCGAACGCACCGCCGACCGAGAGGAGCCCCGATGAGCCGCGACCGCGTCGCCGACACCGTGCGCGCCCTCGCCGAGCCCCTCGCCGCCGAGCAGGACGCGAGCGTCTACGACGTCGTGATGAGCGGCGGCAAGCTCCTCGTCTCGGTGACCCGCACCGGCGGCATCGACCTCGACACCCTGACCGCGATCAGTCGCGGCCTGAGCGAGCGCCTCGACGCCGAGGACGTGATCGGTGGCTCGTACACGCTCGAGGTGTCGAGTCCCGGCCTCGAACGGACCCTGCGCACCCGCGACCACTACGCCGGCGCCGTCGGCGACGAGGTCGCCGTCCGGCTCCGGCCCGGTGTCGACGGCGACCGCAGGGTCAAGGGCGTGCTGCGGTCGGCGGGCCCCGAGTCGATCACCGTGCGCGACGAGTCGGGGGAGGAGCGCACGGTCGCCCTCGCCGACGTGGAACGGGCCCGCACCGTGTTCACGTGGGGGTCGGCCGACAAGCCCTCCGGCAAGAAGTCGCCCACCAAGAAGTCCGGCAAGAAGTCGCCCGGCAAGAAGCCGGCTGGCAAGAAGCCGACCGGGCGGGAGCCGTCCGGCACGAAGAAGCAGTCCGCCAAGAAGAACCGGACCGGCGCCGAGCCGCGACCCGGCACGAGCAAGGAAGCACGATCATGAGCAGCACCGACATGTTCGAGGCCCTGCAGGCCCTCGCCGCCGAGAAGGGCATCTCGGTCGACACCCTGATGAGCGCCCTGGCCGACGCCCTCGAGTCGGCCTACAAGCGCATGCCGGGTGCCCTCGAGTACGCGTGGGTGACGATCGACCCCACGACGTTCGACATCCGGGTCTACGGCCAGGAGCTCGACGAGGAGGGCGAGCCCGTGGGCGACGTGTTCGACGTGACGCCCGACAACTTCGGCCGCATCGCCGCACAGACGGCTCGCCAGGTCATGACCCAGCGGATCCGCGAAGCCGAGCGGGAGCTCAAGTACGAGGAGTACGCCGGCCGCGAGGGCGACATCGTCACCGGCATCGTCCAGCAGACCGACTCCCGGTACACGCTGCTCGACCTCGGCCGGGTCGAGGCCCTCCTGCCCCAGGCCGAGCAGGTCATGCACGAGCGGCCCGAGAACAACGCCCGCCTCAAGGCCTACATCGTCGAGGTGCGCAAGACCGCCAAGGGGCCCCAGATCGTCGTGTCCCGCACGCATCCCGGCCTCATCCTCGAGCTGTTCAAGCTCGAGGTGCCCGAGATCGCCGACGGCATCGTCGAGATCCGGGCCTGTGCCCGCGAGCCAGGCCACCGCACGAAGATGGCCGTGGCCTCCAACGAGCACAACGTCGACCCGGTCGGCGCGTGCGTCGGGGCCCGGGGTTCGCGCGTGCGCCAGGTCGTCACCGAGCTGCGGGGCGAGAAGATCGACATCGTCGCCTTCTCCGAGGACCCGTACGAGTTCGTGGCCAAGGCGCTCCAGCCGGCGCGGGTCAAGGAGGTCCGCCTCGACGAGCTGACCAACACGGCCATGGTCATCGTGCCCGACCACCAGCTCAGCCTGGCGATCGGCAAGGAGGGCCAGAACGCCCGCCTCGCCGGCCGCCTCACGGGCTGGGGGATCGACATCCGCTCCGAGACCCAGTTGGCCGAGGCCGAGGCCGCCTACGCCGAGCAGGACTGGGCCGAGGGCGAGTGGATCGTCGACCCCGAGACCGGCGAACAGGTCTGGCAGCCCGCCGAGGGTGGCCCCGCCATCTCCGCCGAGCAGTACCTCGAGTCGTCCGAGGCGGAAGCCGAAGCCGAAGCCGAAGCCGAAGCCGAGTCGGCCGACCCGGCTCCCGCCGAGGATGCGGCCGCTGCCGACGTCGACGCCGGTCCCGACCCCGACCTCGATCCCGGCGAGTCGGGCTCGTCGGAACCGGCCGTCGAGCCCGAGCCGCTCGACCCCGCCCCCGACCTGGCCGAGGCCGCCGCCGAAGCCGGTGCCGAGGCCGACGATGTGGCCCTGGTCGCCGATCCCGACGTCGAGGCCGTCCACGAGGATCCCGTGCCGGCCCCCGCCGAGGTCGCCGCGGTCGAGCCCACCGACACCAGCGGTGGCGAGGGGGACGAACAGCCCTGACCGCCACGACCCCGCCGGCCGGCGGACCGGGACCCGTCCGGACGTGCGTCGGGTGCCGGACGGCGGCGGGCGCCGACCGGTTGGTCCGCTTCGTGCGGGCACCCGACGGAACGCTCCGGTTCGGCCCTACACTGGCCGGCCGGGGTGCGTGGCTCTGCGCTGCGTCGCTCCCGGCGTGTGCAGCGCTCGCCCTGCGTCGTCGAGCCTTCGAACGGGCCCTCCGTGGTCCGGTCGATCCCGGTTCGGTCGACGTCGCGATCTGCGAGGCCGCGGACTCGGTTCGTGGCCGCGACCGGAACGCGCGAGGATGAAGGGCTGCGGCTCGGCCCCCTTCGGGACCGGGCCGATCGCACGCCGGGACACCGGAGCGCCCCCACGGCATCCCACCAACCCCGGCCCACCGCTCAGCACGAACCCCAGGAACGCAGCCGCAACCCCCGACCGCAGCACGACAGACACGGACGAAACGAAGACTTTTGGCAGGCAAGATCAGGGTGTACGAGCTCGCACGAGAGCTCGGCCTCACGAACAAGGAGACCGTCGACCTGTGCAATGCGCTCGGGATCGGCGTCAAGAGCCACTCGTCGAGCGTCGTCGAGCCCCAGGCTGACCGCGTCCGCCGCAAGGCGGAGCGCGAAGGTCTGATCCGCGAGCACCAGCCCGACGAGGACGGAGGCTCGTCCTCCGACGACTCCCCTTCAGACGACTCGGGCTCCTCGGGCTGCTCGTCCTCGTCGGCCATGGCGGCGCGGCTGACCTACCGCAGCCGCCGCCCCGACGCCAGCCTCACGTAGGCGCCGGAATCGGGGACGGATGGAGCGGCTCGTAGATGCCTACCTCCATCCCGCTCGGCAGCGTGACGGCGGTG
Source organism: Acidimicrobiales bacterium (assembly GCA_041984725.1). Taxonomy (GTDB): domain Bacteria; phylum Actinomycetota; class Acidimicrobiia; order Acidimicrobiales; family Salinilacustritrichaceae; genus Salinilacustrithrix. The sequence continues at coordinate 22 of JBHIXO010000107.1, read as the reverse complement.
ATGCGGCCCCAGCGCTCCTCTT
>JBHIXO010000106.1:0-10946 GCA_041984725.1 Acidimicrobiales bacterium | reverse complement strand
CGTGGGACCCGCCCGTGACATCAAGAATGCGCAGCTGAGCCGCCGGCATGCGCTGAGCATGCTGGGCCTGGGCGGCGCGGGTTTCCTGGCCGCCTGTGCGGGCACCACCACTGGCGGCGCACCGGCCTCCGAGTCGGCCGCCGTCAAGGTCCTCACCGTCGTCTTCACCCCCGAGGACGCGGCACTCGACGTCAATCCCACCGACGCGGCCGGGGTGCGGGTGCGCGACGGCAGGTTGCAGCGGATCACGCTGACCAACGCCGACGGCAAAGTGGTCGAGGGCACGCTCAACCCGGACCGCACCGAGTTCACCGTCGCCGAACCGCTCGGTTACGGCCGCACCTACACCTGGTCGGGGTCGGTGGTCGGTACCGACGGGCAGACGCTGCCGGTTGCGGGCCGGTTTGCCACCGTCAACCCGCAGACCACGGTCAATGGGCGGTTCCAGCTCGCCGACGGACAGACCGTCGGTGTCGCGGCACCGATCATCCTGCAGTTCGACGCCGCCAGCGCCCGCGCCCTCGAGCGCCTGTTCGGCGACGGCCGCCTCCCCGCCCTCGCCTCGCTGCGCGACCGGGGCACCTGGCACGAGCTCGACGCCCCCGCCACGCAGTTCGCAGCCGGCGCCCAGCACACGCTCTACAGCGGCGTCGAGCTCGGTGAGCACGGCCTCTTCTACCCGTTCCAGTGGTCGGCGCCCGAGCAGCGCGTGCGGTACATGCACGACCTCCCGGCACCGGAGCCCGTCTGGGACCGTCTCGGCCGGCGCGGCACCCGGACCCTCGCCGTCGACCCCTACGAGAGCCGGCCGCCGAGCCGCCCCGCCCCGGGGACCCAGGTGTGCGGCTGGCAGCTCGTCGACCGCGTCGTGCTCCAGCAGTGGTCGTCGCCCGACGACGCCCACCGCCGCCTCGAGCGGGTCTTCGGGCCGCCCGAGGCGGTCGACGAGGTGTTCGGCGAGCACACCGTCGAGGAGATGCTCGGCCTGCGGCGCCGGCTGCTCGGCGCCCCCGCCCGGGTGGCGGCGGCCGCGGAGCTGTTCCTCGGCGACGCCCGCCGTGACGGCACGGCGCCGTACGACCTCGCCTGGCTGACGTTCTGCGCCGCCCACGTCGCCGGCCACCAGTTCTGGGACCTGTCCCAGCTCGACCCGGCCGCGCTCGACGCCGACAGCGAGCGCGTCCTCGGCTCGGCCCTCGACGACGTCTACACCGCCGTCGACCGCGCCATCGGCCGGATCGTCACCCTCCTCCCGCCGGGCGCCGACCTGATCGTCCTGTCGCCGGTCGGGATGGACGTCAACACGAGCCGGGCCGACCTGCTCCCCGACATGCTGCGCGCCGTCCTCGACCCCACGCCCGACCGGCTCGACGCCCCCGCGACCGCCCGCGGCGGCATCTGGTGGCTGCGCGCCGCCCTCCCCGGCAACCTGCGGGCCAAGGTCGCGGGCGCCCTGCCCCGCCGCGTCGCGCTGGAGCTCACGGCCCGCCTCGAGGGGCGGGGCTTCGACTGGTCGACCACCCGGGCGTTCGCCCACCCCGCCGAGAACCAGGGCTACGTGCGCCTCAACCTGCGCGGCCGCGAGCGCGACGGCATCGTCGACCCCGCCGACGCCGGACCGCTGCTCGACGAGATCGCCCGCGGTCTGCTGTCGTTCACCGAGCTCGACGGCAGCCCGGCGGTGAAGTCCGTCGAGCGCGTCGCCGAACGCTTCGGCACCGGCGACCGGGCCCACCAGCTCCCCGACCTCATCGTGAAGTGGGCCGACACGCCGGCGACACGGGTGGCTCGCGGCGGCGAGCCGCCCTACGGCCTGCGCTCCCCCGAGTTCGGCACCGTGCACCGGCAGGGCGTCGGCAGCGGGCGCTCCGGCAACCACACCGAGGGCGATGCCTGGGCCCTCGTCGTCCCCGGTGCCGCCCGTCCGGTCACCCCCAGCCGGCCGCCCCGCCTCGAGGACATCGCCGCCACCGCCGCCGCGCTGGCCGGCGACGACGTCAGCGACCTCGTCGGGACCCCGCTGCTCGAACGCTGACGACGGGCGGCCACCAGGCCGTCGCCCGGACGCGTGGACCGTCAGCGCACGATCGACAGCCGTTCGTCCACGCGTCCCCGAAATGCCCGACGTGTGGACGAGGAACGCAGCCCTTCGTTCGACCCGTCCACGCGAATCCGGGCTCAGGCCGGGGCGATGCGGGCGCGGAGCACCCCGGCGGCCGTGGCCGCCTGGGCCAGGACCACGAGCGCGCCCACCACCGGCCCCTCGCGCACGCCGGCACGGAGCAGGCGGGCGTAGAACGCGGGTTCGGCCAGGCCCTCGTCGGGCACCCGGGCGCGGAGGTGGGCGGCCCCCCGCCCGTAGCGCGCCTGCTGGCGCCAGAAGCGGCGCAGGTCGAGGTCGGGGTGATGGTGGACCACGGCGTCGGGCACGAACCCGATCGGGTGGCCGGCCGCCGTCACCCGTGCGCACCACTCGCGGTCCTCTCCGGCCGCCAGCGGGAAGCCTTCGTCGAACGGGAACGACCGGGCGACGTCGGCGCGGACGGCGAGGTTGCACGTCGGCGCGAAGCCGACCGTCTCGCCGGACCCCGAGAGGCTCTCGGTCACCAGGTGGTTGGTGACCACCTGCGCGGCCGACGAGCATCGACCCTGGTCGGCTCCGACGACGGTGGGGCCGGCGACCGCGCCGCGCCCGGCCGCCACCGCACGGACGAGCGCAGCGACCCACCCGGGGACCGGGCGGCAGTCGTCGTCGGTGAAGCAGACGATGTCGCCGGTCGCGGCCTCGGCGCCCCGGTTGCGGGCGACGGCCGGGCCGTCACCCCCGGCCCGCACCAGACGGGCGAAGGGGTGCACCTCGACGACCGCCGCCACCGCGCCGGCGTCCCGGGAGCCGTCGTCGACGACCACGACCTCGAGGTCTGGCACCGACTCGCCAGACACCGACTGGGCCGCCAGCGCGTCGAGGCAGCGGGCGAGCGGGCCGGGGCGGTCGCGGGTCGGCACGACCACACTCACGGTCGACGGGCTGTCGGGGAACGGGCTGTCGGGTTCGGGCACCTCACCACCCACCCGCGAGCGCGAGGACGAGCAGCGCCGCCGCGCCGGCAGGCGCCGCGAGGCGAGCGCCGATGCCGCCGGGCAGGCGCACCGCCAGGACCGCGGTGCCGGCGGCGACGCCGAGGAGGGCGGCGAACGTGGCTCCCTGGGCGCCCCGGTCCGGGACCAGCGCGAGCGCGAGGCCGGCGAAGACGACCGCCGCCGCACCTCCGGCCGCCGCGGCCACGTCGGCCCGGAGGCGCAGCGCGGCCACCTGCACGCCGAGCGAGTGCGCGGGTGCCAGGACCATGACGGCCAGGGCCGGCCCGAACGCGGCCGCCGCGTCCTCGTACCCGTCGCCGAAGACGACGGGCAGCACGTCGTCGAGCACGAGCGCGACCGGCACGAGGCCGAGTGCGAGCACCGCCGTGAGGCCGGCGGCGAGGCGGCGGAGCACGGCCTCGGCCTCGGGGGCGGAGGCGTCCTCCCCCGCCAGGTGCGGCAGCGAGACGGTGAACGCCTGCAGCACCGCGTAGGTGACGCCGAGCGCCACACCGGTGGCGAGGGCGGCATAGGAGGTCTCGAGGGCGCCGTCGCCGAGCAGCGCCACGGCGAGCACCGGGCTGCGGTGCACGAACTGCGTCAGGGCGGCACCGGTCGCCTGGAGCACGCCGAACCGGATCGCACCCTCGGGGACCGCCACCGCGCGGCGCTCGCCGCGCAGCAGCGGCCGGGTCACGGCGACGGCGAACGCGACCGCGACCGCACCGGCGAGCACGATCGCGACGAGCCCGCCGCCGTACCCGTGGCGGTCGTGCAGGACGAGCAGACCGACGACGAGGACCGTGTTCTGGAGCGGGTAGCGCGTGCTCCACCCGCCGGTCCGCCCCAGCCCGAGCCCGACCTGCAGGACGAGCGTCGCGACGACGTTGGCCGCGAAGGCGGTGACGACGAGCGCCGCGGGTCCGGGGGGCACCCGGTCGGGGACCGCCACCGCCAGCCCGAGCGTGACGACGACGACGGCGACGACCTGCAGGGCCCGGCCGCGGGCCAGGCGCAAGCCGAGGGTCCGGGCGAGGGCGACCCGGTCGGCGGGCGCGGCGGCGGGCACGAAGCGGCCGAGCACGACGGGCCCGCCGAGCGTCACCGCCAGGCTGCCGACCGTCACGAGGGTGAGGGGGACGGCGATGCGGCCGTAGGCCTCGGGCCCGAGGGCGCGCGGGACGACGACCGCCAGCAGCAGGAGCGTGACGAGCTCGGCGGCCTTGCCCGCCATGCTCGCCGCGACCGAGGCCCGGAGCGCCCGGTCGGCACCGTCGGCCCGGTCGGGCCGGGCGCCGGTCCCGAGGTCAGCCACCGGTCGGCGTGTGCCCGTTGACCCCGCCGGCCCCGGCCACCGCGTCGACCTGGGGCTCCCGGGCGTGCATCGCCAGGTACGGCGGCAGCGGACGCCGGTGCACGACCGCCAGGCGCTTGGTGGCCCGGGTGAGCGCGACGTAGAGCGCCCGCAGCCCCTGGGCCTCCTCGGCGACGATCGCCGCAGGCTCGACGACGACGGAGGCGTCGACCTCGAGCCCCTTGACCTTGCCCACCGGCACGATCGTGACCGGCGCCTTCAGCCCCTGCCGGGTGGCCCGGCCGTGCTCGATCCCGGCGGCGGTGAGCGCAGCGGAGACCTCGTCGACCATCGTCGAGGGCACGATGACCGCGAGCGAGCCGGGGTCGACCGCGTCGCGCTCGACGGCGGCGACCTCGGCGACCACGTCGGCCAGGGGACGCTCGCCGGTCGGCGTGATCGTGGGCGGGTCGCCGCCCTCGCGCACCGACGTCGGCGGCGTGAGCTGGGGGGCCGCCAGCCGCAGCACCTCGGCGGCGAGCGCCATGTTCGACGCCGGGATGCGGTAGCCGACGGTCAGCTCGACCCGGCGACTACCCCGCTGCGTCGGGAGGTGTTCGAGCACCTCGTCCCAGTCCTCGTGGGCCCACGCACCCGTCGCCTGGGCGATGTCGCCGACGATGGTCAGCGAGCCGTTGAGCGAACGGCGGGCCACCATGCGCAGCTGCATCGGTGACAGGTCCTGGGCCTCGTCGACGACGATGTGCCCGTAGGTGCGGATCTCCTCGTCGCCGCTGCGCCGCTTCTTCCGGGGGCCGAGCCGCTCGCGCGCCTCGTCGAGCAGCGGCACGTCCTGCCACGTGAACACGACGTCGTCGACCCGCTCGAGGCGGGGCCGGTGGAGGCGGGCCTGCTCGTCGGCGTCGAGCAGGTCGCGGGAGGCCAGCTCGATCAGGGCCCGCGATCCGAACAGGTCGTGGAGCAGCTCGGCCGGCGACAGCGCCGGCCACATCCACTCGAGCGCCTCGACCACGACCGGCTCGCGCCGCAGACCGTCGCGTACGTCGTCGACGCGGACCTCCTTGCGGGCCGAGCGCGTGAGCGTCTCGAAGAGGCGCTGCTCGACGTGCTTGCGGGCCGCGTTGTGGCGGCGGTAGCGGCGCCGGGCGTCGCGCACGATGTCGCGGCTCTGCTCGACCGTGCACACGAGCGTCTGGGAGCCGTACCCGACCCGCAGGTCGGCGCGCAGCGGTCGCTCACGGTCGTGGATGGCCTTGCGGACCACGTCGGCCATCCGGGGGTCGCCCTTGACGCGCGCCGTGCGGGGGTCGTCGTCGCCCTCCACCTTCTCGCGGTCGACGAGGTCGGCGAGGACGGCGAGCTCGACACCGGCCTCCCCGAGCGACGGGAGCACCTGGTCGATGTAGCCGAGGAACAGGCGGTTGGGACCGAGGACGAGCACGCCCTGGCCCTCGAGCGGGAACCGGTGCGTGTAGAGCAGGTACGCGGCCCGGTGCAGGGCGACGACCGTCTTGCCGGTGCCGGGCCCGCCCTGGACGACGAGCGCACCCGACAGCTCGGAGCGGATGATCTCGTCCTGTTCACCCTGGATCGTGCCGACGATGTCGCCGAGCTTCCCCGACCGCGTGGTCTCGAGCGCCCGGATCAGCGCCCCGTGACCCTGGATGCGGTCGTCGTCGGCGAGCGCGATGCCGCCCTCGGCACCGTGGACGGCGGCGCCGAACAGCTCGTCCTCGAGGTTCAGCAGCGTGCGGCCCCGGGCGGTGAAGTGGCGACGGCGGGCCAGGCCCATCGGCTGGGGGCCGGTCGCCCGGTAGAACGCCTCGGCGATCGGGGCCCGCCAGTCGACGACCACCGGCTCCTGGTCGGCGTCGGCGACCGACATCCGCCCGATGTAGAAGGTGTCCTGGCCGTGGTCGCCGTCGGTGTCGAGCCGGCCGAACACCAGCGAGTGGTCGCCGAGGTCGAGCTGGGTGAGGCGCGTGGCGATGTTGCCCTCGATCATCTCCCGCTCCCAGCGGGCCTGCTCGGTGCCGCCCTTGCCGACCTCGACCATCGTGCGCAGCCGCGTCGCCCGGTCCCGCGCCGAGTCGAGACACTCGTAGGCGTGGTCGACGTAGGCCTGCTCCGCGGCGAGCTCCGGATGTGCGGTCAAGGGCGCCGACGTCCTCCTGTTGACGTGCACCGGGTCCGCTCGGTCCGCCCCGGGAACGGCCGGATCCAGCGGACCGGCCAGCCTATCCGGCCCCGCCCAATTCGCCCGCACCGAGCGCGTCGAGGAGGAACGCGAGGACCAGGGCCTCGTCGCGCCACGCGTCGTAGCGCCCCGACGGGCCGCCGTGGCCCGCTCCGAGTTCGGTCTTGCAGAGGAAGGGCCCGCCGCTGGCCCGGTCGCGGAGCCGGGCGACCCACTTCGCCGGCTCCCAGTAGCCGACCCGGGGGTCGTGCAGCCCGCCGGTGGCCAGCACCGGGGGCAGCGGACCGTGGGGCACGTTCTCGTAGGGGGCGTACGAGGCCATCAGGTCGAAGGTCTCGGCCGAGCCCGCCGGGTCGCCCCACTCCTCCCACTCGATCACCGTGAGCGGCAGGGTCGGGTCGAGCATGGTGTTCAACGCGTCGACGAAGGGGACCTCGGCGACGACCGCCGCCCACAGCTCGGGCGCCCGGTTCAGGGCAGCACCGACGAGCAGGCCGCCGGCCGACCCGCCGCGGATCGCCAGTCCGTCGGGTCCGGCGACGCCGTCGGCGACCAGCGCCCGGCCGGCGGCGACCAGGTCGTCGAAGGAGTTGGTCTTGGCGGCCAGCTTCCCGTCGAGGTACCACCGGCGTCCGAGTTCGCCGCCACCGCGGACGTGCGCGATGGCGAACGCCCACCCGCGCTCGAGCAGCGACAGGCGGGCCGAGGAGAACGTCGGGTCCGACGAGATCTCGTAGGCGCCGTAGCCGTCGAGCAGCAACGGCCCACCCGGCCGGCGGTCGCGGTGGTGGACGAGGCTGATCGGGATGCGCTCGCCGTCCTCGGCCTCGGCCCACAGCCGGCGGGAGACGTAGTCGGCGGGGTCGTAGCCGCCGAGGACGGGCTGCACCTTGCGGACGGCCCGCTCGCCGGTGGCGAGGTCGAGGTCGAGCACGGTCGTCGGCGTGGTCAGCGACGCGTACGTGTACCGGAGGTGGGGCCAGTCGACGTCGTCGTTGTGGCCCAGCCACACCGTCGACACCTCCTCGGGCTGGTCGAGGAGGAACTCGTGGCCGGTCGAGAGTCGCCGCACCCGGACCCGCGTTGTGGCGTCGGCGCGCTCCTCGACGAGCAGGTGGTCGCGCAGGACGGCGATGCCCTCGAGGCGGGTCCCCGGCGTGTGTGCGACGACATCGGTGCCGTCGCGGGCGTCGCCGCCGGTCGCGAGCACGGCGGACGGGACGGCGACGACGCGGAAGTCGAGGGCGTCGTCGTTGGTCAGGACGAAGAACGTGCCGTCGACGTGGTCGACGTCGGCCTGCACGTCGTGACGGCGGGGCACGAGCGTCGCGAACCCGGCGTCCGGGTCGGCCGAGGGACAGGCGCGGACCTCGTCGGTGATCTTCGACCCCATCGCGAGGAGGAGCCACTCGCGGTCGGAGGTCTCGGCGACCTCGCAGAAGAAGCGCTCGTCGGGCTCGTGGTGCACCAGCACGTCGTCGGCCGTCGCGGTGCCGAGGGTGTGGCGCCAGACCTCGTGGGGCCGCATGGCGTCGTCGGTGCGCGTGTAGAAGACGTGGGCGCCGTCGGCGGTCCAGGCCGACGAGTAGTAGACGTCGGCGACCTCGTCGGGCGTGCCGTCGGGCAGCAGGCGGTCGCGCCCGGTCGCGAGGTCGCGGAAGCGGAGCAGGTACTCCTCCGAGCCGTTGCGGTCGGCGGCCCAGGCCAGCGTCGACCCGTCGGGCGAGACGTCGAACACCCCGAGAGAGAAGTACTCGCTGTCGCCGGCCTCGGCGTTGGCGTCGAGGACGACGTGTTCGGTGGCGCGGACCGCCGGGTCGTCGGGGTCGGGTGGCTCGGTGCCCGGACCGGCGGGGACCCGGCAGTGCACGGCGTACTGCTCGCCCTCCAGGGTGCGGGAGTAGTACCACCAGCCGTCGACGCGCACCGGCACCGATCGGTCGGTCTCCTGCACCCGGGACCGGATCTCCTCGAACAGCCGGTCGCGGAGGTCGCCGGTGCCGGCGAGGACCGCCTCGACGTAGTCGTTCTCGGCCTCGAGGTGGGCGATGACGTCGGCGTCGTCGCCGTCGTCGTCGCGGAGCCAGGCGTACTCGTCGACCGCCGATCGGCCGTGGTGGGAGCGGGTGGAGGGTCGGCGGTCGGGGCGGGGCGGCGTCGGCACGTCGGCGGACGCTACCGGCGCACCCCGTCGGATCATGGGTGGCGCGGTCAGACTCTGGGCGTGCGACGTTCCATCGACGACTACCCCTTCACCGAGGCCGATCTGCCCCCCGACTGGGAGGACCTCGACCTCCAGCAGATCTCGTGGGCGGTGGCGATCTCCGACGACTACGAGGACGCCGAGCCCCGCGTGGTGCTGACCGTGGAGGAGGTCGGCAACCCGGGCGCCGGCCTGATCGCCCACCTCTCCGCGCCCCTCGCCCGCCGCCTGCGCGCCGCGCTGCGCGACGCCTTGATCGAGGTGGGCGAGGAGCCCGGCACCTGACGGTCGTAGGTTGACCCCGATGCCGCCGAGCGCCGACCACCCCTTCCTCCGCGCCTGCCGCGGCCTGCCCGTCGACCGCATCCCCGTGTGGTTCATGCGCCAGGCGGGCCGGTCGCTCCCCGAGTACAACCGAGTGAAGGGCGACCTGTCGATCCTCGACGCGGTCGAGCGCCCCGAGCTGGCCTGCGAGCTCACCCTGCAGCCGGTCGAGCGCTACGGCGTCGACGCCGCCATCTTCTACAGCGACATCGTGGTACCCGCCCGGGCGATCGGGTTCGGCATCGACATCGTCGCCGGCGTCGGGCCGGTGGCCGAGCAGCCGTTCCGCACCGCCGCCGACCTCGACCGGCTCCCGGTCCTGGTCCCCGAGGAGCACTCGCCCTACATCGCCGAGACGGTGCGGCTGCTGGTCGCCGAGCTGGGCGACCGCCCGCTCATCGGGTTCGCCGGCGCACCGTTCACGGTGGCGAGCTACCTGATCGAGGGCCGGCCCAGCCGCACCTACGAGCAGACCAAGCGGATGATGTTCGCCGAGCCGGAGCTGTTCGCGGCGTTGCTCGACCGGCTGGCCGACATCGCGATCGCCTCGCTGCGCGACCAGATCGAGGCGGGGGCCGCCGCGGTGCAGCTGTTCGACTCGTGGGCCGGGGCGCTCGCGCCGCCCGTCTACGAGCGGTACGTGCTCCCCCACAGCCGCAAGGTCTTCGACGCGGTCGCCGACCTCGACGTCCCCCGCATCCACTTCGGCGTCGGGACGGGCGAGCTGCTCACGCTGATGGGCGACGCCGGTGCCGACGTCGTCGGCGTCGACTGGCGGGTGCCCCTCGACGTCGCCCGCGAGCGGGTCCCGGGCAAGGCGGTCCAGGGCAACCTCGACCCCGCCGTCACGTTCGCGGGATGGGACGCCACCCGGGTCGCGGTCGACGACGTCCTCGCCCGCAACGCCGGCCGGCCGGGCCACGTCTTCAACCTGGGCCACGGCGTGCTCCCGAACAGCGACCCCGACGTCCTCGCCCGCATCGTCGACCACGTCCACGCGGCGGGGACGTCGGGCTGATGGCCCGGTTCGCCGTCGTCGGCGCCGGCATCGCCGGCCTGAGCGCGGCGTGGGAGCTCGAACGGACCGGCGCCGAGGTCGTCGTCCTCGAGGCGGCTGACCGGATCGGCGGGAAGCTGCAGCAGTCCGCCGTCCCGCCGCTCGGGTTCGCCGTCGAGGAGGGGGCCGACGCCTTCCTGGCCCGGGTGCCCGACGCGCTCGACCTGTGCGCCGAGCTCGGCATCGACGACCTCGTCCACCCCGCGGTCGGCCACGCGTGGGTCCACACGGGCGCCTCCGGCGGCACGGGCCTGCACCGCCTCCCCCGGGGCCAACTGCTGGGCATCCCCACCGACCTCGACGAGCTGGCGGTCTCCGGGCTCGTGTCGGCCGACGCGGTCGCCCGCTGCCGCGCCGAACTCGACGCCGACCACCCGCCCCTCGACACCGACGTCTCGGTCGGCGCGCTCGTCCGGTCCCGGCTGGGCGACGAGGTGTGCGACCACGTCGTCGAGCCCCTGCTCGGCGGCATCAACGGCGGCGAGGCCGACGGGCTCTCCGCCGAGGCGGCCGCCGCGCAGATCTGGGCGTGCGCCCGTCCCGGCGGTTCGCTCCTCCGCAACGCGATCGAGCTGCGCGGCCGCAGCGTGGACCCCAGCGCCCCCGTGTTCGCCACCCCCGCCGCCGGCATGGCGACCCTCCCCCGCGCGCTGGTCGCCCGGCTGCGCGCCGAGGTGCGCACGGGCGTGACGGTGCCGCCGCTCGCACCGGCCACCGCCGGCGGGGTCGACGTCGGCGGCGAGCGCTTCGACGGTGTCGTCCTCGCCGT
>JBHIXO010000105.1:0-11013 GCA_041984725.1 Acidimicrobiales bacterium | reverse complement strand
GTCGACCTCCCCGTCGACCCCGGCCCGGCCGGAGCGGCCGCGCCCGACGACGTCGTCGACGCGGCCGCGTGCGCATGGTCCGCCCGGCGTGTCGTCCTCGGCGACGCGAATTGCGTCCCGGCGGACGGCGCGGCCGGGCCCGAGGCCCGGGGCGGGGAGGCGGTCATCACCTGGTGAGGCCGTCCGTACACTCCCGGCGGTGAGCGACATCAGCCTTCCCGTCGAGTTCGACGCCACCACGGCGCGCCTCGTCGGTTTCGCGATGCGCTCGGCGCTCACGTCCTCACTGCTCCTCGACGGTGGCGGGCTGGTCGAGGGCGCCTCGCCCGCGGCCGTCGCCGACCTCGACGTCGGGCCCGACGACCTCATGGGCCGCTCGGTCGAACACGTCCTCGGCGCGACCCTCGACGAGCTCCGCACCGCCGGCCTGTCGACCGCCGCCGCGTCGCGGAGCGCGACGGGCGGGATGGCGCCCGTGCTCTGGCGGGCCACGTCGCTCGCGAGCACCCGCGCCGACGGCGGCTGGCTCGTCGAGTTCCGCGTCCGGCGGGCCGACGGTCGCGACGAGGCCGACATGGCGGAACGGGCCGCTCGCCTCGAGTTCCTCTTCCAGGACCTCACCGACCGGTACGACACCGTGAGCCGCTCGGTCGGGCTCATCTCCCACGACCTCCAGGCCCCGACCCGGCGCCTGCTCGCCTTCGTCGACCTCCTGCGCCAGCGCTTCGAAGCGGCCGAGTCCGATGGCGTCGCCGACCGCGACGCCATCGTCGACGCCATCGAACGGGGCGCCCAGCACCTGCTCCGGATCACGACCGGGCTGTCCCAGTACGCCCGGCTCGGGACGCAGCCGATGCCCCTCGAGGCGGTCGACGCCCAGCAGTCGCTCGACACCGTCCTCGACCAGTTGGCCCTGAAGCTCCAGGAGCTCGGCGCGAGCGTCGAGGTGCCGTCCCGTCTCCCGCTGGTCGTGGCCGCACCGCCGTATCTCGCCGTCGTGTTCCAGAACCTGCTCGAGAACGCCGTGAAGTTCGTGCCCGAGGGACGCCGCCCGTCGGTGGTGGTCGAGTGGCGACGGGCCGGCGACGACGTCGAGATCGACGTCGTCGACAACGGGATCGGGATCCCCGACGCCCGCTGGGGCGAGGTGTTCCAGCCCCTCCGCCGCCTCGAGGGCGGCACCGACAGCGTCCACACCGGGCTCGGACTCACCACCGTGCGCGACCTGGTCCGTCGATTCGGCGGTTCGATCCGCGTCGCGACGAGCACGGAGGGTGTCGGAACGACCTTCCGGATCACGCTCCGTGCTGCTCCGGGCGGATAGTGGTCCGAACGTGCCATGTCACGGTTTCCGGACGGTGGGTACGCTCGCCTCGTGACCGAGGAGTCCGCGAGCGATCGCGATCTCGAGCTGGTCGCCCCGGTTCCCGACGAGCACCCCGCCGAGGCCGCCGGCGGCGGCCGGGCCGCCGACTTCCGACGCCTGCTCGCCGCCCACCCCGACGGCATCATGGTCGTCGACGGCGAGGGGGTCGTGCGCTACGCCAACCCGGCCGCCGAGGACCACCTCGAGGTCGGCGACGACACGTTCGTGGGGCAGAGCCTCGGGCTGCCGCTCACCGGGTTCGACGGCTCGATGGAGATCGAGGTCCGCACCGACGACGGCTCGTACCGCATCATCCGGATCCACGCCCGGCCGTGTCGTTGGGAGGGCGCCGACGCGCAGATGCTCACCACGCAGGACGTGACCGACGCCGCCGAGCGACTCAAGGGCCTGGAGCAGCGGGCCGAGCGCTACGCCCTCGCCCTGCTCGGATCGAACGACGGCCTCTGGGACTGGGACATCGTCCACGGGAGCCTGCACGTGAACGGCCGCTGGCGCGAGCTGCTCGGCCTCGGTCACCTGCCGCCCGACGACAACGACCCCGGGCTGTGGCTCGACCGCACCCATGACGACGACAAGGCGCGTCTGCTCGACGAGCTCGAGGCCCATCTGGGCGGACGGACGCCGCTGTTCGCGGTCGAGCACCGGCTCCGCCACCAGGACGGCCACGACGTGTGGATGCTCGCCCGGGGCCGCGCCGTGCGCGACGCGCGTGGCGAACCCGTCCGCATCGCCGGGTCGCTGACCGATGTGTCCGCCCGGAAGGTGCTTGAGGAGCGCCTGCGGCACGAGGCCCGCCACGACCCCCTCACCGGGCTCGCCAACCGGCGCCGCCTGCTCGAGACGATCGAGGACCGCCGGCGGCAGAGCCAGCGCACCGGGCGCGGGTTCAGCATCGCCCTCCTCGACCTCGACGGCTTCAAGGCCGTCAACGACGGCCACGGGCACGAAGCCGGCGACGAGGTCCTCGTCGCGGTCGGCGACCGGCTGGCCACGTCGGTGCGCCCGAGCGACGTCGCGGCCCGGCTCGGCGGCGACGAGTTCGCCGTCGTGATCGCCGACGCCGACAGCGAGGCCACGGTCGCCGACGTCGTCGAGCGGCTCGACCGGGCCCTGGCCGTCCCCCACCGGGTGGGCGGCCGCGACCGCAGCGTCGGGGCCAGCATCGGCGTGGCGGTCACCACCCGAGGTGCGTCGTCGGCGGCAGAACTGCTCCGGGCCGCCGACGCGTGCATGTACGAGGCGAAGCTCACGGGCCGGCCCGTGCTCCGGATCCTCCCCTAGTCGCCGGAGCCGCCGCCGGGCACCCGCAGCACGACGCAGGCGCCCCGCGCCGAGTGCTCGCACCACATGTTGCCGTGGTTGGCGGCGACCAGCTTGCGGGCCAGCGTGAGACCGAGACCGAAGCGCGGCGCGTTCGGGTCGTGGGCCAACTGCCAGCCAGAAGCGAAGACGTCCTCGACGTGACGGGGCGGCACCCCGGGGCCGGCGTCGCGCACCCGCAGCTCGGTCCACGACCCGTCGACCCGACCTTCGACGACCACGGGCGGCGCGCCGTGGACGAAGCCGTTCTCGACGACGGCGCGCAGCGCGCCGGTCAGGTGCTCGACGTCGCCCTCGACGACGGCGCCGGCGGCGATGCGCACCGCGGTGTCGGGGAAGTCCGCGAGCACCCGGTCGATGATCTCCGTCGCCGGGAGGCGCCGGATCACCGGGTCGGTCTGCTCGAGTCCGATCAGCTCGGGGGTCCGCTCGGCGGTGACGTCGCGCAGGACGACGAGGCGCTGCACGGCGCCGTCGCCCTCGTACTCGGCGACGCGCAGCTCACCCGAGCGGATGCCACGGGCCGTGCGGAGATCGACGTCGACCGGCGGACCGGGCGTGACCGGCAACCCGAAGTCGGTGCCGCGGGACTCGGGACCGAACCCGAACAGGGCGGCCGCCGTCTCGTTCCACGCCACCAGCCGACCGTCGGCGTCGACCACGAGGGCGGCGTCGCCGACTGCGGTGAGCAGCGCCTCGACGACGGGGAGGGCGAGCGCGGTGTCGGCGGACGGCGTCACGGTTCAGTCGACGTCGTCGGGGAAGAGGGCGCTCATCCGCTCGACGTCGCCGGTCGCGACGTGCACCGGGTTGCCGGTGAGGATGCCCGTGGTGTTGGCGAAGCGGCGAGCGACGTGCATGCCCTGGTGGTCGATGGTGAACTCCCGGATGGCCTTCTCGTGCAACGAGCCGCGCATCTTGAGCACGGTCATGCCCCGCCGGACCTCGCCGAACATCTCGACGTAACGCAGCAGGATGATCGAGTCGGTGAGGGTCGAGATGTGCGACTCGGTCACCGACTCGCCGCCGAGGAGCGTCTTGGACGTGGAGGTCACCAGGCCGGCGATCTCCTCGTGCTTGATGAAGCTGGTGAGGGCGATGACGAACTCGCGGAAGCCGCGCTCGGACGAGACGCGCTCGATGGCCGAGAGCGAGTCGATGGCGACGCGTTGGGGCTTGAAGCGGGAGATCTCGGCCTTGATCGCGACGAGGTGGTCCTCGATCGACGCGGTCTCGGGGTACTGGCAGACGACGCGGAGGTTGCCCTGCTCCTCGAGCGTCTCGAAGTCGAAGCCCCAGCCGCGCGCGTTGCGGAAGAGCTGGTCCCGTGACTCCTCGAAGCCGAGCAGGAGGCAGCGTTCGCCCTGGGCGATGCCCCCGGCGATGAACTCGGTGACCATCAGCGTCTTGCCGGTACCGGTGGCGCCCGACACGAGGATCACGGAATCGCGGAAGAGGCCGCCGCCGCACATGGCGTCGAGCTCCTCGTTGCCCGACGTGATGCGGACGTCGGAGCTGCGCTGCTGCAGCTCCATCGACGACAGCGGGATGATGACGATGCCGTCGTCGGCGAGGATCGTGAACGGGAACTCGCCCTTGCGGTGGCTGGCGCCCCGCATCTTGAGGACCTCGATCGTGCGGCGGCGCCGCTCGGCGTCGAGCACGTTGCGCAGGATGATCACGTTGTCGGCGACGAACTCCTCGACCTGGAAGCGGGCGATCTCGCCGTACTCCTCGGTGCGCTCCGCGGTGATGACGGCCGTGACGCCGAGCTCGCGGAGGGCGTGCACGAGCCGGAACATCTCGTTGCGCACGGTCGTCGGGTCGGGGAACCGGGAGAAGACCGCGCCGATCGAGTCGAAGCTGACGCGGGTCGCGCCGGTGGCGGTGACCGCCTGCTCGACTCGGGCGAGGAGGCCGCCGAAGTCGTAGCGGCCGACGACCTCGGACTCGGTCTCGATCGTGGGCGATGCGTCGACGAAGCGCCAGAGCCCGCGGTCCTCGTAGTCGGCGATGTCGAAGCCGAGGGCGCGGACGTTGCGCCGGATGTCGGTGAGACTCTCCTCGAAGGTGATCATCACGCCGGCCTCGCCCCGCTCGCAGCCGGCGGCGAGGAACTGGACCGAGAACACGGTCTTGGCCGACCCGGCCGAGCCGGCGACCAACGTCGCCCGGCCCTCGGGGAGCCCGCCGTCGGTGATGTAGTCGAGGCCGTCGATCCCGCTGGGGAGCTTGGCGACGTCGTGGGGATGGCCCGCGCTGAAGATGTTCATGCTGTGAGCGTGCTCATGGTGTGTCGGGAGTCGTGTCGACGATGCGCAGGGGTGCGGGGAGATCGAGCGCGTGCGCGGCCTGCTCGGCGATGGACAGATCACCGATCACCCGGCGCCGGGGCAGCGGCGCCGTGCGGATGACGGTGGGGGTGGCGATGACGCGCTCGGTCTCGGCCTGACCCGGATGGTCGAGCACGTCGACGATGTCGATCTCGTAGGAGTGGTCGGGCAGGCGCTCGGCGCAGAGGCGACGGAGGTTGATCGACGCCCGCTCCGACCGGCGGGTGCGACCGGTGACGAAGAGGATGAAGCGGTAGGTGACGTGGTCGTCGCTGGTGCTCATGAGTCGTCCCGTTCCGTGCCGGAGCCGAGGCCCAGCGCCTGCGAACGGTAGTAGGCGGCCAGATATCCCATGACCTCGAGCACCACGAGCCGGGCCTCCTGCACGAACTCCGGCGCGCCCGGGCCCTGCCGTTCCTCGGCCTGGAGGTCGAGGGCGCGGGCGTGGATCTGCACGACGTCGCGGGGGCCGGCCCCCGCCTTGCCGAGGCTGCGGGCGAAGGCGCGGAGGTGGTCCGAGACGTTGAAGTCGCCCTCGAAGGCCGTGCGCTCCATGGCCAGTTCGAGGAGGTCGCCGTAGGCGGCCGCCAACTCGTCGAACTGCCCGGGCAGGTCCTCGCGCAGGTCGGACTGGCCGAACAGCCGGGCCGACACCGGCGAGCGCGTCTGGGCGACGGCCCGGAACGGGTCCGGCGGCGCCTCGCCCGCGGTCGCCGCCCGATGGGCCCGACGGACCGCGGCGCGCAGGTCGTCACCGTCGTGGTCGCCCTTGCGCACGAAGGCCGACGCGCCCGCCCGACGGGCCTTGGCCTCGAACGCACTGCCGTGCGTGCCCGAGTAGACGACCACCGGAACGTCGACGACGCTGCGCCGGAACGACAGCAGCGTGTCGAGCCCCCAACCGTCGGGCAGCGTGAGGTCCAGGACGACGCAGTCGAACTCGTGGGACCGGGTCGCCTCGATCGCTCCTTCCAGCGACGACGCCGACCGGACGGCGAAGTCGTCGCCCGAGAGGTGCTCGGCGACGAGCGCGATCGTGTTCGCGTCGTCGTCGACCACCAGGACCTCCATCCCCGGGGACTCTAGGTCGGTCGGTTCACGAGGGCTGTGCCCGACGACCGAACGGCGCTCCGGGCCCGTGTGGGACGATGGGGCCATGTCGACGAACCCGTGGCGCGACCTCACCGAGCGCGAGCTCGCCATCGCCGCGCCGCGGACGATCCTGCTCGTCGAGGACGACGAGCACTACGTCGAACGGATCCGCAAGAGCCTGATCGACGCACACCCCAAGACCTTCACGCTCCACGTGACCCGCACGATGGCC
The DNA here is from genome assembly GCA_041984725.1 of Acidimicrobiales bacterium. Classification (GTDB taxonomy): domain Bacteria; phylum Actinomycetota; class Acidimicrobiia; order Acidimicrobiales; family Salinilacustritrichaceae; genus Salinilacustrithrix. The sequence continues at coordinate 4,649 of JBHIXO010000105.1, read as the reverse complement.
GAGACCGAGACGGTGCTCGAGCAGAAGACCTTCGACCTCGTGCTCCTCGACCTCGGGCTGCCCGACGAGCACGGCATCCACACCTTCGAACGGGCCCACCACCTCACGCGGCCCCGTCCGATCGTCGTGATCTCGGCGTCCGACGACCCCGCACTGGCGGCACGCCTGCTGTACCTCGGCGCCCACGACTACCTGATCAAGGGCGCGTCCGACGAGCTGCTGATGCACGTCATCGGGCGGGCGATCTCCCGGGTGTACCCCGACGCCGGCCGCCTGCCGATGATCGAGCCCGACCCCGAGCACCAGCGCCCCCTCGACGAGCGCGACGAGGACCTCTTCGCCGGCGTCGTCGGCGAGTACCTCGGGATCGTCGACAAGGCGACGCGGAGCCGGATCCTGGCGGTCGACGCCCGCGCCCATCGCACCGACCTCCGGCTCATGGCCGAACGCCTCGGCCGATCCAACGCCGGCTCGCGCGACGCCCTGCAGATCCACGCCGCCGCCGTGCGGCGCGCCGTGCAGAGCGGCATGCCCGACCTCGGCGCCTGGGTGAACGAGAGCCGCCTGGTCGCCCTGGAGCTCATGGCGCAGCTCACCGAGTACTACCGCGTCCGCGCGGGTGCCGACTGATCCCACGTGGCGAGGGTCGAATTGACGGTGTTCGTCGCCGGGATCTCGGCGAGCGGGCAGCGGACCGTCGACGCGCTCCGCGCGATGGCGGCTGCCGAGCGCGTCGACGACCTGCACATCGAGATCACCGACGTCGCCGATCACCCCGCGAAGGCCGATGAAGCCCGCATCGTCGCGACTCCGACCGTGATCCGCGTCGCGCCCGAGCCTAGGGTTCGCCTCGTCGGGGACCTGTCCCCGCCGGAGGTCCGCGCCCGGGTCTCGGGCCTGTTGTTCGATCAGTGGACCCCAGTTGCCCGATCCGTCGACGCAGCACGCCCCGACGCATAGGAAGACGAGACACCATGGCATCCGTCGAGAAGCTCGAGACCGGCATCCCCGGCCTGGACCACATCCTGGCCGGTGGGCTCCCGAAGGGCCGCACGACCCTGCTCGCCGGCACGGCGGGCAGCTCCAAGACCGTGCTGGCCACGCAGTTCCTCGCCGCCGGCATCAGCCAGTTCGGCGAGCCCGGCGTCTTCGTCACCTTCGAGGAGAAGCCCGAGCAGCTCCGCGCCAACTGCGAAAGCTTCGGGTGGGACATCGCCGGCTGGGAGGCCGCCGGCACGTGGGCCTACGTCGACGCCTCGCCCGACGACACCGGCGCCGAGTTCGTCGGCACCTACGAGTTCCAGGGTCTGTACGCCCGCATCCGTGCCGCCGTCGAACGGACCGGCGCCGAGCGTCTCGTCGTCGACGGTCTCGCCGCCGTCTTCTCCGAGTACCCCGACGAGGGTCTGGTCCGGCGCGAGCTGCGCCGCCTCGCCGAGTTGCTCCGCGAGATCGGCATCACCGCGCTGCTCACGTCCGAGCGCAACGAGGAGTTCGGCGCCGTCGCCCGCTACGGCGTCGAGGAGTACGTCGCCGACAACGTCATGATCCTGCGCAACGTCCTCGAGGCCGAGACGGTCCGGCGCAGCATCCAGGTGCTCAAGCTGCGGGGCACCACGCACCGCAAGGGCCAGTACCCGTTCACGATCGACGCCAAGACCGGCGTCAACGTGCTCCCCCTGACGAGCACCAAGCTGCACCAGCCCTCCGGCACCGACCGCGTCCCGTCGGGTAACGCCGACCTCGACTCGATGCTCAACGGCGGCTACTTCCGCAACTCGGTCATCCTGGTCAGCGGCGCGACGGGCACGGGCAAGACCCTCACCGTCGCCGAGTTCCTCGGCGCCGCCCAGGAGTCGGGCGAGAAGTGCCTCCTCTCGGCCTTCGAGGAGAGCCGCGACCAGATGTTCCGCAACGCGCGGGGCTGGGGCATCGACTTCGAGGGCATGGAGGCGTCGGGCCAACTGAAGGTCATCACGCTCTACCCCGAGGAGATGTCGCTCGAGGAGCACCTCCTGATGATCCGGGAGGAGCTCGACACGTTCCAGCCCACCCGCTACGCCCTCGACAGCCTCTCGGCCCTCGAGCGCGTCTCGACGCCGCGCAGCTTCCGCCAGTTCATCCTCGGCACGACGTCGTGGCTGAAGGAGCGGGGCATCACGGGGATGATGACGTCGACGACGCCCACGCTGCTCGGCGGCGAGTCGGTCACCGTGTCGCACATCTCGACCCTCACCGACACGATCATCCTGCTCCGCTACGTCGAGATCCTCGGCCAGGTGCGTCGCGGCATCGCCGTCCTGAAGATGCGCGGCTCGACCCACGAGAAGGACATCCGCGAGCTCGTGATCGACGACTCCGGCATGAACCTCGGCGCCCCGTTCACCAAGGTGTCGGGCATCCTCGCCGGCATGCCCACCCAGGCGCCGACGAGCGAACTCGACCGCCTCCAGGAGATCATCGACGACACCGGGCTCTAGCCGTCCGCTCGGGGGGACGAGCCGACCCCTCCCGGAACTGGCAGGACGAGCCGACCCCTCCCGGAACTGGCAGGACGAGCGGAACAGCCCGGTCCGCCGTCAGTCGACCGTGGCCACGGCGTCGGGGAACATCATCCCGGCCCAGTGGTCGAGGTCGGGGCCGCGTCGCAGCGTGTGGCCGCCGTCGGTGCCGAGGCACTGGCCCGTGACCCACGACGACTCCGGCCCGGCCAGGTAGCGCACGGCGTTGGCCACGTCCTCGGGCGTCCCGGTGCGGGAGATCGGCATGCAGTCGAGGTAGTCCTGGCGGACCTGGGGATCGTTGTCGAGACCGGCGGCCAACTCGGTGGGCACCAGGCTCGGACGAACCGCGTTCACCCGGATCTGCTTGCGACCCAGTTCGTCGGCGGCGTTGCGGACGAGCGCCTCGAGGCCGGCCTTCGACACGCAGTACGCCGACATCCAGCGGTGCGTGAGGGGCGCGGCGATCGACGACAGCGCGACGATGCTGCCGCCCCGGCCCCCGCCGGCCATGGCCCGTGCCGCATGCTTCACGGTGAAGAAGGCGCCGGTCAGGTTGACAGCGAGCACCTGGTCCCACTGCTCGGCGGGCATGTCGGTGATCGGCCCGAAGGTCCCGGTGCCGGCCGCGGCCACGCACACGGTGAGCGGTCCCGCCGCGGCGGCGGTGGCCACGGCGGCGGCCACGTCGTCCTCGTTCGCGACGTCGCACTCGGCGGTCGCCACGACCGCGCCGTCGGGCGCGACGGCCCGGAGCTCCTCGGCGGCGCCGGCGAGGCGGGAGGCGGACCGCCCCGCGATGGTCACCGATGCGCCGTCGACGAGCAGGGCGCGGGCGCAGGCGAGGCCGATGCCGCTGCCGCCACCGGTGACGAGGGCCGACTGTCCGGAGAACGTGGTCATGCGCGAAACCTAGATTCCGGTGCGTGACGACGGGGGACGACCGGCCGAGAACCGACGACGCCGGCACCGGCGGGCCGCTGGCGGGGGTCGTCGTGCTCGACCTCACCCGAGTGCTCGCCGGCCCGATCTGCGGTCGGGCACTGGCCGACCTCGGCGCCCGGGTCGTCAAGGTCGAACCACCGGCCGGCGACCTGAGCCGCTTCTCGATCCCCCGGCACGGCGCCATCTCGGGCTACTACGCCCAGCAGAACACGGGAAAGGAGAACGTCTCCATCGACCTCGACGCGCCCGGCGGCCGCGAGCTCCTCTTCGAGCTCGCCACCACGGTCGACGTCGTGCTCGAGAACTTCCGCCCCGGCGTCTGCGCCCGCTGGGGCATCGGCTACGAGGCCGTCTCGGCCGTCAACCCCCGGGTGGTCTACGGCTCGCTGACCGGCTTCGGCCAGACCGGGCCGTGGTCGCACCGGCGGGCCTACGCCGTCGTCTCCCACGCCGACAGCGGCACCACCGCGGGACAGCTCGGCCACCAGGAGCGGCTGGCCGGACGCGCCGTGCTCGGCAACGACCGCTACTCCCACGGCGACGTCTACACCGGACTCCTGACGTTGTCGGGCCTGCTCGCCGCGCTCTACGCCCGGGAGCGCACCGGCCGGGGCCAGCACGTCGACGTCGCCATGGTCGACACGATGCTCTTCGTCAACGAGCACGCCCAGGAGGAGCTCGCCGGCGAGACCGAGATCGGCCACCCCGCCGCTCTCGGCAGCGGTTGGTCGCCCGTGGTCGAGACCGCGGACGGCAGCCGGGTGACCGTGTCGGGCGACGTCGCCGGTCACGGCTGGCGGGAGCTCCTCGGCGCGATCGGGCGCGACGACCTCCTCGACGACCCGGCGATGGCGACCTGGGACGGGCGCATCGCCCGGGCCCCGGAGCTGCGCGAGGCGTTCCGCGAGTTCTGCGCCACGATCCCCACCGGCGACGACCTCGTCGCCCTGCTGCACGAGGCGGGCGTGGCGTCGGGCGTCGTCCGCACGGTGCGCGACTTCGCCGCCTCGGACCACGCGGCGGCCCGGGGCAGCGTCGTCACCGTCGACGACCGGGCCGGGGGCGCGTTCGCCGTTCCCCAGACGCCGTGGCGGTTCTCGCGTGCGCGGCGAACCCCCTGGAAACATGTCGCCTCGCGGCGGCGGCGGATCGGCACGTATTGATCGAGTTGGCCGCGTTTTCCGCACCCAGCGAAGCGGATGA